>CAYPFV010000067.1:0-16093 GCA_964410015.1 uncultured Bacteroidales bacterium
TCTTCGCTCAAATCATCAATTGAGTTATCATATGGAACTCCAACGCTGATATCCGAAATGTTGGGATTATCCCCGATGCTTAGTTGAAAAAAAAAAACAGGGTAAACCTGCTGAAGATCATCGGGGAGGGAAAAGGAAGGGAAATTATCTGTAAACAATCGGGCAATATAAAGACCTGCTTGTGTATCTTCATGACTAACTGATAAATTCAGTGGGCGGTATGCACCCTCTGCCGAAAGTGGGAAAATAATCTCATTTTCCCCGGCATTGTTGATCTGAAAGCCTAAACCAGTTTCAATAAAATTCTGATCGTCATAACCTGTGAGCATGGCCTCGGGTGCAAAAACTATCAAACCTTCACTGGATGAACCCAAAATACTTCCGCTGTTGAGATGCATCAGGGAGGTGATGTTGATCTCTCCGGCAAATAACAAATTGTTGAATATCTCCATTTCATCTATGCTAAGCGGCACTGAAATATTCATACCCTGGTCTTTACTTTCTTCATTAAGGATTGTGAGTTTTTTGATATCATCCACCGATCCTGCAAAACCATCTTCAATGATAAGATCACCATGGATGAGAACTTCGTTTTCCTGAAATGTTACTAATCCATCTGCCTGTTCGTCAATTCGGAGTTCGCCTGTAATAGTGAAAACATTGTCGGGAGAACCCACAAAATTGAATTCTCCTCCGGTGTTGGATGCATTGATGAGTATATTGTGTAAAGAAGTTACTACAGGCGCATTGTTACCATCGTGAATAAGAAACTGTGTTCCGGGACCGGAACCATTTACTATGCCCACCTGGGTTCCTGCCAGCACAAGTGTACCAGAAAAATCATAGTTGCCCATGCCGCCAATGGTAACGCTGTTTCCAGCATAAATGGTTATTCCATTGTCTTCCAGCATGGCTGTTTCGTCCATTTTAAAGGCCATTTCATTATCGGCTGAAATAATGGCATTATCTCCAAAGGAAAACCTTCCGGAAGGTTTCTCAAAGGTCATGTTGAATGAGCGAAGTACGTTGCCTGCTGTGATCACCTCCTGATCACCATCTCCATTGAAAACAAAGTTGTATTCAACATTATTCCGCGCTTCAGGAAAATTAACAGTACCAGAAAGGATTAGGTTTCCGCGGATGAGTACGTCACCACCTCCGTTATCAAAAACCGGATTGACACCAAAGATCTGAAGATTGTAATAATCGTGATAAGGGATGAGTTTGCTACCTGAGAAAGTAAAAGAAACTGTTGATCCATCTTCAAATTCGCCAAATTCGGGATATGAGTCAGATAAGATAGCCAAACTACCTCTCCTTTTCAAATCAACTAAGGCTGTAAGTTGGATAGAGGGGTACAGTGAAAGTTCAACATTGTTCAAACTATCACCAACAATCATTCGTGAATCCTCACCATCGATGGTAAGATTGCTCTGAAGGGTAGCAGAGTGGTAAAGATGGAAATAGGAACTGTCGGTGCTGAAGTTCTCCGGATTATCGCCTGTACCATCCGGGTTTGTGATCCAGGAGGAAAGCTGCGTTATGTCATCTCCGTTTGTGTTGTAATAATGAAACTGCTCTGCGTAAAGAGTTATGCCAGATCCTGCAAATATGAGAAGCAAAAGCAAATTCGTGGTAAAACGGTTCATCATGTTTATCAATTTATCAGGTTTTTATTTCGGGATTTTTTTGAAAATTGTCATCTCTAATATGTTTTCCTGGAGTAAAAAGGGAGTGGAATCTATTCCCATGCTGGCGGATTAACCTTCTCATCATTCAGACTTTTATTCAGGTAACCGGCACTAAACAAAAATAGCAATATAATCTTTTGTGTAGTTAAAAAATTTTATTTATCATTTTGATTAGAAAACAAGTAGCGGTTTTTCAACCTTTGCTATCACCAATGCGAAAAGGGTTTTTTCATAAGCATAGCGTTGTAATATTTAGGGTCTCCTGTTACTTCCCTGCCAAGCCAACTGGGCTTTTCAAAAGGCTGATCCGGATACAGGAGTTCTATCTCTGCCATTATTAATCCTTTGTTTTCTCCTTCAAATACATCTACTTCAAAAATTAGCGAATTGTTTTCAACAAGGTAGCGGGTTTTTTCTATTTTTCCTGGCAAACATATGCCCAGTAGTTTTTCGGCTTCTTTTTCTCCAATTGCCATCTCCCATTCAAAACGCGTGGTACCGGAGGAATCAGAAGCGCCTTTAATGGTAAGAAAGCCCTCATGATCGCGTAATCTTACACGTACTGTGCGGGCTGGATCGTCGCAAATATATCCCTGGACTATGAATGAATGCTGGTAGGCTAACGGCATGAAATCCATGCTCAGAACTAAAAATTTGCGCTCTGTTTCTATAAATCCAGAAGAGTTTGATTTGCAATTCATTGACATTACAGACTACTTTAGTACTGCAAATATAAGGCATTTGCTATAGCAGGTATCATTGAAAAACCTTAAAATCAAGGAAAGCACTATCTTTTTATAACAGGTAGGTTCAAAATAAGTCTTCCTGTTTTTTTACATATTCTTCCTATAATAATAAGTAAAATGGAGGTTTAATCATACCACTTCAATCCAATTAGTCCTCTCCGAAAATTTGTTTTCGGCATATCTGTGTTCATTTTCTTTTTTTAAACACATTGATTATCAAGATTTAGCATCTGTGTAAATCTGTGTAATCTGTGGATAATTTACTTTTCTGAGTGGACTCATCCAATTATATAATATATAAAGAACCGGGCAAAAACAAAAATTTTGACGCACACGATGATAATTATTAGTGTAATGAGAAAGCGCGTAGCGCTGACATTACCAGGTTCTCATTAAAGTCATAATCTATTTATAATCAATATTATATAAATTATAAACAGATTAAAGTTTTACCAGAAATCTGATAATAATAATCTCAAAAAAATATTTTAGGATAACATAAACCAATTTAAGATGACGAAAAGATAAGGAAAAAGCAAGGATATACTCATGCGGGAAATATTTTCAAACCTTTGTCAGGCAGCTGTCCGTATCTGATTGTCTGCTCATCAGAGGTTGTGAAATTTCCAGAAAGTCAATTAAAAAAGCAAATTTGCAGCGGAAAACGACCATTATCAGGCGTTTAACTTTTCCACCACCCTTTTCATCATGGGCAACATTGTCTGGGGGTTGGTGCTTGTAAAAAGGTTTTCGTCTTCCACCCAGTCTTTTCCTTCATAGATGGCGCCTGCATTAAGCAGATCGTCTTTAATGGCATGGAAACCGGTTACTTTCCTGTTTTTTACAATGCCAGACGATATCATCAACCATGGTCCATGGCAAACCGACACGATAATTTTCCCTTTTTCATGATGACGGGTTACAAAATCAATAATATTCTGATGACGTCTGAACATATCCGGTGCATATCCTCCCGGAATGATCACAGCATCGAATTCTTGGTTTTCTATTTCTTTGAATGCTACATCAGGAGAAAGTGTCATACCTTTTTTCCCGGCATAAGGTCTTTTCTCTGGTGCTGCCGAAACCACATCAAAACCTTCTTCCTTCAGTCGCATGTAAGGATATGTAAATTCCGTATCTTCCACTAAATTTTCCAGTAGTACAACGATTTTTTTCATAATGATCGGGATTTTATTTTTATTGAAAATTGCTTTATTATCACTCTAACGAAGACTTTTACTATTTTGTTTAAACCACCAACCTATTCTCTTGCTCTGACCCTTGATGCTTTTTTAAACATTCCCGCAGGTAAAAAAATCTCTTAATTTCTTAGTTTCCTGACAGATCATTTATTTGTAATCTTATTGCAAATCCTGCAAGCAAGGAAGAGTTTATGTTGGGTTGTAGTCAATTTCAATAAAGATGATATTGATCAACCCGTGCTGAAAGTATAGTTTTGCTGGAATAGTGATTATTTAGGCCGTCTTTGAGCATTGGGAAAGATAAAAAAAGTCCGGAACAAATTGTGTTTTGATGTTTCCGGACTTAAGGTGGTTTTGATTGGATTTTAAGGGTAGTTTGTATGTACCATTAAAAACTATGAATATTTCCCTGGTTAACAGGGATGTTGCGGGTGAAGCCTTCTTCTAATGAAATAAATGTTTCGGTACTGGTCACTTCCGGTATAGATTGTATATATTCTACGATTACTTTTTTCAGATGCTCATTGTTTTTGGTAAATACTTTCACGAAAAGGGAATATTTACCCGATATATGATGGCATTCAACAATTTCGTTAATTTTCATGATCTTCTGAAATACCTGTTCATGAGTGGCATTTGCCTGCAAATTGATCTGTATGCCAATGAAAGCACAAGTTTGAAAACCTAACCCTTTTGGGTTTAAGTTAAACTGTGATCCTTTGATGATATTGGCATCCATGAGTTTTTGCACCCGTTGGTGAACAGCTGCTCCGCTTATGCCGCATAGCCTTGCCACTTCCAAAAAAGGCATCCGGGCATTGCTGGTGAGTACTTCCAGTATTTTATGATCTGTTTTGTCTATTTGAAAACTTCCGTTCATGGTATTCTTACCTACCTTTTTCGTTTGCTTCTACAAGTGCTTCTACAAGTATTTCTGATTTGTCCTGGCATTGTCATCATCTAAAATTTCCATAATTAAATAACACCAGGTTATAATCTGTTGCAAATGTAAGATAATTTTAAATAATCTGTAAGCAAAAATCTTCTTTTTTCTCAAACTTTTTACTTGTAAGCATTAAAATGTGATTAATTTATTATTTTTGTCTTATCAAAAGGAGCAAATCCTCCACGGTCAATTATTTAACATCCAAAAATCAAAACATATAGCTATGAAATTCGATCCCGCCACACGAATACAGGAATTATTACAATTTGGTGAATTTGGTGATGTAAATCCTTCCATCACCGATTCTGCTACCTATACTTTTATGAAAGGTAAAACCATGCTCGATACTTTTCATGGTGAGCAAGAGGGGTGTTTTCTTTATTCCAGGCATTGGAACCCCTCCAACCGTTATCTTGCCGATGCGTTGGCAGCTATGGAAGGAACCCAAAGCGCATGGGTAACTGCTTCGGGTATGGCTGCCATTACCTCTGCCATCCTCCAACTCTGTAATTGCGGTTCTCATATTGTTTCCAGCGTTACTACCTATGGTGGTACGTTTGCCTTTTTATCTAATTATCTCAAAAAATTCCACATCGAGGTTTCTTTTGTAGATCCTACCAACCACCAGCAAGTGAGAGATGCCATCAGATCCAATACTACACTCATATACACCGAAACCATGACGAATCCTCTGTTGCAGATTTGCGACATTGAAGAACTGGCCAATATTGCCAATGAGCATCACATAAAACTTATGGTTGACAATACTTTCACCCCCATGATTGTGGCACCTGCTAAACTAGGCGCGCATATTGTTGTGTATAGTATGACAAAATTTATTAATGGAAAAAATGATTGTGTGGCAGGCGCTATCTGTTCTGATGAGCAGTTTGTCAACGAACTTGCAGATGTAAACACAGGCACCGCAATGCTGCTGGGTCCTGTACTTGATCCACTGAGATCATCCAGCATACATAAAAACCTGCACACCCTGCACATACGTATGAAACAGCATAGCTACAACGCTATGTATCTGGCTGAAAGATTTAAAGAAATAGGATTGAAGTTCAATTATCCGGGAATGCCAGAACACCCCCAGCACAACCTTATGAAAAAGATCATGAATCCTGAATTTGGTTTTGGTGGTATGATCACTATTGATATGGAAACCGCTGAAAGGTCAATGAATCTTATGGAAAAAATGCAGGAGAAAGGCGTTGGATATCTTGCTGTTAGCCTCGGGTATTTCAAAACCCTGTTCAGCAATTCAGGTAAAAGCACCTCCAGCGAGGTACCCGAAGAGGTGCAACGCTCTATGGGCATGTCTGAAGGGTTGGTAAGATTTTCTGTAGGTCTTGATAACGACATAGATCGTACATTCCATCTCATACATGATTCCTTAACTGAACTTAATTATTTGTAAATTAAAGTCTTTTGCTCTTTTTTGTAATCAATCTTTTGGTTTGTGTTTTTTTAATACATGCCTGCAAAACATCAGGGCATAAACCACGTTATGTTAGTGTTTAGTTAGTTAATAAGATAATGCATTTAACCTGATTCAAATCCTTAAATGTTGTTTTGGTTAGTTGATTGGTGGCCCCGGAATTTGAGTAAAAGTTCCGGGGTTTTTTTTGCCATATCCAATATCTTCCTCTTCTTGTTTCCATATCATTAAATCTCTACATTATTATACTAACACGGTTCAATTGCTGAGAAATTTCATTGATTGGTCCAATGTGATTGTCCCTTAATCCAAACACTATGGAAAGATAGCTTTTATATAAAATGTATTGAAAATTCTTACTTTGCAACCATGAATGTTTTGCATAAATATCTCTAAAGCGAAAGTTTTCAATTTAATCCCTGAGTCTGCTATGAAAAGTCCTTTTTAATTCATTAGTGAAAATATTAAATTCTTATTAGTCAGGTAATCAACGATATAAATTAGTGTTGATTTGTGTAATTTGTGGATAATAAATTTTTCAGAGTTGACTCATTCTTTAAACTTTTGCAAGGGTTTTTTCATTATTTCACAGGCAAGTTGAGTATTTTTGTCCAAAACAGTTACAAATGGATTTGCAAAAAGATATTGAAAAAGCAGCCAAATTGATCAGACAGGGCAAAGTGGTCGCATTTCCTACCGAAACGGTTTACGGTTTGGGTGCCAACGCATTAAATCCGGTAGCGGTGGCACGTATTTTTGAACTCAAAGAACGCCCCTCTTTCGATCCTCTGATCATTCATGTGGCACACAAGACTGATATCAGTAAACTCATCAATGTTGAAGATGAGAGAATATGGAAGTTAACAAACCATTTTTGGCCCGGGCCGCTCACACTTGTTTTGCCCAAAAGTGAAGCAGTGCCTGGCATTGTTACCTCAGGACTAAAAACAGTGGGTTTGCGCATGCCCGACAATGAAATTGCCCTGAGAATGATTAAAATGGCAGGATGTCCTGTTGCGGCTCCCAGCGCTAATAAATTCGGAAAACTTAGCCCAACAAAGGCATCACATGTCAAAAAGCAATTGCAGGGAGTGGATTTTATATTAGATGGCGGAGCTACAACAGTAGGCATTGAATCTACTATCATTACCCTTCATAATGAAGGGTTTGAGATTTTAAGACATGGCGTGATTACCCAGCAGGAAATTCAGGAAGTTATCCCCTACCTTGTAAAAAACAAAAAAAAAATAACGCATACCCTGGCGCCAGGTATGCTTAAATCGCATTACAGCCCTTCCGTACCTATCTATATTGCCGGAGAAAAAATGCCGGAAATAAAAGATGTTTCCCAGGCCGCTTTGTTGTCTTTTTCAGGTGAAAACACACAAGGATATAAATACGTGAAAATTATGGCTCCAGATGGGGATATGAAAACCTATGCAGCAGAACTTTTTTCAATACTTCACGAACTGGAAGATTTGAATGTGGATTTTATCGTGGCAGAGCCTGTCCCGGAAAACGGAATCGGAATTGCTATTATGGATAAACTGAGAAAAGCGGCCTACCGGTATAAAAAATAACCTATCAAATCAAGGTTGGATTGTAAAACAATTGCCCTGTTTTTATTCCATCCTTTTTAGCATACAAAAGGATAATCACCACACAGCAATCTCCATTTTCAATCACAGATTTAGTAATTTTACATGCTGACAATTGATTTAGCAACCTACTAAATTTTATTTTAATTTCATGGAGAACCCACCTGATCTTTCAGAAAAAGTTTTTGATCTTGAAAAAATGATGCGCAAAAGTAAGTTTCTGGTTTTTAGATTACTTCCACGATTTTTAATTCAGATACTGAGAAGATTTATTTGTGAAGATCAGATCAACGCCCTTCACATGAAAGTGAAAAAAAAACAAGGGATGGACTATATCCATGCTTTGCTGGAGGAATTAAATATACACGTTTACATCCACCATGCTGGAAGAGTAGAACAAGCTGACAGGTGCATATTTGTTGCCAACCATCCGTTGGGAGCTGTAGATGCTTTGTCTTTTCTGAAAAGCATTTATCAACTCAAAGGGGAGGTGGTTTCCCCTTCTAATCATTTGTTTTCTTATATACCCAATCTCAGACCTCTTATTGTGGATGTCAATGTTTTTGGTAAAAATAACCGGAAACAAACCGCTGCAATCAACCAGGTTTTTTTATCAGATAAACAGATTATGATCTTTCCGGCAGGTTTGGTTTCCCGGAAATTAAACGGTAAAATGCAGGATCCTCCCTGGCAAAAATCTTTTATTAGTAAAGCAATTCAGGTACAACGTTTTGTTGTACCGGTGTTTATCAGCGGACAAAATACACCGGTATTTAACCGGATATATAAGATTCGAAAAATGATGGGCATCAGCATACCACTGGAAGCCGCAAGACTGCCTGCCGAAATGTTCTTGAAAAAAGGAAGCGACATTCACCTGTTTTTTGGAAATCCTCTTTCTCCTGCTTTTTTCGACCGGTCAAAAACGCCTCACGAGTGGGCAAAGTTTGTAAGAGATATGGTTTATGAACTTGGCAAACAGCAATATTCTAAAACTACAAAACAACCAAGTGCACAGCGTCCGGTGCCTGATGTTTAGCAGCCACCCTGTGGCCTCTGTCTCATTTTTTTCTAAGAGCTTTGGCATTTTCAACCCAATGCTTGCCGGATAGTGCCCACACCATCATAGACAAGATATTAACAAACTTTTTTAAACCAAATTCTGTCTGTTGGGAAAGAATATAAAATTTTATGTATCTGTTTTGCACATTTATCATTATATTTAACTATATAATCATAAAAAATTTGCAAATATGGAAGAAAATAAGTTAAGCGGTGAGGTGTACTATCCTTCAGATGAAACGCTCCAAAAGGCACAAGTCAAGAAAAGAAAAGACTGGGATGAACAGGCAAACAAAGATTACCTGGGTTTTTGGGAAAACTTTGCTGATCAGCTTCACTGGTTTCGAAAATGGGATCAAGTGCTGGACGACAGCAATCAACCTTTCTTTAAATGGTTTACCGGTGGAGAAACCAACATTGCTTATAACTGTCTGGATATACATCTGAAAAATTTCAGACGCAACAAACTGGCACTGATCTGGGAAAGTGAAAACGGGAAGACCGAGACGATGTCATATTTTCGTTTACACCAGGAAACCTGCCGATTTGCCAATGTACTTAAAAGTATGGGGGTAAAGAAAGGCGACAGGGTAACCATTTACATGGGAAGGATACCTGAAATAGTAACCGCAATGTTGGCCTGTGCCCGGATTGGTGCAGTACACTCAGTGGTGTATGGAGGTTTTTCGGTAGAATCGCTCACAGAAAGAATTCAAGACAGCGAATCGAGGGTGCTGCTGGTGGCTGATGGTGCTTATCAGCGGGGTAAAATTGTACCTTTGAAAGAAATTGCCGATGAAGCGCTGAAAAGAGCTGGCAGCATTGAACATGTTGTGGTCGTAAAACGTACCCATGAGGATGTTTTTATGCAACCCGGCAGAGATATGTGGTATCATGAACTGGTGAAATTTCCGGTGGCTAACAACACCTGCCAGCTTGAGATCATGGATGCCGAAGACCCTCTGTTCATCCTTTATACTTCGGGAACTACCGGAAAACCAAAAGCGATACTGCACACCCATGGTGGATACATGGTGGGTACTTACGTTACCACAAAATATTATCTCGACCTGCAGGAAGAAGACCGTATATGGTGTACTGCCGATCCGGGCTGGATAACGGGTCATTCCTATATCGTATATGGCCCGCTGCTCAACGGTGGTACCATTTTTTTGTATGAAGGTGCTCCTTTCCATCCATACCCCAACCGGTGGTGGCAGATGATAGAAAAGTACGGAATTAATATTTTGTATACTGCTCCTACGGCTATAAGGGGTTTTATGCGCTTTGGCGACAGTTGGGTAAAAAGACATGATCTTTCTTCGTTGAGAATTTTAGGATCGGTGGGCGAACCCATCAACCCTGAAGCATGGAAATGGTATCATAAAGTAGTAGGCAATGAAAAATGTCCGATCATAGATACCTGGTGGCAAACCGAAACAGGTATGCACATGATCTCACCTTTCCCCTCCGATCCGCTTAAACCGGGTTCTGGTGGTGTTCCGTTTCCTGGAATAAAAATGGATGTACTGGATGATAACGGAAAACCACTGGGTCCTGATCAGGAAGGATTCCTGGTGATCAAAAATCCCTGGCCCTCTATGGTCAGGACACTTTTTAAAGATGATGAGCGGTTTGTGGATCAATACTGGAGCAAATATCCAGGATATTACCTTACCGGTGATAGTGCCCGTATAGACGAAGACGGATATATATGGATTATTGGACGGGTTGACGATGTGATTAAGGTATCCGGATACAGACTGGGATCGGCTGATATTGAAAGTGCATGTGTTAGCCATCCTGCTATTGCTGAAGCCGCCGCCATCGGAGTGCCCCATCAGCTCAAAGGAAATGCAATCAATGTATATGCAATCCTGAAAGATGGTTTTATGCCGGGTCAGAAACTGATTGAAGACCTTCGCGCACACATTGGCCATGAAGTAGGGCCGATTGCTAAACCCGAAAAAATAGAGTTTGTAGATAAGCTTCCTAAAACCCGTAGCGGAAAAATTATGCGAAGGGTCTTGAAAGCGAAGGCACTGGGAGTTGATCCGGGAAATATATCTACTCTTGAGGATTGATATTTTCCAATACATAATCAATGAAGTTTTTAAAAACCCTGCCGGAAGTTTACTTTCTGCGGGGTTTTTCGTATACATGCTAAAACAATCAACCTTACGGAAAAATTTTTATCAGATACTCCGTTTTTACTTCCATTTTCAGTGAAACTTTGGGAATCAATGAATTTTTATTTTCTTCCAAAATCCGCCGGAATTTCTCCCCAGTTTTTAGTATCCCATTTTAGTATCTTGTTTTGCCAGGTGTTGTTTTGCAACCAGTTTTCAGCCCGCTCAATGTAGTCAAACAGCTTTTTATTTGCTGGTACTTTTTTCAGGCTGGTTTTGGCTTTTTTATTTCTTACCCACGCCATGGCCGTTACACTGTCAGTATAAATGGGAATGCCAATATTTTCTTGCTTAAAAAAGGCCAAGGCATGCACTATGGCTAAAAATTCTCCAACGTTGTTGGTTCCCTGTGGCAGAGGACCTACTTTGAAAAAGGGTTTCCCGGTTTGGGTATGTACCCCCTGATATTCCATCATCATAGATGCCGAACTGTATGCAGCATCTACCGAAATACTATCCCAAACCGGTGTTTTCGATCCGTTAGAAAAGGATGATGAGGGTGTTGATTTTTTCCTGATCCCTATAAATTTGTAAAAAGGTTGATTAACAGCATATTTAGCCTGCTCAAGATTCGGAAAACCTTTGTATTTTGCTGAAGCATATCCATCAATTGCCCTTTTGCAGGCAGACCAGCTTGTAAATATGCCGGTTTCATGACCTTCCCATACAACATAAAATTTGTTTTTTTGTCCCATTTTAAAGATGCTGTTTTTGTTTTCTCAGGATTATAAACAGTTACCTTGTGCTATCATTTATAACTGTACATATATTTCTTTACCTGAGATTACTTTTTTTCCCATTTTCACCTTTTTTGAAACTATCCCATCCCTGTGCTTGCAGATTTACAAAACTGCCGGAGGTGGTAATAAGGTTTTTTTGTTCGGTGTCGGATGTAATATGCCCGATGATACTGATCGCATCCTCATCTTTCAGGGTTTCATAATCTTGTTGTCTGATGGTAAAAAGCAGTTCGTAGTCTTCGCCTCCATTGAGTGCAAACGTGGTAGGATCAATATTAAATTCGTGGGCAATGGCTCCGGTTTGCATTTCGAGTGGAAGTTTCTCTTCGTAAATGGCAGCGCCTTTTTGCGATGCTTTGCAAATATGAAAAATTTCAGATGCCAGTCCGTCGGAAATATCGATCATTGAGGTAGGAATAATGTTTTTCTGCTTCAGTAATTCCACAATATCTTTCCTAGCTTCGGGTTTTAGTTGTCTTTCCAGGGCGTAAGAGTATGAATTGAGGTTGGGTTGAGCATCAGGGTTCGCTTTAAAAACTTCCTTTTCTCTTTCCAGCACGAGCAATCCGGCATAAGCACCGCCAAGGTTTCCGCTCACACATATTAAATCGTTGTCTTGTGCTCCTGAGCGATAGGCGATTTTGTGTCTGTCAACTGTTCCCATTGCGGTTACTGAAATCGACAAACCGGAAAGACTGGATGTAGTATCTCCTCCTACCAGATCAACCTGGTATTTTTGGCAAGCCAGCAGCATACCTTCATATAGTTCCTGAAGTGCTTCCACCGTATACCGGCTCGAAACGGCGATACCTACAATCACATGGGTAGGCTTGCCGTTCATAGCATAAATATCCGAAAGATTTACCACAATAGATTTATACCCCAGATGTTTTAAAGGAGTATACATGATATTAAAATGCACTCCCTCTACAAGCAGGTCTTTTGTAAGCAATGTGACTTGTTCGCCATTGGCTATGGCAGCGGTGTCATCACCAATACCTTTCAGGGTATTGTTATTATAATGTTTGATGTTTTTGGTGAGTTGGTCGATCAGCTTAAATTCGCCCAATGATGAAATGGGTGTCGTTTTCATAGTTTGTGATTTTTGTGTTTGGCTTAGAGTATTTGCAGGGCAATTAGCGTTGTAAAATTTGAATTGAAAATAAAAAAGTCACCTTGCAAGGTAAAACAATATGCGAAGGTAAGGTTATTTGAAAATATTTTTGCTTGATAAGGGTAAATTATCAGGGGTAATTTTCTCCTGAAAAAACAGAACTATGACGGAATAAGAGATTTGTTTGTATTAGTATTCAGCAAAGCTACAGAATCAGATAGGAATAATAATTTCATGTTTTTTTAATGTAGCAGCAAAAAACATGTTGCAGGTTAAAAATGTTTATTTAAATTTGCACTGTTCTAAGCGGGGTACCATAGCTCAGTTGGTAGAGCAACGGACTGAAAATCCGTGTGTCCCTGGTTCGATTCCGGGTGGTACCACGTAAAACCCTGAATGACTGCAGGTTAACTTGCATGATTTCGGGGTTTTGTTTTTTTATACCCTTGAATAATTGCATCTCACTTTCTTGCCGCTCTTTTTGTTTACCAATCCAGTTTTTTCCGATAAAAAGTGAGCTTCTAACAAGCAATGACACGCTTCACACAAAGAAATTTTAATCTACAGGAAAAGATTGGAGTGTAAAAAGAGAATTTTTTGAGCGTTATTTGTTTTATCGTATCCTTTTTTCTGCAATATGAGTTAACAAAAAAATAAAGGAATCATTTCTCTTACAAAAACGGATAAACTGTTTCAATCCATCTATCTTCAGTAATAAAGAAACTGCCCATGCTTTCCCAGTTCTTCAGAGCTTGGTTTTCTTTTATCTGACTGGCATCCAATCCTTCTTCTTTCAGTGATTTTACTATTTCCATGGTTTCAGACAAATCCTGGTGCCATTTTTTGAGTTGATTCATGTTATATACAGGTCCATGACCTCCTACCAGGATTACATCTTCGGGATACTGGCTGATAATGGTATTCACATTATCCATATATGTTATAGGGTTTCCTCCGTTTTCAGTATCTATAAATGGAAAATAGTTGGCGAACAGAAGATCGCCCAGAACCAGAACATTGGCATTGGTAAAATAGATGATAAGATCGCCTGTGGTGTGTCCACCTCCCAAAGGTGTGATCACGATCTCTTCGCCATTAAATTTCATTCTTGTTTCACTTTCAACCATTTTTTCGGGTATGGCATAATCAGGAAATGGGGGAATAATATTATCACCTTGCTGTTGTTCTGCTGAGAGGTATTCTTTAACGCTAGGGTGAGCGATGATCTGCCTGGCTTCTTTACCAAGTAATTTGTTTCCTCCTGTGTGGTCTCCATGAATATGTGTATTGACAAGGTATTCTAATTGGGCATCAGTAATCTTTCTGATCTCTTCCATCAGCTTTTCCGAACTTTGTTCGTATCCTGCATCGATCACCATTAAACCCTCATCGCCGTGAAACGTGATGGCAGATACGGAGTTGGCAATGAAGATACGATGGATTCCGGGAGCAAGTTTTGTAACTTCCATTTCAATATCAGTCCAGTCGCGCTGTGCTGAAACTGCCAGGGGTAACAAAAGGATAAGAATTAAAAAATATCTCATAGTTTTCAGGTTTTTGGTGATGCAACTGTAAATACAAATTCATTTGATTCGATTGAGAACTATTCTGTAAAACAGTGCAAATTACACAGGGTTCATAAAGAGGTGAAATATTTGTAGTTGGGTCTTGTGTTTCGCGTACCTTTTCAGGCGTTTGGTGTTTTGCCTCTCAACTTTTTTCAACCTTTCTCAATCCGTTCATCCGTTTGTATCATATTTGAGTCAGGTCAGGATGTGGTATTATGGTATTGACTATTTTCATAGTTTGAAGAAGTTTGGAGGTAGGTATTGGATGATAATTTCACAGCAGATTCAAAATCTTATAGTGCCGTCACGATCGTCATTTTTATGGTGAGATTTTGCATGGGATCTTCCAGTGCATAGGGGCCGTAGCGGTACATAAACTCTATGCCCGGACTCATGCCCAGAACGATTCTTCGCACCCATTTCTGAGGTAGAATCTTGTTAATGGCAAATCCAGATTCGAAATATCCTTTTTCCCATCCCTGCATTTGAGGATAAATATGTTTTTCCTCGTTTCTCAGCATACCCCATCCCAGGTTGGTGATAAGCACAAGTTCGGGTTCATAAGATTGGGTTCGCAAAAGTAAACTTCTGAAGTTGTGCATAAAAGAGAGGGAAACATATTGATGGGCAACAAACTCATCAATATCCATAGTGCCAAAACTAAGGGGTGCAGCCACCCATGATTTTCTCCCTCCGGCTTTGGCTGTATATAAAAGGGGCCAAGGCAGATCGGAGCGATTGATCCACCCCCCTTCCAAAATCCAGGTATGCTCACCCAGCAAGGGTATCGGATAGTGTATATCCAGCTTTGATTCAATCTTCAGGTAATCGAACTCACCATTTTGCACCTGATCGAATCCTTTGATGATATTCAGATGAAAAACCGGGAAATCAGAAGGTAGTTGTATCACCCTGAGGGGTGTATTCATAAAGGTTTCGCCCCAGGCAAGTCGCATTTTTAGAGCTGCCTCAGCAAACCTGAAATCTCTGAAACCTTCCAGGTTCTGATTGCCGGGTATGAAATAGTACATATCGTCCCACCATGTTTTTCCTGATGCAAAAGATATCTCGGTGTGCAAATAGTTTTGCAGCGCACGAAAAGAGAGGTAACCCTCTTGTCGACGTGTTATATCCATGGTGTTGGTGTAAAGGTTACGGATAAAAGAAGGGCTAAGCAAAAATTGTTTTTCATTGAAAGATATACCGCCCCTTTCACCTACATCGAGGCTAAACCGCCCGCCAAGCCGCAGATCGGTTCGGCGATGTAGTAATACTTCTCCCGAATATCCATATTTCCAGCGTTTGTCTTTTGTTCCGTAACTAAAAAAACCACCCAGTTTCCAATACCTGCTCAAACGCTGGTTGGTGTACAATCCGGCACCCAGGCGGTGTCCTTCGTAGTTGTTGAAGGTGTAAAACCGCCTCAGATCAAAACTCAATGGGCCTACCGGAAGTTCACCATAAAAAAAAGGTTCTACTGTATTGATGATGCGATCGATATTATGAGCACGACCAATGCTGTCAAGAAAAACATAGGTGTTTTCTTCTCTCACATCAAGAGGTTGTGCCCTGAGACCGCCCCAGTAATCGGGAGTCAGCAGATTGGCATGAGGGTCGAAATCTACATCGTAGGGTGTGAAATCCTTTTTATCTATAGACGGGTTGATCTCAATATTTTGCAGGTAAGACCTGCCCAGCATACGTATGGGTGAAATGGGTGTAGTGGTTGATTCTGCCGGAAATTGAAACTCGATATCGGTATTGAGCTGCACCGGAAACCAGTTTTTTCC
>CAYPFV010000068.1:0-16062 GCA_964410015.1 uncultured Bacteroidales bacterium
AACAGATGAACCGAGCCATGACAAAGTTTTTGACACACACGCCCATGATTATAATGCGCGGCATGTAAAGCATGCAGTCAGACTGTTAGCGAGCTCCATCTGACCTATTTAATCAAATTATGAACAGATGAAATTTAAATTAGATAAGAAAATATATTTTGTTGTAGCTTATTTTTTGTCTTTTTCCTTGTTTGTTTCATGCAATACGTCCAATAATTCTTCATTCCAAAGCTCCCAACCTTCGATAGTTTCCACTACTATAAATCCTACAGGAGAAAAAGTTCTTCCTTCTCCCCAAAAAATTGAATTTTACCAACGTACCGGGGACAGGAACATACAACTTGTGTTTTTTTGGCTCATTACTGGTGTTTTCTTTACTGGTTTGGCAAGGTTCCTTTTCCCGTGGCGATTTAGTGCCACGATGCAATCTGTATTTAAAGCAAGAAATTTTTCAATGCTCGAAAAAGAAACAGGCCTGATGGATCAATGGATATATTTTTTCCTTTATTTTAATTATCTAAATGTAATGGCTGTTTTCTTATATAAAACTTTCTTCGACACAGGTTTAACAAATATGAGTCCTTCGAAACACACCCTGGTAGTTTTATTTTATTTCTGGGCAGCATTGGCTCTGTTTATCATCATCAAATACTGGATTATGAAACTGGTAGCCTGGATTTTCAATACCTCAGAAGAGACACGCATCTATTTTCGTAACATAATCATTACCAATCAATTTACCGGCATCCTCATTTTACCCTTTGTAACAGTATACATAGTGAATCCTTTAAATACCATTTTATGGATTATATGGGGAATTATTCTACTTATCAGTGTTTATAAAGTTTTAAGAGGAGCAACTATGGGATTATACCATTCCAGATTTTCTCTCTATTATTTAATTTTGTATCTTTGCGCTTTTGAAATTATACCTTTGGTTTTGGCAGTAAAATTTTTGAAAATCTATTTTCAAATCTGATTATCAATACTCTAATATCATAAAATACGATTGCAGTCAAATTAGTAATAAATCAAAAATTCATTTATTTGCGTTGAATGTTGAACGGTACAAAGAAAAACCTTTAAACCTTGTCTTTCATGATATCAATTCATATACTAAAGGCTGATCAGATACATACTAAACAGGCATCCGGCAGGTTTTTCTGATAATGGACTGATACAAATAGAAGAATAGAATAAAAGGGGCATTTTTGAGAAATTGATAATAAGCGAATTAATGAATAAAAAAGTATAAGGAGACGAAATTTGAAAATTAAAAATGTTTTAATTTCACAACCTAAACCAGAGAACGATAAGTCGCCCTTTTTTGATCTGGCGAAAAAGTTTAATCTCAATCTTACTTTTCGGAAATTAATTAAGATTGAGAGTGTTGATAACAAAGAATTCCGGAAATTACGCATTAATATTCTGGACTATACGGCAATCATTTTTACTAGCAGGCATGCAGTAGATCATTTTTTTGCCCTTTGCGAAGAATTGAGAATAACTGTTCCGGAAACTATGAAATATTTTTGCGTAACAGAAGCCATAGCACTTTATCTTCAAAAATATGTGCAATACAGAAAACGTAAGATATTTTTTGGTGAAAAAAAATTTCCCGAATTACTTGAGTTAATCAAAAAGCAAAAATCAGAAAAATATTTCTACCCATGTTCGGCAAATCATACCCCTGAAATACCGGAACTACTCAAATCCAATAAAATTAATTTTGTTGTCGCTCCTATTTATAATACAGTGCCAGATACAATTAACGATATTGATATAAATAAATTTGATTTGCTTGTATTATTTAGCCCATTTGGCATTAAATCAATCCTAAGCAATTTTCCGGATTACAAACAGGGTGAAACCATTTTTGCAGCTTTCGGATCGGCTACAGCCAAGGCCATCGAAAATGAAGGTTTTACTTTACAAATAAAAGCACCTACACCAGGTGTTCCCTCGATGACCATGGCCATCGAACAATTTCTGACAGAATCCCAGAAAAAATAACCATGGTGATTTATGTATGTTTGTAAGAACAAACCGGTAAAAAAACATCAGCTTTCAAAACATGAAAGACTCTCTAATTTTTCCTTCAAAAGTCACCTTTTCAGGCAGGGAAATGTTTTGTTCTCGCATCCAATTAAAATCTTTTGGACAACAATAGACCCATGTGTTGAAAACTTCTTTTTCTCCAATAACGTACAACTTTTCTACGCTGGTTTTGCACCATCCGAAACAACCCATTATTTAAGAATACAAAACCCCTCTTTCCCATTCAAAAAAATTCCTTCTAATGCATCTTTTTATTTCCCGGCCAAAATCCTTTTTGGAGCTTCCTCTAAAATACACTCATCTGCTTGTAAAAGAAATAAAATAAAAAGACTTATGAAAGAAGCTTTCAGACAAAACAAACACGACTTTTACCCGTTTCTAAATCAACAAAATGTTTTTCTCATCGCTGCTTTCATTTATACTGGCAAACAAGTGGTTTCATACACCGAAATAGAAAAAAAAATCATAGTATCTTTACATAAAATAAGGAAACAGATTGCCAATAAACCCATTTGAGGGATAAACAAAATACCACTAAAACAAAGATGATCATTCCCTGTAAAAAAGTTATATTTCTGAAAGAGAACGACAAAGGAATTTAAAAAAAGGATTCAATACCTATTATGCAATAAAATAACATTATGTTGAGCAACTTATATAAATTTTTTATATACATACTTCAATCTTTCTTTATCCTTTTAATCAGAATTTATCAGGGTGCTATCTCGCCATATCTCCCGGCTACATGCCGATACACACCTACATGTTCTCATTATGGTGTCGAAGCATTACAAAAACATGGACCATTCAAAGGATTATGGCTGACCATCAGGAGATTCTCTTCCTGTCATCCCTGGGGTGGCAGTGGTTTTGATCCGGTTCCTGAAAAAAGTGAATAGAAAGAAAACTTCCATGATACCTTATAATTAAAATTAAATTTGCCTGTTTGAAAATTAAAAAATATGAAACACAGAAGAATAATCAAAAAATCACTTACTATCATAACCGTAGCTCTGGTCATTTTTATAACTACTTTAACTACCGGATTTGTAAATAAAAATTTTGAAATAGCCAAAAACCTTGACATCTTCGCCACCTTGTTCAGAGAACTGGTTATAAATTATGTTGACGATTTCAACACTGCCGAATTAATGGAAACCGCTATTGATGAAATGCTTCAATCACTTGACCCATACACCAATTACATCCCTGAATCGGAAATTGAAGATTTTAGATTTATGACCACTGGTCAATACGGAGGCATTGGGGCTTTGATCATGAGAAGAGGCGATTTTATTTTTGTATCAGAAACCTACGAAGGATTCCCGGCAGATGAAGCTGGTTTATTGCCAGGTGACAAAATTTTAAGTATTGATGGAGAATCTGCTGTGAACAGAACCCAGGAAGAGGTAAGTTCTATGCTCAAAGGGCAACCGGGTACAGATATTTCTATAGAAATAAAAAGAGCCGGAGAAGAAAACAACTTAACCAAAATTATTACCCGCGAAGTGGTTACTATCGATAATATTCCTTATTATGGACTTGCAGACCCTTCAACCGGATATATTAAACTTACCGGATTTACCCAAAATGCGGGCAAAGAAGTAAAAGATGCTTTCCTGGAACTAAAAAAAGAACACGATATAAAAAATATAATTATTGACCTCAGAGGAAATGGCGGTGGTTTGCTAAATGAAGCGGTGAATATAAGCAATATTTTTATTGAAAAAGACCAGGTAATAGTAAAAACCAAAGGAAAAATTGAAGAACGCAACACTGTGCACAAAACTTTAAATAGTGTTGTTGATAAAGATATTCCACTGGCAGTATTGGTTGATAATAGTAGTGCATCAGCCAGCGAAATTGTTGCGGGTGCCATTCAGGACCTGGATCGTGGTATTATTGTTGGGCAGCGCACTTTTGGTAAAGGATTGGTTCAAAATGTTGTTCCCCTCAGCTACAATACACAACTTAAGGTGACCATTGCAAAATATTATATTCCAAGTGGAAGGTCTATTCAGGCTATTGATTATGCACGCCGCAACGAAGACGGAAGCGTGGCTGAGATTCCCGACTCTCTTAAAATTCCATTTGAAACCCTAAATGGAAGAGTGGTTTATGATGGAGGTGGTATTGAACCTGATATTAAAATAGATCAGGATGAAATTCATCAAATATCCATTGCACTGCTCTCTAAATTTCACTTTTTTGAATTTGCCAATAAGTTTTACCGTGAAAATCCATCCATTGATCCCCCGGATGAATTTGAGATCACAGACGATATTTATAATGACTTTGTAGCATTTTTGGATGGTAAAGACCTGAGCTACAAAACAGAAAGTGAAATCTACCTTGAAAAGCTAATTGAATCTTCTTCGGAAGAAAAATATTACGCTTCCATAGAAGATGAAGTAGAACTCTTGCAGCAAAGTATCTATAACTCCAAAAAAGATGACCTTTCGGTTCATCGCAAGGAAATCGAAGAGATACTCAAAAGCGAGATTGTAGGAAGGTACTACAAACAAAAAGGGCGTATTATCTCTTCACTTAAAAATGATCCGGAAATAAGAAAAACACTTGAAATTTTTAATGACAAAACATCTTATAACGCTTTACTTTCTCCTAAAGCAAAAAAGTAAAAACAGAAAACATCAGTTATTTAATAAATAATTCATTATTGAGATTACCCCAATCAAAACACATTTTTAATTAAATCATAAAAAAACATGTACGGCAAAATTAAAGAGCACCTGCAGGATCAAATCGAGCAAACAAAAAATGCAGGTTTATTTAAAAAAGAAAGAGTGATAACAACTCCACAGCGAGCTGAAATATCGCTTGATACAGGAGAAAATGTTCTGAATTTTTGTGCTAATAATTACCTGGGTCTTTCAAACCACCCCAAGGTAATTGAAGGTGCAAAAAAAGCACTCGATTCTCATGGATATGGATTATCGTCGGTAAGATTTATTTGTGGTACACAAGATATACACAAACAACTCGAGCAAAAAATAGCAGAATATTTTGGTACTGAAGATACTATATTATACGCAGCATGTTTCGATGCCAATGGAGGTGTTTTTGAACCCCTGTTTGACCAAAACGATGCCATTATTTCCGATGCGCTCAATCATGCCTCTATCATTGATGGTATAAGATTGTGCAAAGCCGCAAGATACAGGTTTGCACATGCCGATATGAAAGACCTGGAAGAGCAACTAAAAAAAGCACAGAACCAAAGACACAGAATGATCGTTACCGATGGGGTTTTTTCTATGGATGGTGATATTGCAAAAATGGATGAGATTGTTGAACTGGCCGAAAAATACGATGCCCTGGTAATGACCGACGAATGTCATTCAGCAGGATTTATTGGAAAAACAGGAAGAGGTGCTCCCGAATATCACAATGTTTTGAATAAAGTTGATATTATCACTGGTACTCTCGGAAAAGCATTAGGAGGGGGATTAGGAGGTTTTACTACAGGCAAAAAAGAGATTATTGAACTATTAAGACAACGATCCCGCCCTTATTTATTTTCTAATTCACTTAGCCCGGCAATAGTTGGTGCTTCTCTGGCAGTGTTTGAACTGATAAGCAACAATACAACATATCGTGATAAATTGATGGAAAACACGGCTTATTTTAAAGAAAAAATATCGCAGGCGGGTTTCGATCTCAAACCCTCAG
The DNA here is from genome assembly GCA_964410015.1 of uncultured Bacteroidales bacterium. Lineage (GTDB taxonomy): Bacteria > Bacteroidota > Bacteroidia > Bacteroidales > UBA7960 > SKVR01. The sequence continues at coordinate 5,749 of CAYPFV010000068.1, forward strand.
ATTCCGCTATTGTGGCTCTAATGTTATATAATGCTGCACTTTCGCAAAAATTTGCTGCACGGATGCTGGAAGAGGGAATATATGTGATCGGTTTTTATTACCCCGTTGTTCCTAAAGATCAGGCAAGAATTCGAATTCAACTTTCTGCTGCTCACGAAAAACAGCACCTCGACAAGGCCATTGCAGCATTTATTAAAGTTGGAAAAGAACTTGGTGTTATATCATAATAATTCAACTCTTTTGCTGCTATTAACCTTTTTAAAACCAAAAAAGCACTCAAAAGTATTTTTTGAGTGCTTTTTTTCATTTCGAATACCGGCAAACTTTTTAAGTTGCTGGTATATACTTAAAAGGTTAATAAATCTTTAGGATAAATTTTGTTCCGCTCTTACTTTTGCTTTCCAATCCTGGTAATCACGCTCAAATTTCTCGGTATCATTAACACGCAACCATGTTCCGTATTTTACATAATCGGGAATATGACCGTTGTTTGACTTTTTGAGTGATTCAGGAATTCCCAGCTCATTAAGATAGCGTTCGTAAGAAATTTTACTGGGTCTTTCTTCTTTTTTATTCATTTTTCAGTTCTTTTTAATCTAAGAATTTTGAAAATAAAATCATTTTACTTTCAGCAATTCTTAAAGGAGGTATTTATTTAGTTTATATTTAATTTTATAAGTAAAGAAATTGTAGCCTCGACAGGAATCGAACCTGTATCTAAAGTTTAGGAAACTTCTATTCTATCCATTGAACTACGAGGCCCAAAAGGAGCGCAAATATAACGAATTTTTTTTCTTACCAAAACCGTCAAAATGCGTAAATTCAATAGTACTTTTTACCCCCTTTACGATAACTGCTGGTATATTGCAGAAAATCAACCCGTTACAAAACAATCAAGAAATTTAAACAAAGTTTAAAAAAACTAATTTTATACGAATCGGGTTTATTTTCAGTCCAATTACCTGTTATAAAAGACTAGGCAACTATGCTGCCATCATGAATACGCTTGTCAGGTTGCACAAATGACAGTTTACCATTACTGTCTGCTGCCATCAGAATCATACCATGCGATTCAATACCTTTTATTGTTTTGGGTTTGAGATTCGCCAAAAGCACCACCTGTCTGCCCGTAATATCCTCGGGTTTGTAATACTCCGCAATGCCTGATACCACTGTGCGCGTTTCTACCCCGGTTTCAAGCGTAAGTTTGAGTAGTTTTTTTGTTTTGGCTACCTTTTCAGCATTTTTAATGGTGGCAATCCGCAAATCCATTTTGGCGAAATCTTCATAAGCAACAGGCTCTTTAAAATCTACGGGTTTATTTTGCTCTTGGTCTGTATTCGCTTTTTTTGTTTGTATCAATTTATCGATTTGCTTTTGAACGGTTTCATCTTCAATTTTTGAAAAAAGAAATTCAGGTTTGCCGATCTGTTGTCCGGGTAAAATTATATCCTCAGATGCCGTTTGATCCCAACCCAGCTTTTTCATATTCAGCATTTGAAGCATTTTGGATGAAGTGAATGGCAAAAAGGGTTCAGATAAAACAGCAAGCATGGAACAAATGCGCAAACTTATATAAAGGATTGTTTCTACTCTTGCCGGGTTTTGTTTGAAAATTTTCCATGGCTCCTGATCCGTCAAATATTTGTTTCCCAACCTGGCAAGGTTCATCATTTCATTCAATGCTTCTCTGAATTTATAAATTTCCAGGTTGTTTCCAATGCTATCAGGAAATTTTGTCATTTTTTCCAGTACTTCACGGTCTTCTGGCCTTAACTCTCCTTTTGCCGGCACTTTCCCTTGAAAATATTTTTGTGTGAGTACAAGTGTACGATTCACAAAATTACCCAGTATCGCAAGTAATTCGTTATTATTGCGTGCCTGAAAATCTTTCCAGGTAAAGTCATTATCTTTGGTTTCGGGAGCAGCCGCACACAAAACATACCTCAGAACATCTTCCTGCCCCTGAAATTCTTCCAAATATTCATGCAACCAAACTGCCCAGTTGCGGCTGGTAGATATTTTATCCCCTTCAAGATTCAAAAATTCGTTGGCTGGCACATTTTCAGGCAATATGTAAGATCCTTCGGCATACAGCATACTTGGAAAAATAATACAATGAAAAACAATGTTATCTTTTCCAATAAAGTGTACAAGTTTGCTTTGACTATCTTTCCACCAGGGTTCCCAGTCTTTACCAGTTTTACTACTCCACTCGCGTGTGGCAGATATATAACCAATAGGTGCATCAAACCAAACATACAGCACTTTGCCCACGGCATTTTTTAAAGGAACTTTTACTCCCCAATCAAGATCCCGGGTTACCGCTCTGGGTTGTAAACCCTGATCAATCCAGGATTTGCATTGTCCGTATACATTCGACTTCCAATCGTTTTTATGCTCTTCCAGTATCCATTGTGTGAGCATTTTCTCATAATCCTGCAAAGGTAAATACCAATGTCTGGTTTTCTTCATAACAGGTTTCTCTCCACTTAATACTGATGAAGGATTGATTAAATCCGCAGGACTAAGTGAAGTTCCACAATTCTCGCACTGGTCGCCGTAGGCTTTTTCGTAACCGCAATGGGGGCAGGTACCGGTTATATAGCGATCTGCCAGAAATTGACTATTGCCCTGATCATAATATTGTTCAGATTCTTTCTCGGTAAGCTTTCCTTTCTCATAAAGGGTTTTAAAAAAAACTGACGCAGTTTCGTGGTGGATGGGCGCAGAAGTGCGACTGTAAACATCAAATGAAATACCAAATTTCTCAAAAGAATTTTTGATCATGTTATGGTATTTATCTACAACCTCCTGAGGGGAAATATTCTCTTTGCGGGCTTTTATCGTAATGGGCACACCATGCTCATCGCTTCCCCCGATAAACAATACCTCACGTCCTTTGAGCCGCAGATAGCGTGCATAAATGTCTGCTGGTACATATACACCTGCAAGATGCCCAATATGAACAGGTCCGTTTGCATAAGGCAAAGCAGAAGTTATTGTGTATTTTTTAAACTCTTTTGATCCCTTCTGATTTTTATTGCTCATAAATTGTTTTTTCGACTGTTTTTTGTTGAATTTAACGGTTTTAAAGAATTTGCAAATTTATAAAATAGACCCGAATTATAAGTGAATTATTGAGATGCCATGACGCAATTCAGCATATTATTGTTTATTTGGTCAAAAAAAAAACCAACCAAAATACCGTTATAGTTCTAAAGAATAAGAGTTGGATATCTGTTACAAAAAATCATAACCCCCAAAAAAGAACATATTAAAAACGAAAAAGAAATTAAACTTTTTGGGGTTTATATCCCATGATTTTTTCCAGCAGTTTAGGATAATCAAAAGGTTTTGTTATAAAATCATCCAGACCTGCTTTAAAGGCCTGGTTTCGTGTTTCTTTAAAGGCATCTGCCGTAAGGGCAATAATTGGTATTGAAGGGTTTTTAAATTTTTTTTCTTTGTTTTCCCGAATGATTTTGGTTGCCTGATAACCATCAATACCCGGCAACAGCAAATCCATAAGAACCAGATCAAAATCCTGATTTTGCATGATATTAAGAGCTTCTTCTGCTGTTCCTGCGATTACAAGTTCTGCCTTCCATTTGTTTTGAATTACTTTTCTGCCAACAAACTGATTCATTTTATCATCTTCTACCAAAAGTATTTTCATCCCTTCCAGGGTTTTTCCTTCAGTTATCTTTTTTAATAATTTATCATGTCTGAAGTCAGGATTTCCTTCTTCCATCTCAATAAAAAATCTGAATACCGACCCTTTCCCGGGTTGACTTTTGGCTTCAATTTTTCCTCCCTGCAATTCAACCAGTTTTTTACAAATACTTAATCCCAGTCCGCTTCCACCATATTTTCTACCAGTATCAACCTCAGCCTGTGTGAATTTTTCAAAAATAGCATCCAGTCTGTTTTCGGAGATTCCTATACCTGTATCTCTTACCTCAAAGAAAATGCGTTTATCTTTTGGATCATCAGAGATTTTCTCTATGCGAAGGGTTACATTCCCTTTTTCGGTAAATTTAAGTGCGTTGGAAAGCAAATTGTACAAAATTTGCTTCAACCGTAAGGTATCTGTTCGTAGTATGTTGGGAACGTTTTTGTCTATATCAATAATAAATTCTAAGTTTTTTTCTTTAGCTTTCACCTCCAATGATTTGTACAACTCATGAACCAGAGACCTAAGATCAAAATCTTCATTCTCAAATTGTATATTGCCTGATTCAATTTTATTATAATCCAGAATATCATCAATAAGCCCCAACAGATGACGGGCAGAAAATTTGACAGATTCCAGATTTTCCATTTGATCCTGATTCGGATTTTCATGCAACATCAAATCTGTAAGGGAAACCACAGCATTCAAAGGAGTTCTGATCTCATGACTCATCAGGGAAAGAAATTCTGACTGCGCTTTTCTTGCCATTTCTGCCTGTTCTTTTGCTTCTTTCAATTGCTTTTCCGCAAGCCTTTTTTCACTTACATCGCGTATGATAACTTGTACGCGTCTTTTGTTGTTTACATATATCCGGGCAAAACTAACTTCTGCATCAAAAGCTTCTCCTTTACGCAAATGCAACCAGTCAAAATTCTGAGGTTCGCCATCATTTACTTTTTTGATAATGTTTTTATAAACAGCAGAACTCTTTTCACTGTTATACTGATACTCGGGACTAATATCAAGGTAAGATTTTCCGAGGAGTTTATGGCGTGACAGACCCAAAAGTTCGATTGCTTTCTGATTACAGTCAATGATGGTATTTTTTTCGAGGATAAGTATAGGGTCATAAGATTTTTCGAAAAGTGCCTTGAATTTTTGCTCAGACATTTGCAAATGGCGCTCCACCATTTTGCGTTGAGTTATGTCTTCAATAAATCCCTCAATATAAAAGTCTTTCTCCGAATTTCTTTCATTGACTTTGCGCAAATGAATTACGGTTTGAATAACACTTTTGTTTTTTTTAAGCAACTCTTTTTCAATTACAAATCTGTTTTTATCGCTTTTTACAAGTTGTTTTATAAATCCTTTTTCTTTATTAAAATCCGGGAAAAATGTTTCAGGATGGTTGTTTATATCCATAAGAAAGTCTACGGTATTGTCATATCCAAATATATTGGCAAAAGACTTGTTGGCAGATACAAAGGAAAAATTCTGATCGAGTTTAAAAATACCTAAAGAAGAATCTTCGAACATTCTTCGGTTTTTTTCTTCGCTATCAATCAGCCGTTGTTCAACCATATTACGGTCATGGATATCAATACAAGTGGCAATAAAACCTCCATAATTACCATCAATATCAGTAAAGAGTCTTCCATGGTTAAGCACCCACCGGTAATTTGAATACCGATCTTTTAACCGGTATTCTACAACAAAAGGAATTTTACTTTTCAAACTTTGTTGAAAAGCATCAGTAAATATGCGGTTATCCTTTGGATGAATAAGGTCTGAAAAATCGATTTCTTTCAATTCCGAAACACTCAATCCAGTAAACTGACACAAAGTTTGGTTGAAATAATTAAATTCTCCTTCCTGATTGCATTGCCATATCATTACTGGAAAATCCTGCAATAATTTGAGATAAAAATCGCGCGCTTTTTGAAGTTTTTGTTCAGCAATTTTTCGCTCAGTGATGTTTTCTTTAATAGCAAGGAAATTAATAATCTGCCCTTCGTTATTTTTTACGGGGCTGATGGTTGCCAATTCCCAAAATAATTCCCCGTTTTTTGTTCTGTTCAAAAACTCACCATTCCAGGTTTTACCAGACATAATAGTTTGCCACATTCTGTTATAATCTATCGTTGATTTTTCGTATTTCAGAATGCGGGGATTTTGACCAATCACTTCATGGGGTGCAAAACCTGTAACTTCATAAAATCTTGGATTGACATACTCTATTATCCCATCTGTATCGGTAATGATTATAGAGTTAGAACTTTGCTCAAAAGCTTTTGACAAACGTAGCAAATGTTCTTCGGTTTTTTTGGTTCGGGTAATGTTGCTTACTGTTGCTCTAATTAATAACGTATTGTCTTTCTGTGAAAAAACAGTTCTGCTCTCCAGCTTGATCCATGTTTCCTCGGCATTTTTTACACGCAATCGTAACTGACTGACTTGGTTTTCGTGCTCATTGTCATTCAAACCCTGCAGATGAAAATAAAAAGTATCGCGTGAGTGAAAATTCAGAAAGTTAGATAAGTTTTTATTTACAACTTCCGATTTGGGTAACTGCAACATAATGCAAAACGATTGGTTCGCCTCAAGGATCACTCCTTTTGTATCCATGATCAGATAACCCACAGGTGCAAAGTCGAAAAGATCGGTGTATTTGTTTTTTTGTGCCTCCAACTCCATTTGGGTTTTAAGCATCTCCTCATTCTGCATCTCAAGCTCTATTTGATGAACCTGCAACTCATGCAGAAGATTCTTAATATCAGAAATCTGATTTTCTGAAGTCAGATGCTTTTTATTCTCTAACTTTCTGAGTGTTTCTTCTGCTTTTTTTCTTAATAATTCTAACTTATTATCAAAAGACATTTTCGTTATTTTCCTGAATCAATTCATTTTATTTTTCTTCCTGTATCAATGAAAAACAATATTCAGTTAAGAAATATTTTTCCCTTTTCATTGAAATTACCAATTGATGGGTTGAATTCGAACATTATTTTGTATTGTAACTATAAAAGTAATTGTTTTTAAGACAAAAATATATTTTTATGTACAAATCTGGTTTCTTATTAAACAAATTCTTTGAACTTTTGATCATTAAAACCAAATAGGTATTTCAAAAAAGCCAAATAATGCCTAACAGGCAACAAACCATATGTTGAAAAAGCAAGGCTGAACATAATGCTTTTGTAAAACTTCAGGAATAAACATTTATTAAAATTCTTTGTCAAAAATAACCTTTACCTTTGCATGACAAATTGACACTTAAAAAGCATATTATAAAGATTTTGATGGAGATACAAAGCATAAAACAAAGATTTGGTATAATTGGTCATTCGCCTGTTCTCGACCGCGCCTTAGATGTAGCAAGGCAGGTAGCCCCAACAGATATAAGCGTATTGATAACAGGTGAAAGTGGTGTTGGTAAGGAGGTGTTTCCAAAAATTATTCATCAACTAAGTGCCCGTAAACATGGCCCATTCATTGCCGTAAACTGTGGCGCCATACCCGAAGGAACAATAGATAGTGAACTTTTCGGGCATGAGAAAGGGTCTTTTACCGGAGCACATGAGGCACGACGAGGATATTTTGAAGTGGTTAACAACGGCACTATTTTTCTTGATGAAGTTGCCGAGCTGCCTTTGCTTACCCAGGTACGTTTACTCAGAGTGCTGGAAAGTGGTGAGTTCATGAAAGTGGGGTCATCCAAAGTACTGAAAACAAATGTTAGGGTAGTGGCAGCAACCAATGTAAATTTACAGGAAGCCATAAAGTCTGGCAAATTCCGTGAGGATCTTTATTACAGGTTGAACACGGTTCCTATTTACGTACCCCCTTTGCGCGAAAGACAAGAAGATATTATTATGTTGTTTAAAAAGTTTTCCTCTGATTTCGCCGAAAAATACCGGATGCCTCCTCTGCAACTCACACCCGATGCTGAGCGTGTTTTGCTCAATTATCGTTGGCCGGGAAACATCAGACAACTGAAAAATATGGCAGAACAAATTTCAGTAATTGAAAATAACAGAATCATTAACCCCGAAATTATCCATAAATATCTGCCTCATGCTGCGGATTCCAATCTGCCGGTTTTGGTCAGCGATCTTAAAAAAAATGAAAACGAAATCTCTGAAAGAGACCTCCTTTATAAAGTCCTTTTTGATATGAAAAAAGATATTGCTGATCTGAAAAAAATCATTGCCGAACTTGACCGGAGTGGATTGGTTAGCGGTGATTTTCAGCAAGAAAATCCACAACTTATAAAAAGCCTTTATAATGATTTGCAAGACCAAAATAATGATGATCTAATCAGAAAAACTATTGATGAAAAATCAACAAACCGGCAGGATGATCTGCATCAGATCATTGAAAACTACGAAGAGGAAACCTCATCTATTGGTGAAGAAAACCTTAGTATACAACATAAAGAGAGAGATTTGATCGTAAAAGCACTACAAAAGCACAATGGAAGAAGAAAAAAGGCAGCTCATGAACTTGGAATCAGCGAAAGAACACTTTACAGGAAAATTAAAGAATACGATATTCGATATTAACAATATAAACCTCTGGAAAAAAATAAATTCATCCAACCTTAAAGTTGGTTTTTCGTACTTTTATAGTAAAATCAATCCTTTTTCGTTCTATAGGAATGTTTTTTGTCAAACTTAAACCCCTGAAAAAAGAAACTTTTTTATTGATCAGTTCATATTGGCAGGAAACTAACAATCCTGTTTTTTTAGTTAAAAATAATAAAACCAAAATGCGCAAAATAATTCTGCTGATTTTCAGCATTCTCCCTTTTTTATTGTTAACCAGATGTGGAGTATACTCCTTTACAGGAGCTTCCATACCGGTTGAAGCCGAAACTTTTTCTGTAGATTATTTTCAAAACAATGCATCCCTGGTTCAACCCACACTTAGCCAAATCATTACTGATGCACTTAAAGACCAACTTTCCAGGCAAACAAATCTACAACTTGACAATGAAACTGGCGATCTTCATTTTGAAGGCAGCATAACCGGATACAATGTAAGACCCCAGTCAATTGGTGCCGATGATCAGGCCGCACAAAACAGACTCACCGTAACGGTAAAAGTCAATTTTTACAACGAATACGAACCTGAAAATAATTTCGAACAATCTTTTTCCCGGTTTTACGACTACGACAGTCAAAGAAGCCTTGCCGAGGTTGAAGCTCAAGCCATTGAAGCAATTACAGAAGCACTGGTGGAAGATATCTTTAACCAGGCAGTGGTAAATTGGTAACTAAATTTCTTATGCAGGATCAACAAAAGTTTCTGGAAATTATAACAAATCCTTATCAACTGGATAAAAACACACTGGATTTTTTACGAAAAATCAGTGAACAATACCCCTATTCCCAAACTATACAGGTTTTGTTGGCAAAAAATATTCAGGAATTTGACAAATTAGCATTCGAAAAACAGGTAAATAAAGCGTCTGCTTACAGTATTGACAGAAGAAAATTCCAACGCTACATCTCTGAAAAGGACAAACAGCAACCTGTTAATATTTCTGAAAATCAAATTCTTTCTACTGTTACAAATCAAAACAAACAGCGCAAAACAGAAACCAAAGATAAACCCTACAAACAATCGCTTTTGGAAATTGTGAAAAAACGATTAAAAGACATTAGCGAAAGAAAAAAAAACGATACCAAAGATAAAACAACAAAACAAAAAGAGAGATTTGATCATACCGATGAACAAAAACAAAAATCTCACCGAACTATCATTCATAATAAAACACAAAATACTGATGAAAAGAAGAAAATTCCACTAAATGAATTAACTCTTGAGATTAACAAAGATCAACTTCTACATGATGATCAATCCACTTCTTTTGCTCCTGAAAGATATAAAAAATACAAACGATCATTAACTGAAAACACCATAGAAGAGAAAAAAAAGAAGGATCTGCAGGAATTTTTGGAAGTCTCTGAAAAAAATATTACCCAACAAAAAAAAGAACCAAAAAATATAGATATAGATGAAGAAAAAACAATTCACACATCCTTAGAAATAAAAAAGGAAACAACAGATACAACGGAAAAGAAAAATACATCGCAGGAAGTTTCTGAAGAAAAAATAAAAAAGCAGGATACTGAAGAATTTGAAAACATTAAAGGAAAATTTGACCGGGAAATTTCAAAAGAAGAGAATAAAGAAAATTTCAACGAAAACAAAAAACAAGAAGAAGAAAACCACACCGCCGGACTTCATATTGATGAATCAAATAAAGAGATAAAAACAACACAATCGAATCAGAAAAGTAAACACGAGACTGTTAAAAATCCAGCAGAAGCAAAAATTAATGCCCCGGAAACATCATTTGAACGGGTAAAAGGTTTACAAAGAAAAAAACCAGACATCAATGAACTCATCAACAAATTTCTGAAAGAAGAACCCAGAATTAAAGTACAAAAAAATCTCCCGGAAAAGCAAGAAGATCTTTCTGCTCCAAGCACCAGCGAAGACCCTCAAATGGCCACAGAAACCCTTGCAAATGTTTATCTGAAACAAGGAAATAAAGAGAAGGCACTTGATATATATGAAAAATTATGTTTGAAATTTCCACAAAAAAGCAGTTACTTTGCAAAAAAAATCAT
>CAYPFV010000069.1:0-15827 GCA_964410015.1 uncultured Bacteroidales bacterium
CGGCCTCATCCCGGTCGCGTTTTCTGATTTTCTTATAAACCTTGTCGTAATGTTTTAACGCCTCACTATATTGCTTCATCTCAAAAGCCTTGTCGGCGCGCTCCAGGCGCATGCTTGCCTGTGAATAAGAGACCTGGGAAAAACTTAGAAAAAAAACACTGAGAAACAGCAACAAGAAGAAGTGATTCTTCATATGATTTGGGAAATAATTATAATTTGAAAAACTATAAATCTGTTATCAACGGATTTTGTTTTTGAATACCTACTGGAAACGGTTTTGAGATACAAAAATTGCTTCAAAACGGGAATAAAGTAACCGCTATTTTAAGGTTTTGAATTTTTATTTCGGGCATCTTCGCCAGAATCATTGTTTTTCTTATCCTTCTGACTTTCAGTTTGATTATAAGGATAAGGCAGTTCATCGCTGGTATTTTCCGGTACGGACTGATCTGCATTCAAATCATCATTTGGGTTGTTCTTACTATCTCTGTATGACCTTTCGATGCTTTTGGCTTCGTCCTCCAGTCCCTTGCTGAAACCTTCAATATCTTCCTTAATATCTTTTACCGGATTATCAATTTCGTTTGAATAGCGATTAATCTCATTGTTGATGTCGCGCTGTACTTTTTTTACTTCGTTGATACCCTTGCCAATAGCACGGGCAATCTCGGGGATTTTTTTAGGCCCGAATAAAATAAGCACCAGAAGCATGATGACAAATATCTCACCACCGCTGATCCCAAACAAAAGAATAAAAGATACCGGAAAAGTCATATTGCGTTTTTATTTAGCAAATTTAGCACAAACCTTTGAATTAATTGATAGCAGTCTTTTTTTTTGCTTAATTTTCACAAATCCCTTATTGAATTGATGAGTCCACTCCGAAAACTTGTTTTAGGCAAATCTGTGTTCATTTTCTTTTTTTTAAAACACTGATTTTCATGATTTAGCATCTGTATAAATCTGTGTAATCTGTGGATAATTTACTTTTCAGAGTGGACTCATTGATAAAATCTGATTAAAATTGTTTTCCTGGAAAAGCAAAAGGGAAACCATAAAAACCTGGAATTTTAAAAAAAGTAGAATCTGAAATTAGATCAAAAAAATGGGTGACCGGAATGAAATTCTTACCGATTAGGAATCAATATCTATCACTTAAAAAGAAACGATGCTTTAGAGTAAAAATTTTCCTCAACACCGTTTCCTCAGGCGTAAAGACTATGTTATTCGTAAGAAGGTAAACTATTCATTTCAGACACCTGGTCATGAATAGATTCTTTAAGAGGAACCCTTTGCGGGTAAACCATGAAAAAAGCAAAAACATGATATGTCTTTTAATGAAGACAAGGGTGCTTATTTCTTGAGGAAGTCGCGCAGCACATAATGGAGGATACCACCATGTTCATAGTATTTCACCTCAATAAGAGAATCAATCCGTGCAATTGCTTTAAAGCTGATTTCAGTTCCATCGGTTTTTCTGGCAGTTACCCCGAGTGTTTTTAAGGGAGTGAGTCCGTCAGAAATTCCATTCACTGTAAACTGCTCAGTTCCATCTAATCCAAGAGATTCAGCATTTTCTTCTGGTTGGTATTGCATTGGTAAAACCCCCATCCCGATGAGATTACTACGGTGTATACGTTCATAACTCTCAGCCAAAACAGCTTTAATGCCCAGCAGATTGGTTCCTTTTGCAGCCCAGTCGCGGCTGGATCCGCTTCCATACTCTTTTCCTGCCAATACGATGAGTGGCGTATTTTCCTGACGGTATTTTTTTGCTGCTTCAAACACAGTCATATGTTCACCCGATGGGATATGGCGTGTGAATCCTCCCTCTCTTTGGGCGAGTTTATTTTTTATCCTCACATTAGCAAATGTACCTCTCATCATCACTTCATCATTACCTCTTCGCGACCCGTAAGAATTAAAATCTCTGGGTTTAACCCCTTTGCCAATCAGATACTGTCCGGCCGGGCTATGTGCTCCGAAAGCACCTGCAGGCGAGATATGGTCTGTAGTAATACTATCGCCCAGAACCAGCAATGGGTAAGCTCCCTTTATATCTTCCTGCATTTGGGGTTCAATACTGATATCTTTAAAAAATGGGGCTTCTTTGATATAGGTGGAATTTTCATCCCACTGATATACCTGATCCATCGGAACCTCCATATTTTGCCAGATATCGTTGCCGTCAAATATTTCACCATAGTTCTTCTCAAAATCACCTACAGAAATTACTTCTGCCATGGTTTGCTGAATTTCGTTGTGGCTGGGCCAGATATCTTTTAAAAATACAGGTTTATCATTTGGATCGTAAGCAATGGGTTCGTTCACCAGATCAATATCAACTCTTCCTGCCAGAGCATATGCCACTACAAGGATGGGCGACATGAGGAAGTTCAGACGTACCTGAGGATGCACACGAGCTTCAAAGTTGCGGTTTCCTGAGAGTACAGAAGCAACCACGAGGTCGTGATCATCCACTGCTTTGGCAATGTGGGGAGGTAATGGTCCTGAATTACCGATGCAACTGGTACATCCATATCCTACAACATGAAATTTCAATGCCTCCAGATCTTCAAGCAAAGCAGATTTGGTGAGGTAATCCGTTACTACTTTTGAACCAGGTGCCATGGAAGTTTTAACCCAGGGTTTTACATCCAGCCCCAACCGACGTGCTTTCCGTGCCAGAATACCGGCTCCGATCATCACCGACGGATTAGATGTATTGGTACAAGAGGTAATAGCAGCGATTACTACAGCACCATCGCTAAGTTTATATTCTTCATTTTTTGTTTTCACGGAAACAGTTCTCAGTCCATTTTCAGCAGTCAGGGTTTCTTCCTCCCTGGTTTGCTGGTAGGTAGCATTTTCAGCAGGCGCACCTCCTTCTGCAATCCACCGGCCGATCTCGCGATCATCCGGAGCAATGTAATCCCGCTGATAATCCTTACTGAGCAATGAGATAAAAGTTTTTTTGGCATTCCGAAGCAGGATTTTGTCCTGTGGTCGTTTTGGCCCGGCAATGGTGGGTTCAACAGTATCCAGATCAAGTTCAAGAACATGAGTATACTGAATATTTTCTTTGCCAGTACGCCAAAACATATTTGCCTTGCAATATTCTTCCACAAGTTTTACCTGCTTTTCAGGTCTGTTACTTTTCCGCATATAGTCGAGCGTACGATCATCTATCGGAAAATAAGTTACCGTACAACCAAACTCGGGCGACATATTGGAGATGGTAGCTCTGTCGGGAACTGTAAGATGATCAAGACCATCGCCAAATACCTCTACAAATTTGCCAACTACGCCGTGAGAGCGCAGTAATTGTGTGATGGTAAGCACAAGGTCGGTAGCTGTGGTGCCCAAAGGAAGTTTACCTTTTAATTTTAAACCGATAACCTCTGGCATGATAAAATAAATGGGTTGCCCCAGCAATGCTGCTTCTGCTTCAATACCTCCAACTCCCCATCCAACAACACCAATACCATTGACCATGGGCGTATGACTATCAGTACCTACAAGGGTATCAGGGAAAGCCACACCGTCTCTTAGAATTACTCCTTTGGCAAGGTATTCGAGATTTACCTGGTGGCAAATACCCATACCAGGAGGCACAACCGAAAAATTATCAAATGCTTTTTGCGCCCATTTCAAAAACTGATAGCGCTCTCCGTTTCTTTCATATTCAGTTTCTACATTTTTCATGTATGAATATTCAGTACCAAAGTAATCAACCTGAACAGAGTGATCAATCACAAGATCAACAGGAACAAGGGGATTGATAGCATCTGCATTTTTTCCTTTCCGGGCAACCTCTGCACGCAACGAGGCAATATCAACAACTGCGGGTACCCCGGTAAAATCCTGCATAAGTACCCGTGCAGGCTTATAGGGAATGTCTTTATCAGAAGGTTCTGGTTTCCAGTTCAACAAGGTTTGAAGATTTTCTGCCGTAATGGCAAAACCATCAAAATTGCGCAAGGCATTCTCGAGTAATATCCTGATGGAAAAAGGCAAATGAGAAACTTTTTTACCCGCTTGTTCGAGCTTGTGAAGGTTAAAAAACGAAACTTCACCCATGGAGGTTTTAAGTTTATCATTTACATCAAAAGGTATTGAATTCATTTTTGTAGAATTGTTTTTTAGGGTTCATAAAATTGCTGGGATAAAGTTATAAAAACTATATAACTTATGATTATATTTCGGGTTTTATTTTGCCAGCTGCCACATCTTTATACCATTGAAGCGGATAGGATGTAGGTCTTTCTATGGGTAAAGCATATACCCTGTCGAAAAGCAGTTGTGCCATAATACCCAGTGCGCGGGAAACACCAAAAAGAACAGTATAGAAATTATGTTCCGTGATTCCGTAATACCTGAGTAAAGCACCACTATATGCATCTACATTAGGCCATGGGTTTTTCACCTTACCGGTTTGCTCGAGCAGCGGCGGTACAATGGAATAAAGTTTATTGACAATATTTATGAGATTATCGTTTTTAATAAATTTATCGGCAAATTCCTTTTGTGCGATATATCTGGGGTCGGTTTTTCTAAGCACTGCATGTCCGAAGCCTGGAATAACGCCTCCCTGGTCAAGAAATTTTTTGCAATATTTTTGTATCCTTTGTGGAGGCGGATCATCATCGTTGAGTGCTCTTATCATGTCAAAGATCCAATTCAGCACATTCTGATTGGCAAAACCATGCAACGGCCCTGCCAAACCAAGCATGGCAGCAGCATAGGCATAATAAGGGTTACTAAGTGCTGATCCTACCAGATGAGCAGTATGAGCAGAAACGTTTCCACCTTCATGATCGGCATGTATACTCATATAAAGCCGCATCAAACGTTTGTGAGGGGGGGCGTTAAAACCCATCATATGAGCAAGATTCCCTGCCCAGTCCAGACGCGGATCAGGTTCAATATGCTCTCCTTTATGAAATGAACGGCGGTAAATGTAAGCTGCTATTCGGGGCAAACGTGCTATGAGATTCATCGCATCTTCATACGTTGTATCCCAGTAAAATTTCTTTTGTACCCCTGCATTGAGGGCATTTAAAAAATAAGATTCGGATGCCATACTGGTAACTGCGGCAGAAAGTTGTGCCATAGGTCTGGAGGATTTGGGCATAGCTTCTATAACGTCAAATACGTGTTGTGGAACTATGGCACGGGTTGCCCATTCTTTACTCAGGTTGCTTATATCTTCCAGCTCAGGCTCTTCACCTATTAGCATCAGATAGAAAAGACCCTCGGGCAGGGGTTCTCCATGTTCGCATAACCGGGGAATGGTTTTGCGTAATTCAGATAATGCAATACCCCGAAACCTGATTCCCTCCTGTGGATCAAGCTTGGAGGTTTCTGTTAGTAGACTCGGTACACCCTTCATCCCCGAAAAAACACTGCCAATGGTTACTTTGCCGATCACTACATCTGAATGTTCTTCTCTTAACTGCTTGTATTCAGCATATTTTTTGAGTGCTGCTTCATAAAATCTGTTCTTTATATATTCCATTGAAATTTAAATTGATGTATTTATTATTATTGTTATTTTCTTCGACTACCGGGATGTTTGATGGTTGTAAAACACAAAATTAATACATTATATCATGATAAGGTCATTTTCAAAAAAAAAGTTCAATATACAAAAACCAAATGAAATCTCAACAAAAGAAAAAAAATATTTGTATTCCCCAAAACCAACAAATATTACTGCGAAGACCATATAAAAATCATCCGGAAAAAAAAATCCGGAAAAAAATCAAAGGTTTTTCACCTGCCAGCAATGTTTCTATACATCAAAATTTTTTCAGCAAAACCTTACATCAAAAAAACAATTGTTATGAATTTCAGCATTTTCAATGACGATGTTCTTAAAACAAATCTGACCAAAGCATTTAAAAACAGTACCCTGAGGTAAAATTTATTTGTTATCCTGACTAGATTTTCGGTTTATTTTCCCGAAGAAAAGATTCAAAACAAAAACTGTTGGTCTTTGTAAAATATCTAAATAAATAATTTCTGCAAAAATATTCCTTAAATTATCTTAGCCAAATAAAAAAGTAAATTTTCTTAGTAAATCACCGGATACAATCCGGAAACAATAACCTTAAAAATCACAGCAAATGAAAAGACTCAGAAAAAGTAACGATCGCAAATTGTTTGGTGTATGTGGGGGTTTGGGAGAATTTTTTGAAATTGATCCTACCATGATCAGAATAGCATTTCTGGTTTCTATCATAATTTTTGGAACCGGTTTGTTATTGTATCTTATACTTGCTATTATAATGCCAACACGCTAATCAGTTTTCAACATGGAAATTTTATTAATGATTTTGGGTGCAATATTGCTTATTCTGGGTGCATTGGGTGCTTTTTTACCTGTTCTTCCCGGTCCCCCTGTAAGTTTTGCCGGAATGTTGGTTTTTCATTTTACCAACCATTTCGATTTCAGCAACAATGCTTTGATAATCATCGGAATAAGTGCATTTGTCATTACCATTCTTGACTATTTTCTGCCCATTTGGGGAACCAAATACCTTAAAGGAACTAAATTTGGAGTTTCTGGTGCTACTCTTGGAATGCTCGCCGGATTCTTTTTCCCACCTCTGGGGATTATTATTGGCCCTTTTTTGGGTGCTCTTATAGCAGAGATTGTTAATGGAAGTAGCCGAAGAAATGCTATAAAATCGGCGTTGGGAAGCTTTGTAGGACTTTTGGCAGGCGTGGGATTTAAGTTTATCTTTTCTATTGTGGTTATTTTTTTTATCCTTTTCCAGATTTAAGATCATCAGGCATCAACAAGCACAGAATATATAATCTATTTGACAGACATAGGAAAAATTGTATGTTTTTCAACCTTCAGAATGGATTTGAGTTTGTAAAATCATTTCTCAAAAGCTCCCCCCTGCGTGGTGCTTATCAATAGTGCCTACTCCTCTTATAAACAATGTTTTAGAAAAGTAAGGAAATAATCGTAATGACCTGTTTTAATGAATGCAGCAATAATTTATTACCTTTGCAAAGTTTTTCCAAAAACCAAAACCTCAAAAACAGACAATCCTGAAATTAATTAATGATCGAAAAAGATAATCACATACCCCCGGAGAATGATCCTGAAAAAGATCAGAATCATATCCCTGATCTTCCTGAAGCGGGAGATGACCTTCCACCCACAGAAACTGTTACCAAAATATCTGGTATGTACCAGGATTGGTTTTTGGATTATGCATCTTATGTAATTCTGGAGCGTGCAGTACCCGAGATCATTGATGGATTAAAGCCTGTCCAACGTCGTATACTTCATTCGATGAAGGATCTGGACGACGGCCGGTATAACAAGGTAGCCAATATTATTGGACATACCATGAAGTATCACCCTCATGGTGATGCAGCCATTGGAGATGCCCTGGTGCAACTGGGGCAAAAAGACCTTTTGATTGACACTCAGGGAAACTGGGGTAACATTTTAACCGGCGATAGCTCGGCTGCTCCAAGGTATATCGAAGCACGCTTATCAAAATTTGCCCTCGATGTTGTCTTCAATCCCAAAACCACTTTCTGGAAAAACTCCTACGATGGAAGAAACAAAGAACCCGTTACACTGCCGGTAAAATTTCCTCTTCTTCTGGCTCAAGGTGTTGAAGGAATTGCAGTAGGATTAGCATCCAAGATTCTTCCCCATAACTTTATTGAACTGATTGATGCTTCCATTGATATTCTGAAAGGAAAAGAAGTAGAGATTTTTCCTGACTTTCTCACGGCAGGCCAGGCAGACTTTTCAAAATATAATGACGGACTCAGAGGCGGCAAAGTAAGGATCAGAGCCAAAATCACGATCCAGGATAAAAAAACCCTTGTCATTACTGAAATACCTTATGGAACAACTACGGTAAGCCTTATTGACAGCATTGTAAATGCTAATGACAAAGGCAAAATAAAGATCAAAAAAATTGAAGACAATACCGCTCAAAATGTTGAGATCGTTGTACATCTGGCACCTAATATTTCTCCCGATCAGGCTATAGATGCTTTGTATGCTTTTACGGATTGCGAAATAAGTATTTCGCCCAATTGTTGTGTGATTGAAGGCAACAAACCCAGGTTCCTGGGAGTAAGCGAGGTACTGAAGATCAGCACAGAAAAAACCCTTGCCTTACTCAAAAGGGAACTCGAAATAGAAAGGGATGAACTACTGGAACAAATACTTTTCTCGAGCCTGGAGAAGATATTTATTGAAAACAGAATTTACCGCGATATAGAAGAATGTGAAACCTGGGAAGCTGTTTTAGAAACTATTGACCAGGGGCTGGAACCTTTCAAAAAACAGTTTTATCGTACCATAACACGCGATGATATTATAAAACTAACCGAGATCAAAATTAAAAGGATATCTAAGTTTGATTCCTTTAAAGCAGATGAAGTGCTCAAAGGATTGGATGATAAACTCACCAAAGTAAATCATAATCTGGATCATTTGACAGATTTTGCTATCAATTATTTTCTGAAAATCAAAGAAAAATATGGCAAAGGACGGGAAAGAAAAACCCAAATCAGAAGTTTTGAAAATATTGAAGCTACAAGGGTAGCCGTTGCCAACGAAAAATTATATGTAAACAGAAATGAAGGGTTTGCCGGAACTTCCCTGAAGAAAGATGAGTTTGTTTGCGAATGCTCTGATATAGATGATATGATTGTTTTCAGGGAAGACGGAACCTTTGTGGTAACCAAAGTTTCAGAAAAATCATTTGTGGGAAAGAATATCATTCATATCGGTATTTTTGAAAGAAACGATGATCGTACCATATACAATATGATCTATCAGGATGGCCCAAGAGGTGCAGCCTACATGAAAAGATTTTTTGTAAAAGGAGTTACACGCGACAAAGAATACGATCTGACCAAAGGCACCAAAGGTTCTAAAGTTCTTTATTTTACAGCCAACCCCAATGGTGAAGCAGAATTGGTTGCGGTATACCTGAGACATAAACCTAAACTCAGAAAATCAATACTCGAACTCGATTTCAGTGACTTAGCCATTAAGGGAAGAAATGCTGCAGGAAACCAACTTACCAAGCACCAGATAAGAAAAATTGTTCTGAAAGATCAGGGTGTATCTACACTCAGCGCTCTCAACATCTGGTTCGATGAAAATGTTTTAAAACTCAATGCAGACAAAAGAGGAAAATACATCGGCGCTTTTGAAGGTGATAACAAAATTCTGAGTGTCTTTCCATCCGGAACCTTTCGAACTACCAACTTTGACCTTTCAACACACTTTGCAGAAAAACCAGTTCTTATAGAAAAATTTAATCCCGAAAGAATTATTACCTCCATTTATTTCGATGGAGACTCCGGGCATTATTATATTAAAAGATTCCATCCGGAGCAATATGAAAAATTCCAGAACTTTATCACTGATAATGAAAAAAGCAAACTTATTACCATTTCCACGGCAAAATATCCTGTGCTCAAAGTGAAATTCAGGGCCACAGGAAAAAAACAAAAAACCGAAGAACAAATTAATATTGATGAATTTATTGGAATTAAAGGTTTTAAAGCAAAAGGGAAAAAGATCAGCACCCATGAAATAGAAGATATGGAATGGATGGAACCTCTTATTGATGAACATCCGATAAAAGAAGAGGTTTATACTGATGATGCTGAAAACATCCAAAAACAAAGCGAGCATGAAAACCAGAACCCGCATAAATCAAATGAAGGAAATGTAAAAAAACATGATAAATACGATACTGATGGCTCTCAGCAAATCACACTTGATTTTGATTCATAAAAAAATACCTTGAAAAATGAAACAACCCAAAGCCCCTGACAACAAAGTTCTTGATGTAACCAATGATGTAAAATGGATAGGTGTACTTGACTACGACATTGTGACTTTTGACGTAGTAATGGAAACCAAATACGGAACTACCTACAACAGCTATTTTATTAATGCCAATAAAAAGGCAATTGTAGAAACCAGCAAACTAAAATTCTGGGATACTTACCTTGCAAAGATCAAACAGGTAACTGATCCTGCTGACATTGAGTACATCATCATGAACCACACTGAACCTGACCATAGCGGCAATCTTGCCAATTTGCTTGAACTGGCCCCCAATGCAACGGTAGTAGCCAGCCGCCTGGCAATCAATTACCTGAAAGATTTTCTGGGAAGAGACTTTCGGCATTTAATCGTAAAAGACGGAGACAAACTCGACCTGGGCAACAAAACCCTGAAATTTATCTCCGCACCCAACCTTCATTGGCCCGATACTATGTATACATACCTGGAAGAAGAAAAACTTCTTTTTACATGCGATTCATTTGGATGCCACTATTGCAATCCGAAAATGTATGATGACCAGGTTGAGAACTTCGATGAGGCTTTTAAGTACTATTTTGATGTGATTCTGAAGCCATTCAGCAAATTCATGCTCAAAGCCATTGAGAAAATCCGCCCGCTGGAGATCAATGCCATACTTACGGGTCATGGCCCATTGCTGCTCACACAGTGGAAAAAATGGGTAGATATTTCCGAGCAATATGCCCGTGAAGCCATGCAAACCAACCAAAAAAATAAAGTTTTCGTACCGTATGTTTCTGCTTATGCCAACACAGGAAAACTGGCAGAAAAAATAGCTGAAGGGATCAAACTTGCTGGCGACTTTGATGTAGAGATTGCCGATATTGAAACCATGAGCCTGGGCGATATCGATGAAAGGGTGGCCCAAAGCAGCGGTATTGTGATCGGATGTCCTACCATCAATCAGAATATACTACTGCCCGTTTACAGACTTTTTGCAGTGATCAGCCCTATCAGAGATAAAGGTAAAATTGCCGGCTCTTTTGGCTCTTACGGATGGAGCGGAGAAGCAGCCAAAATTATCAATTCTACACTTTCGAACCTGAAACTCGATTTGCACGGAGAAGGAGTGTTTGTAAAATTTACACCTCACGAAAACGAATATCAGCAATGCATTGATTATGGAAAAGAAATTGGACTGAAACTGGCAAGTCAGTTGAACTGACAGATACGATTTGCTGTATTTCAACGTTACTTATTGTAAACTATGCCCATAAACCGTATTTATCTATTCTTTCTGATGTTTTTGCTTTTGACTATTGCATCGTGCATGCCAGGAAAAAAAGCAGCAACGCAATTTATCGAAAAAAGAAACGATATTGCGGTGATGATCGTGCCACCACCAATCACTTTTTTTTATTACTACCCTTTCAATCCCGATTTTGCTGATGAATTTCCTGATCATGACCCCAAAGACCTGGAAAACAGCTTTTTCTTTAAACAGGTAAAAGACTCCATACTTCAGCAAACTTTTATGCGTTCCCTTGTTAACGCACTCAACGCATACGGTTTTAACACTTTTACTTCCGAATCCTTTGATCTTTTCCTGAACAGAACAGGAGAAAAATACATTTTCACCCTTGCCCAATCAGAATGGATTGAATATGATGATTTGAAAACAGAAAGGGCATTGATTGATACCACATTGTATAGCCAGGATTTTTTGATAAGACATCTGGAAAAAAACACCTGGTTTGAATTTGTGAAAGTTGAACAGGAAATGGATGCTGACCCCGAAGATATGAAGGTTTTATTCAGTACTTTTACCCGTGCCGATCAGGTGAAGGGAACATTCAGATACCGGCCGCTTACCGGAGATGTGTACTACGAATATACTTCAGATATGCTTAAACAAGAAGACCTTTTCAAACATGCTCAGTTTTCAGGGAAAGAAAATGCCCGTTATATTTTTGAGTTTCTGCTCAATAATTATATCCGCAAAAATTCAGACCCTTTGCTTTCGCAACCCGCCCGTTTTAGTTACCGAAAAGATATTGATAAATTGGTAACTACCCCACGCCGCAGCGGTTTCATCATTTTGGATAACCCCTGAAAAACTCATTGAATGAATTTTTTCGGTAATTTATCACATTATTTTGATTTTGCTCCGATCAACAACGATATCCTGAATTGGATCGTCAGATTAAGATCAAAGATTTTATAACTACCCTGATAATCATCTGCTATGATGAAACGAAAATGTTTGTCTATCAAATACAAACACCCATGAAAACAGCAAACATGGAGTGTTATCCTCCCGGCCTTAACCTACAAATTAGTTACGGATAAAACCACCATGTGTTATCACACCCAAAGACAATAGCATAATATTCAGTAAATTGGTGGTTCCATCCTACCACTTTAATCAAATCATTGTATGGAAAAACAAAACACGGGGGATGCTTATGCTACATACCAGAGAAAGGCACCAAAAAAAGGTTTGCAGACATGAGTCTGCAAACCTTTTTTTTAGTACCAGCATGAGATATCAGGCATTATAACTTGAAGAAGCAGTGCTACCTCCCCTGCCTGTCCAGTTGGTATGGAAAAACTCCCCACGGGGTTTATCAACCCTCTCGTAGGTATGTGCACCGAAATAATCGCGTTGTGCCTGCAGCAGGTTGGCAGGCAGTCTACCGCAGCGATACCCGTCGTAATAAGCCAACGCAGTTGAAAATGCAGGAACCGGTATACCATAGCCAGCAGCAGTAGCAACTACACGGCGCCATGAAGCATCTGTTTCTTTAATTTTGTTGTGGAAATACTTATCGAGCAATAAATTGGGAAGTTCAGGATCATTATCAAAAGCATCCTTTATTTTCTCCAGAAAAGCCGATCTTATGATGCATCCTCCTCGCCACATCAAAGCAATGCCGCCATAATTGAGGTTCCATCCAAATTCTTTAGCTGCCTGCCGCATCAGCACATAGCCTTGTGCATAAGAAACGATCTTGGAAGCCAACAAGGCTTTTCTTATATCCTCAATAAACTCATGTTTATTTCCGTTAAAACTGGCAGATGGACCAGATAAAATCTTTGATGCTTCTACCCTTTCTTCTTTTTGTGCGGAGAGGTATCTTGAAAAGACAGATTCTCCGATAAGAGTAAGAGGGATGCCAAGGTCAAGCGCCGTTATTCCGGTCCATTTTCCCGTACCTTTTTGCCCGGCTGTGTCCAGTATCTTTTCAACCATTGGTTCACCATCTTCGTCCTTAAAGCCGAGTATGTCGCGGGTAATCTCAATAAGGTAACTGTCAAGTTCGCCTTCATTCCAGTGATCAAAAACATCATGCATCTCATCGTACTCCATGCCGAGCAGGTCTTTCATCAGCTGATAAGCTTCGCAGATCACCTGCATATCACCATACTCAATACCATTGTGTACCATTTTCACAAAATGCCCGGCACCGTTTTCGCCAACCCAGTCGCAACAGGGCGTTCCATCTTCCACTTTGGCAGCAATTCCCTGAAAAATATCTTTCACATATGGCCATGCTTTAGGAGAACCTCCGGGCATGATTGACGGACCTTTCAGCGCACCTTCTTCACCACCGGAAACACCTGTACCAATAAATAACAATCCCTTCTCCTCCAGGTAAGCAGTGCGGCGATTGGTGTCAGGATAATGTGTATTTCCTCCATCAATGATGATGTCTCCCTTGTCAAGATAAGGAATCAGCGTTTCAATAAAATCATCAACAGGTTTTCCCGCCTTTACCATCAACATTACTTTTCTGGGGGATTTCAGGGAATTTACCAACTCTTCGAGATTACGGGTACCGATAATATTTTTGCCTTTCGCACGTCCCGCAATAAAATTATCAACCTTTTCAACTGATCTGTTGTAAACAGCCACAGTAAAACCTTTACTTTCCATATTCAAAACAAGATTCTCACCCATTACGGCAAGTCCGATCAATCCGATATCTGCTTTCTTTTCCATAAACTATTGGTTCTTTAATTAAACTTATAAAAAAAATATATTTAAATAAATTGAGTGTTCGCTCAACCGATCAATCTATCCAAAAACCTAATGCTCTTAATAAACCGGCGCACTGATCTGTTTTTTGATTCATTTTTACTCTAAGGTTTTCTGGTTCTCTTCTAACCGGGTAATTGCTTCTTAGTTTTTCAAATTTCTCAGGGTTGTTTTTTAACTCATCAGAATCCCTGACAATATCGTAGGCAAAGCGGCTTGACTGAATAAATATTTCCTCCTCAAGGGTTTCACTGCAATCTATAACCATAGAATCAGAAGCGGGTTTCGGTAGCCTGGAAGGATACCAGTTATCCATTCCTAAATGAAAGAAATTACTTACTGCTCTTATACTCATTGAAGTTCCATTTGCTTTTCCATCAACCGAATATCCTGCAATGTGAGGAGTAGTAAGCAAAGCCATTTCAAGCAACTGCCTGTTGATTCTGGGTTCGTTCTCCCAGACATCTATCACTGCTCCCGATAAATGATCTGTATGTAAGGCTTTAATCAGGGCGGGGGTATCTATCACTTCCCCCCTTGATGAGTTTATAATCCAGGCTCCTTTTTTCATTCTCGACAAAAAAGGATCATCCACCATGTGGAAAGTCCGGTCTTCACGCAAATTTAGTGGCACATGTAATGTAATAATGTCAGAAAATTCCTGCAAATAGGCAAGACTGGCAAATTCTTTTAATTGTTCTTTGCGTTGTCTGGGAGGATCGTAAAGTAAAACATTCATACCCAACACGCGAGCCATATGTTCAATTCGGGAACCAACATTTCCAACACCGATTATTCCGATTGTAATATCTCTGAATTTTAATTTTTTACGTTGAATTATCTCGGCCAACGCTGATGCAATGTATTGTTTTACTGATGAAGCGTTGCATCCGGGTGCATTTGTCCAGGCGATTCGGTTATCCCTGCAAAATTCTGTATCGATATGATCAAAACCTATGGTAGCAGAAGCAATAAATTTAACGGATGTGCCTTCCAGAAGCTCCTGGTTACATTTGGTGCGTGTACGCACTATCAATGCATCGGCATCTTTTACATGCTCCTTTTTAATCTCAGAACCCGGCAAATATACCATCTGACATATCTGATCCAGCGCTCCCTTCAAAAAAGGGATATTTTTATCTGCAACGATTTTGATCATGCTCTATGTAGTAAGTGTCAATTATTCTCTAAAATTACTAATTCAAAAAAAACCTGTTTCAATATTGATTGCTTTTCAGGTTTAAAGGTCGGAATTTTTTATGTAAATCAATAGTGCTGTTTTTTTTTCAGATCAATACATCGCATACAGGACAGACTACCCTTGTAAATTCAATTAATCATTCACAAACCGTTCTTTACTCGACCACAATCCCAGTGCAGGATTAGAGATAAAAAATATCTCTTCGCCATCGGGCATTGTATTCAGACCATCTTTAAGTTGATCAGGGTTATAATGCTTCATCATTGTTTCCAGATCAGCATAATTATAATTGACGGAATTTATCTCCTGCTCCGAAATATTTCCCGGACAATAAGTGATGGTAAACCTGTTTTCAGCAGATCCATGAATAAGATGAGCTGCTGCGCTGAGATTATTTTGCAGGTCTTTGTTTTTGGCGGTCAAGTCAAGAATTTCCGGAGTTGTAAGATAACCATATTTGCGTATAAGCTTATCTATTTCCTTGTCTTCGCCAAACTCTTTCAAACCAGGAGCCAAAACCACCAGTTCACCTCCATCGGCAATTGCCATGCGTGTACGATACACGCTCTTGTTCCCTAGCCAGGTGCTTTTAAACTCAGATGGGTCAAGATATACAACAACTTTCTGAAGTGGTTCTTCAAGCAAAATAAAATTAACTTTTAAAGATAATTCGGCGGCTTTGTAATAGCACTCATGATCATCACCGATGTAAAGTCCTTTTACGCAAAGTTTACCCTGGCTGTTTTTACCTATTACAGTGAGAATATACAAAACAG
>CAYPFV010000070.1:0-15617 GCA_964410015.1 uncultured Bacteroidales bacterium
ATAAAAAGATGTTTGAAACAGGCGAAATAAGTTTAATGGACTATAATAAAACCAGAATCAATTTGTTAAATCTGCAACAAAAAGCAAAAATGATTGAAATAAAACGCGATGAACTCAATGCTGAATTAACCCGGCTTAACGGAGGAGAAACTATATCACTGTCAGATACCCTTTTTGGGATTGTTCAACTGCCTGCTGATTTTGAACAGTGGTATGAAACTGCTGAAAAACATCATCCGAAAATCAAATTCTTGAAAAAAATGGCAGAGATCAGACAAAGGGAAGAAAAGCTGCAACGTTCTTTAAACCTGCCTTCATTTAAAGTAGGATACGTAAGTGAGGAATTGGCAAATGAAAAATTTGAAGGACTGATGGCCGGTATTTCTATTCCCTTGTGGGAAAGTAAAAATACTTTGAAGTATGCCAAAGCCAACATACTTTTAGTAGATGAGGAACTGGCAGACATGAAAAACAACATCTTCAACACCTTCCTGAAAGAATATCAGACCGCAAACTCATTGCAATTCACCCTCAACACATACAATGAAATTGTAATGGAAACAGAAAAAAACAAAGATCTTCTGTACAAGGCATGGCAAAAGGGCGAAAAGGGAATCACTGAGTATCTGGTGGAGATATCATATTATTATGAAATAGATAACAACAAACTCAAAACCGAATTCGAACTATTTTTGAGTGCATCAAGATTATACCGGTATTTTAATGATCAGCCGGAAGAAGATTAAAGTAATCTAACTTTTTAAACCTTTACATTGATTGAATGTTAAAACTCATGCGAAAACAAAAAATAAAGTATCCATTACTCATAACATTAATCTTTATACGAATAATATGTCAATCAAAATAGATAATTTTCTGTATGTTGCAATCCTTTTCTCTGTATTGCTTGCATCATGCAATAACCAGAATGATCAGAGAAACCAGGGTTCAGCACCTTTATCGGTAGAAGGATACGTTGCTTATGCAGAACCTTTTAAGGAAACCATCCGGTCTACAGGCGATATTCTCCCATGGGAGAAAGTTGAGATCAGAACACCTGTTGCTGGTAATGTTCAATCAATTTCATTTGAAGAAGGAAGTTATATCCGCGAGGGTTCTTTATTGGTTGAAATAGACAGCCGTACATGGAAAGCACAAAAAAAAGGGATGGAATCCCGTTTAAGTATTGCACGCAAAGATTTGGAAAGAAAAAAACAACTTCGTTCCATTGAGGGTAGTTCGCAGGAAGAAGTAGATCAGGCGGAAGCATTGGTATCAGAGTTGGAAGCACAAATTGAAGAGCTTGCGGTAAGAATTGACTTGGCTACCATCAGAGCTCCCTTTAGTGGGCGATTAGGGATGCGCGATTTTAGTCCCGGTGCCTATCTTGCTCAGGGCGATTTGGTCACCAGTTTGGTGCAGGATAATCAATTGCGGATCAACTTCACGGTTCCTGCAAGATATGCCACTCTTTTTGAACCTGGTATAAAGATCAATATTATTTCCAGAAGTTTTCCCGATACGGTTACAGCTCAGGTTTATACCAGCGACCCGGTTATCCATCAAAACACCCGTACCATGCAGGTAAGGGCCAAAACAGATAATTCAAATGGGGCTCTTATTCCGGGAGATTTTGCCACCGTAATTACCAAAGCGCAGATTAACGATAATGCCATTTTATTGCCGGCCGAAACGATCATCCCGGAACTCAACTCACAAGTAGTTTATAAAGTACACCAAGGGAAAGCATCTAAAACAACTATAGAAACAGGAACCAGAACCGCCAACAGGGTGCATGTTTTGTCAGGAATATCTGTTGGAGATACCATCATAACCACCGGATTAATGGAGATAAGAGATGGAAGAGAGATCAGGGTTACTTCAGTAAACAAGGAGGTAAACCCATGACACTCTCCGATATCAGTATCAAAAGACCTGTAATGGCAACAGTGTTTGCTATTGTGATTGTTATTTTTGGAACAGTTTCTTTTTTCTCTTTGGGTGTAAGGGAATATCCTAGTGTTGACCCTCCAATCATTACCGTTAGTACGGATTATACTGGAGCCAATGCAGCAATTATGGAATCGCAGATTACCGAGCCACTTGAGGAAGCAGTAAATCGTGTGGATGGGATCAAAACAATCAGCTCTATCAGTTCTACCGGACGCAGTACCATAAGGGTAGAGTTTGAACTGGGCAAAGACCTGGATGCTGCCGCCAACGATGTGCGCGACAGGGTGTCTCAAGCCATCCGCAGTTTACCACCTGATGCCGACCCACCCGTGGTATCGAAAGCAGACGCCGATGCGCAAACCATTCTTACCATCACCCTGTCGAGCAACAACAGAGGATTGCTTGAACTCACCGAACTTGCAGATAATGTGTTTGCCGAACGTTTACAAACCATCGAAGGAGTAAGTCAGATTAATATTTGGGGGCAAAAAAGATATGCCATGCGTTTGATCCTGGATATGGATAAGATGAACGCTCTCGGTATAGTACCTATGGATATTAGAAATGCGCTTGAAGAACAAAATGTAGAACTCCCCTCGGGGCAGGTGGAAGGAAACCGGAAATATATTACCATACAAACATACGGTAGACTCAATACAGAAGAAGAATACAACAACATGATCGTTGCCAGACGTGGCAATACTTTAATAAGACTGAAGGATGTAGGAACTGCAAAACTGGCTGCACAAAACGAAAAATCCATTTTAAGAGGTAATGAAGGAATTCCTATGGTAGGGGTGGCTATGCAACCTCAACCAGGTGCCAATTTTATAGATATTGCCGATGAAGCTTACAAAAGAGTTGACTTACTCAAACGCGAAATACCCGATGACATTATCATTGGTGTAGGACTTGACATTACTAATCCCATACGCAAAAGCATCAGAGATGTACAAAGCACAATTCTTGTTGCTTTTTTGTTGGTTTTGGTCATTATATTCCTCTTTCTGCGCAATTTACGTACTACATTTATTCCTGTTATCACCATACCAATATCACTGATGGGAAGTTTTATATTTCTTTACCTGGCGGGGTTTTCCATCAATGTACTTACCCTTCTGGGGTTGCTGCTGGCCACAGGATTGGTGGTAGACGATGCCATAGTGGTAATGGAAAATATTTATTCTAAAATAGAGAAAGGCATGACACCCATACAGGCAGCATTCAAAGGTGCAAGGCAGGTATTTTTTGCCGTTATCTCTACCACCATTACCCTGATAAGTGTTTTCCTGCCCATTTTTTTTATACAAGGTTTAACCGGTCGGTTGTTCAGAGAATTTGCCATGGTGGTGGCTGGATCTGTTATTATTTCAACCTTTATTGCACTAACTTTTACAGTAATGTTATCCTCGCGCATGCTTCGCGCATCAGACCGCGAATACCGGTTTATGAGGCCTGTAAGCAAGCCCATCGATTACATACTTAATAGTTATAAAGGATGGCTGTTAGCATTTATGAGAAGAAGATACCTTGGTTTCCCCATTATTTTGATCATGGGCTTAGGAATCTGGCTTTTGTTCTCAAATTTACAGTCTGAACTTGCCCCCCTGGATGATAAAAGCAGACTTACCATTATTTCCACTGCGCCCGAAGGTGTCTCCTATGAGATGATGGATGAATACCAGATGAAACTCATTGGCTTGGTGGATACCCTGCCAGAAAAAAATTACCTGCTGTCCGTTACTTCTCCAGGGTTTGGCGCTTCTGTATCTGTCAATTCCGGATTTATCAGGCTAAACCTTTCCGATCCATCAGAAAGAGAAAAAACCCAGATGCAACTTGCCAATGAATTGCGCCCTATGCTGGCACGTTATAACCTGGCTCAGAGTTACGTTATACAAGAACCAACCATTTCCGGCCAACAAGGTGGTGGTGGAAGAGGATTGCCCGTGCAGTATGTTTTACAGGCACCTAACCTGCAAAAACTGGAGGAGGCAATCCCCGAATTTCTCAGTCAGGCACGGGAACATCCTGCACTGGATATTGTAGATATTGATTTGAAATTTACCAAACCCGAACTCATTATAGAAATTGATCGCGAAAAAGCAGCAACTTTGGGTGTTAATGTGCGCGATATTGCACAAACCCTGCAGATTTACTTCAGCGAGCAACGACTCGGTTTTTTTATTCGCGACGGTAAACAATATTTTGTGTTGGCACAGGCGCAGCGCAACCAAAGATCGACACCCGAAGACATTAAGAATGTAAAAGTAAGAACTTACAGTGGTGAGACCGTTTCGCTCGACAACCTGGTTTCCATGCACGAAGAGAGTCTGCCACCCCAGCTACTCAGATATAACCGATATTCTTCTGCTACGGTATCTGCCTCAACAGCAGATGGATATACACTTGGTGATGGTATAGATGCCATGGATGAGATCAGGGATAAAGTTCTCGATGAAACATTTTTCACTTCTTTAAGTGGTACTTCCGCAGATTTTGCGGAAAGTTCAGGAAACCTGTTACTCATTTTTATTTTTGCCTTATTGCTTATTTATCTTACCTTATCGGCACAGTTTGAAAGTTTCCGCGATCCGCTTATCATCATGATAACCGTGCCCTTGGCTTTGGCCGGTGCCCTTTTTTCCTTATGGATTTTTGGTCAAACCATCAATATCTTCTCGCAGATCGGTATGATTGTTCTGGTGGGTATCGTAACCAAAAACGGTATACTCATCGTGGAATTCGCTAATCAGAAACGGCTGGAAGGACAATCCCGGTTGCACGCAGCTATCAATGCCGCAGCCGACAGGGTACGGCCTATTATCATGACCAGCATGGCCACCATATTAGGCGCATTACCCCTGGCTATATCCCTCAATGCAACATCTCTGAGCAGAATACCCATGGGTATTGCCATCATAGGGGGGTTGTTATTCTCTCTGATACTCACATTGTTTATCATTCCTGCTGTTTACACCTTTATAGCTACCAAAACCAAATCATATGTTACTGAAAAAAACAATTAGAATTTCATATATCATCCTGCTTTTTTATTCTTTTCGCGGGGAAGCGCAAAACAACTTATCTCTCGAAGATCTTGTTCAAAGAAGCCTGCTCGAAAACTATAACCTGAAAATAGTAAGAAATAATCAGCAAATAGCCGAAAACGAAAATACCTTTGGTAATGCAGGATTTTTGCCATCAGTAGACCTAAGTTCTAATCAGTCATGGTCTGTTGAAAATTCAGAACTTAGTTTTTTTAATGGTGATGGAAGAACAGGTGAAAATGCTCTAAGCAACTCACTGAATGCTATGGTAGAAACCAACTGGACAGTTTTCGACGGATTCAGAATGTTTGCCAGAAAAGACCAGCTCAATTATTTGGCCCAATTGGGGAAACTCGATACGCAATATTACATAGAACAAACCATTGCCGATCTGGCAGACCTCTATTTTCAAATGATAACCGAACAGGAACTGCTCAACACCCTCCGGCAGTCTATCGAAGTATCTTCTTACCGGGTAGATCTGGAAAAAGAAAAACAACGACTGGGTGCAGGAAATACCCTGATGTACCTACAGGCTGTTAATGATCTGAATGCCGACAGTGTTTTAATTATCAGACAAATAGCACTTATAGATGATATTAGAATAAGAATTAACAGGATTATCAACCAGGAACCCGATGAAAATTTTTCGCCATCAGAGAGTATTGAAATAGGAAATATTACAATAGACGATAAGGAACTGCTTCTCCAAAAAGCAATGGAAAACAATTTCGAACTCGAACAATCACGCCTGCAAGAGTTGATTGCAGAAACCAACGTCAGAATAGAAAAAGCCATGCGGTACCCGCAGATCAACTTATTTGGAAACTATGCCTTCATGAGGCAATCCAGCGAAACAGGATTTGTTGAAGAATCCCAAAACTATGGTTTCCAGTATGGGTTATCCATCAGATTCAACCTTTTTAACGGAAATCAGCAAAATATCAGCATTCAAAACCGGGAAAAAGAAAAAAAAAACCAACAGATCAGAACCGAGGATACCGGAGCTATGCTCAAATCAGAAATATCGCGTATGCTCAGCCAATACCAATCTGCGGCTTCAGAGCTTGAATTACTCGAAAAGAATATGCAAAACGCCGAAAGGTCTTTGGAAATCGCAACAGAACAATTGGCACAAGGTAGCATTAATGGTTTTGAATTCAGACAAAACCAACTAGCCGTATTTCAAATACAGAACCAGATTATCCGCTTGAAATACACCTTAAAGATCATTGAAACAGATTTGAAAAGACTTACAGGTGAACTTACCGATTGGGTTTTGTAAAATATTTTAATTCTTGCAAGCAAAAAATAAATAAACTCTTAACCAGTTAAAAGGGAACTCAAAATTTGCCGGTGCTGTAAAAAGATAACTTTATAAACGCACATCTTTTGCAGATACAACAAATTTATATCCGATAATATCAGATTATAATTTATAATAATTTGAATATGAGATTTTTTTTTGTTTTTTTACATCATTAAGGTTTGTAAAAACTGAAGATTAGAATAAAATGATGAAACCTCCATGTTTTATATCATACGAATACGAGGATTTAACAACCATTGAAATGGAGGTTCCATCGTACCTTAAAAAAACAATTTTGTTATGATAAAACGAGCGGATTTTATTGTTCTATTTGCTACCCTTATTCTGTTTGCCCCTTTTTTTCTGCACCCACCTGCAATCAACAGCTACAAAGAGATAACCTTAGAGTATCCAATGCTGACGAGTTTCCTCAAGTTTGCGTTATTGGCTACATTAGGAGAAACATTAGGATTAAGGATTAAAACCGGCAGATACAATCGGAATGGTTTTGGAATATTACCTCGTGCTGTGGTTTGGGGGTTTCTTGGATTAACTATACAAATGGCATTTGTAATCTTTTCAACGGGAACACCCCTCTTTCTGGTTATTCTGGGGATGGAAAACGCTCCTGAAGTTTTTATGAATTCTGCCTTTAGTTGGGGAAAATTAGCGGTAGCATTTTGTATAAGTATTGCCATGAATATTTTTTATGCTCCGGTAATGATGACTATACATAAAGTAACTGACACCCATATAGAAAATGGCGGTGGAACGCTGAGAGGTCTTTTTAAACCCATGCATACAGGCAAAATATTGTCATCGATCAATTGGCAGATACAATGGGATTTTGTTTTTCGCAAAACCATACCTTTTTTCTGGATACCGGCGCACACGCTTACATTTATGCTACCGACTGAGTTCAGGGTACTTTTTGCTGCCTTGTTGGGTATTGCTTTGGGCGTTATACTCGCATTAGCAGCTATGAAAAACAAACCAGTCAGTTGATAATTTCATGAAAAAAAAACCGGATATCTAAAATTGCATATCCGGTTTTTTATGTTAATCGATCAAATTTTTTATTTGGCACCTTCTTCTTCCTGCTCTTCTTGCTTTTGTTTTGCTTTTTCTTCAGCTTCTTTGCGTCGTTCTTCCAGAATTTCTTGTTTTCTGCGCTCTCTGAGCAGGTCATTCACATAACTGCGTAATTGCTCATCTTTACGGTATTCATTTAATATCTCCTGGTATTCAGAAGGAGATTCAAAACCTTTTTCCAAAATGATTTGTGAATTTCGGTCGCGCATTTTTTTCTGTATATCGCTGATCCGGGGTCCTAGCGTATTAAACGCCTCAATTTCTTCCTCAGAAAAAGCACCACCATTTAAAGCACCAATTTTATTGGCATTAGCAATTTGCTGAAATCTTTCAAGGGTTAGTCCTTCTTCGGCAACAGTCTCCGCCATTTGTTCCTGAAAACCTTTACGGGCTTCACTCATAGATCTATTGGCATCAAAAAAATTCAACAATTTATCATCTGAAAAAGGGAATGATACTTCAACAGTATCAGTTTCACTTTCACTTTCATTTTCAGTTTCGGGCTCTTGTGCCTGGATTGTTTTTCCGGTAAACGCTGTAAAAGCAATCAGCATGGCAAACAAAATCGCTGGAAGCGTAAAATTTGTGTTTTTTTTCTTTAAAATCATAACTAACTTTTTTCTTTTAAATGAGTAATCTATTGGTTAAAAATGTTTTGGAAGCACAAAAATATCAATAAATCAATAAGACGCTTTCATTTAAAAAGTTAATAAAAAACAACAAATACAATAACGAACACATTATCAACGATTTGAACATGAAAGCAATTTTGATTTTTTTGTTTTTATAAAAAGCTAATATTATTCATAGATGTACAATATTTAAACTTCGATTAATTGACTTTAATAAAACATCCAAAACATATCTGATAATTTTTTTCATTAGAATGCAATCATCGTACCATCTTTTCATCCATTGATCATTTGGCAGATAATGAAAATCCATATCCTTTAACCTCAATAAAAAGTGATGCCTGACAAGAGTTGTGAAAAAAGAAAAAGGGATTTTCCGGATATAAAGGTTAATGCTTTTACTATTTGCACAAAAAGCACAATATGGTTTTGAGGTTCATCTGTTTATAATTTTCCAAAATTAATAATTAGAACGCTGATAACACTGATTTTACAGATAATCGCTGATAGAAAAAATCTGTGCAAATCCGCTCAATCTGTGTCATCTGCGTTCCATTAATCTTAATCATCCTCGTGTGTGTTTTAAGTCAATCATGGATGTTTCATCTGTTTATAATTTTATTAAACAGAATAAATGGAGCTCGCCAAAACTCGGGTTTTGTATTTTTGTCTATGCCACGAAATCTAATCATCTGCGAGTGTGCCTATACTTTTGGTATGGCCCGGTTCATTATATAATAATTGGATTAAAGTGGTATGATGGAACACCCTTAAATGCTGATTTTGTTATCTATGTTTATTGATCCGCTAAACATCAGGTATTTAATCCAAATTTTATTTTTCAAAAAAATCTTCAGAAAACCCCATCAGATATAAGTTCTCAGTAGCGCGTGTCAGGGCGGTGTATAACCAACGAAAGTACTCTTTATCAGGTATTTTATCAGGGATATAACCCATTTCCACAAAAACATTTTTCCATTGCCCGCCTTGTGCTTTATGGCAGGTAACGGCATAGGCGAACTTTACCTGTACTGCATTGAGATAAGGATTAGATTTTATTTTTGCAAACCTTTTTGTTTTACTGGGTTCATCGATATAATCCTCACTCACCCTTTCAAATAACAACTTTGATTGTTCGTATGAAAGGGAAGGACCTTCAGCATCAAGGGTATCAAGAATTAAAATCAGATCCAACTCCGGCTCATCAGGATAGTCAAGCATCCTGATACTTGCCTGGGCAAAACGAAATCCATACATCTCTTCAATGCGTTGTATTCGGGTAATTTCTATAATATCGCCATTGGCAATAAAACTGGCAGCAGATTTCTGGGGTAACCAGAAATAGTTGTTTTTCACTACCATCAGTAGATCACCTGCACCGATTTCATCCTCAAAAAACAAAACCCTGGCGCGGATATGTTTATTATAAAGATTTGCCCTTTTGTTGCTGCGGCATATCACAATAGTTTGCTCAAATGAACCGGGCGAAAAGGCATCGTTGATATAGTCAGTTGTTTCAACACCTGTAAGTCTTTTCATATCGCTAAATCCTTGTATATGAAATTTCAGAAAACCTTTTTTGCCAGTCTCTATCTTTTTCCTTATGCGGGTGGCATTATATAAAATACCACTATCAGTTTGTTGCCTAACTACCTCTTTCAGTTCTTCTGACCAGATATTGAGATGGAAAGTACTGCGGAGCGAAGCAACACTCAGGGCAGGACTATGGGTAGAATGAACCGGTGGAAGCTGAGCCGAATCTCCGATGAATATCAACCGGCAACGATCACCATTGTATACATAGTCGATGAGATCGTGGAGTAAACTTCCCGATTGAAAAACATATCTTTCTTCCCGTGCAGACACATCTGTAATCATGGAGGCTTCATCAACAATAAAAAGGGTGTTAGCATGTTTGTTGGGTTGCAATTGGAAAGAAATTCCACCCTGATTGGTTTCTGAAAGACGATAAATAACACGATGGATAGTAAAGGCACTCTGCCCGGCATAACCTGCCAAAACTTTTGCTGCCCGTCCGGTAGGAGCAAGCAATATACAATTTGCTTTTAAACGCGGCAATAATTTTACCAGTTTCGACACCAGCGTGGTTTTACCAGTACCAGCATATCCTTTAAGGAGAAAAACCGAAGAAAAATCAGATGATAAAAGAAATTCAGACAACTTACCAATCACTCTTTTCTGATCATAGGTGGGTTGAAGTTGCAATTCTTCCAAAAATAAGCGTTGGATTTGATCTTTTGTTAGCATAAAAAAAAAGCATTCAGCATAAAATTACAAAGTAGGATTAACCAGATCAGAAAGGATATCCTATACCCAAATTAAGGTTATAGTCACGAAAACCTGGCCATTTTTTAATCCATTGATCTTTTGCAGGTAAGGCGGGGTCTTTTAGTGGAACAGCGGCATCGATGCGAAGAATGAAAAAATCAAAATCAAGTCGAACTCCTAATCCGCCGCCCACAGCAATGTCTCTTCCGAAAGAATCCCAGCGGAATTCGCCGCCCGGAAACTGGTCGTTTTGATTAATAAACCATACATTACCTGCGTCAAGGAAAAATGCACCATGCCAGAAGCTGTAAACTTTAAAACGGTATTCAATGTTTGTTTCAATTTTAATATCGCCGTAGCGATCAAAACGCAATTGATCATCGCTGGCATAACTGCCGGGGCCAAGAGAATATATCCTCCATGCCCGGATGCCGTTGGCACCTCCTCCGTAGTAACTTTTGATAAAAGGAAGTGTGCTAACATTTCCATAGGGTATTCCGGCTCCTGCCATTAATCGAAAAACAAGCGATTCATTGTTATCAAAAACTTTATAATATCTGAAATCTGCGTCTCCTTTGAGAAACTGTGAAAAAGGTATGTTAAAGATGTTATAACTGCCATTTTCATCCACAGATAATCCTAAAGATTCGGAAAGAAGATTCATTAAACCACCTGCAGATTCAAAGTTTGTTCTCAAATAGACAAAATCACTCATTCTGGATAAATCCTGAGTATTTAAAACATAAGTATGTTTAAGACCCACGATAAAATGATCCCTGAAGCGGCTAAGAATAAAAGGATTCGCATCTGGCACATTGGTGCGCAGGATAGAATCATTAAAAACCCTGATAGAACTTATTTCCAGCGGGTTGAGTTGATGACGGTCATTAGAGGATTGGTTCCACTCAAATCCGTAGTTGAAATTGAGGATGTACCTGGTGTAGTCGGGACGTTGCCTGAAATTGATACCGGAAACAATGGTACTTTTAGGACGTGCATTTCGTGCAATCCGCTCAATGGTAAAAGGAAGTAAAAATCTGGGGAAATCGATTCCGGCTTCCACTCCCAGCTCCAGAGTGTTAAAGGGTAATCGCTGTATCACTTCATCAGGAGAAGACTCTCCTGTTACTTCCAGCGCCCCTTTGAAGCGAAGGTTAAAAATTTCTGCATTGCGAAATATGTTTCTGTTTTGATACAAAAAGTTACTTGCTACCCCCAGATTTCCTGCTGTGTTCAATCCTTCTGCTTCTACTGTAAAGGCATTGGCGGCAGAGCGGTTGAGTTGCACATAAGCATTCAGATAACCCAGAGAATCTGTTGGATTTCCTTTTTCTGGATCTTTGGATTCCTGAAATTGCAGGTTAATAAACCTGAAATTGCGCAATCCCGTAAGAAAGTTATAGGTTTGCTCTACATCAGAAATTCTGAAGTATTCCCCAGGACGTAATCGCAAATGATTAACAATCACAAATGGTTTTATTCTGAGGGGTCCGTTGTGCAAAAAAACATATTCCCTGTTATGATTGATGTTGGGAGGATCAGGTACAAAAATTGTTGTATCGCGCCTAACCACATCATTTTGCAATGCCGAAAATTCCGGGAGAACAATCACCTTATCAAGTAAAAATCTGCGGTGCCTTATATTTTGCAAACTGTCTGCTAAATCTGTCTGTGGAGGATCATTGATAATCACATCCATATTTACTGCATGTTTCTGAAGATTACTGTCTACGCTGAAGATAATAAAGTCTCGGGAGAATCTGAAAAAACCGTTATTTCTCAGATAACGGGTTATCCGGTTTCGCTCATCTTCCAGTTTTTTAGCATCGTAGCGATCACCTGTTTTTACAAGCGACTGAAGCGTATCGTTCAATACAAACCTTTCAATTCGATCGTCTCTGATCAAATATTTTTTTTTGTTGATCAAATAGGGAGTATTACCAGTAATATGGTAATGAATTCGTGCCTTTTTGTTTTTCAATTTTTCCTCTAATTCTATTTCTGCATTAAAATATCCTTTGGAATGCAGATACAATTCAAACTGATCAGTAGTATTGAGGGCAAGGGAAGGATCATAAATTACGGGAGGTTCTCCTATGGTATTTTTGGTCCATTTTTTAAAACGTGTTTCTTTCCCCCTGTCGGCCAACTGGTAAACGTTCAGATGAAATCGAAACAAACCCAGTATTTTCCTGTTGGGTTGTTGTCGCACAAAAGTTTTAAGGTCGGATTTTGAAACCTGACTATCAGT
The DNA here is from genome assembly GCA_964410015.1 of uncultured Bacteroidales bacterium. Taxonomy (GTDB): domain Bacteria; phylum Bacteroidota; class Bacteroidia; order Bacteroidales; family UBA7960; genus SKVR01. Next base: position 12,577 of record CAYPFV010000070.1, read on the forward strand.
TATCCTGATGGTATTTCTTTGCAAAAGATACTCACCTTCCGATAGTCGACGGGCAGGATTGCAGGAAATGAAAAAATAAACAGAAAATAAAAGGAAAAAACTTGTTTTTAACTTGGGCACTTATAGATATATAGATAGATTTAAAGGGAAAATCATTTTTTAAAAACTAATAATTGCAAAGATAAGATCATTTTTTCATTCAGATGGATATTGCCTGGTTAGAAAATTCAAAAATGATCATTCACAAATGATACTCTGACAGCAAAAGGTCTTCAATTGTCGGCAAATTATGCCTTTTACTTTTTTCCTGTACCTGGGATGCAGGCGAATTAAGATGCAGGAAAAGTCTTTCACACCTATGTATTAACAAATCTTTACAAAACAGAAATGCAGAATAAAACCTTTTAATTTCTGTTAATGTTCTTAAATCTATAACTTTGTGAAATTCAAACAAACTTATGAGAAATAAAATGAAGAAAACATTCACAAACCCTGTTATAATCCTGGTTACATTTGTATTGTTTTTCGTGGTGATCAATTCATGTCAGTCAGGCAATGAATTAAAACCGGAAAATACACATCATATATCTCAAGAAAATTCAGACCAGGATTCGATTAATGAATCAGAAACAACTTTTATGACTTATCTTGCCCTAGGCGATTCTTATACTATTGGAGAAGGAGTAACGGTTGAAGACAGATACCCGGTTCAGTTGCAAAGCCAATTGGTGGAAAACAATATACATTTGGAAGAATTAAAAATCATCGCTCAAACAGGATGGACTACCGGGCAACTTCTTGATGCCATTGAATCTACAACATTGAATGAGCAATACGGAATGGTAAGTTTGTTAATTGGTGTAAACAATCAGTACAGGGGTATGAGTATCAATCATTACAGGGAGGAATTTGAAACCCTGCTGGATATGTCCATAGAATTTGCCGGACAAGATCCCGAAAAAGTAATTGTACTTTCTATACCCGACTGGGGTGTAACTCCCTATGCTGAAGGACAGGACCGTGAAAAAATTGCTCGTGAGATAGATGCTTTTAACCATGTAAACCTTGAAGAATCTGAAAAAAAAGGTGTGCATTATATAAATGTAACAGATATCAGCAGGATGGCGGCCACACAACCCAATCTTATTGCAGGTGATGGATTGCATCCTTCAGGCATCATGTATGCAATGTGGGTTGATAAAATGATTCCTTTAGCCATTAGTATTTTTGAAAAACAACAAGATTGATAATAATTCTTTTCAGGAAAATAAATTATTGACAGTCCTGTGATTTTTTTAAATTTTCCAGTTGCTGTATATTTACCACACCTTTATCACAAAATTCCCAAATCAATATAAATATCCAAAAGATCTTTCCAAATTAATGATGACACTATCAGAAGCAATTCAAAAAGACCAAAACGATTCCCTTAAACAATTCCGTTCACATTTTATCAAAGATGATCAAAATCTTATTTACCTCGACGGAAACTCACTGGGTATGCTTCCGGCGGATACACCTGCCGTTATACTAAAAGTGGTAAGGCAGGAATGGGGTGATCGCCTGATCAGGAGCTGGAATGAACAATGGTTTGACCGTTTTCAGAAGACATCTGCCAAACTGTCGAAAATAATTGGTGCACAACCTGATGAGGTGATCATAAGCGATAGTACCTCCGTAAACCTCTTTAAACTTGCCTGGGCTGCCCTTCATTATCAGAAAGATAAAAAAACCATTGTGAGCGATCAGTTGAATTTTCCTTCTGACATTTATGTTTTACAAGGGTTGAAAAAAATTATGAACCAAAACCATGAGATCAGACTGGCACAGTCTAAAGATGGTATTACTGTTTCTGCAGAAGAAATAGAAAAACAACTGGGACACAAACTTGCCCTTCTTACTTTGTCGCATGTTACTTTTAAAAGTTCTTTTATGTATAACATGAAAGAAATAACCAGCCTGGCACATCAAAAAAGAGGACTTGTAATTTGGGATTTAAGTCATGCTGCCGGTTCGGTTCCCGTAAATTTGAATGAAAGTAATGCTGATATGGCCATTGGTTGCACCTATAAATATTTGAATGGAGGACCAGGTTCAACAGCCTTTCTCTATATAAAAAAAGAACTTCAGGAAAAACTAATTTCACCAATTTGGGGTTGGTTTGGGCAAAACAACCCTTTTGAATTCAGCATGAATTATCAGCCCGCTCCGGGTATAGACAGGTTCATGACAGGTACCCCTCCCCTGCTCTCACTTTCAACACTGGAAACATCTTTAGATATACTGCTGGAAGCGGGAATAGACAACATAAGAAAGAAAAGCATTGAGATGTCAGAATTTATGATCTCGATGGTAAAAAAATATTTGTATCCGTTGGATTTTCGACTTTCCTCTCCCGAAGATTTTAAGATAAGAGGTTCGCACCTGTCATTAAAACATCCGGAGGCTTACAGAATAAGCAAGGCGCTTGCTGAGCCGGTTCAAAACAGAAAAACAGTTATTCCCGATTTTCGCGAACCAGACAATCTGCGTTTGGGATTGGCCCCTTTGTACAATACTTTCCGTGATATTTATGAAGCTGTAATGGAAATAAGAACCATTGTAGAGAAAAAAGAATACCTTGCCTTTGACCAAAACAAAAGCAAGGTAACCTGATGATAGAAGAATTTTATATTTGAGTCCACTCTGAAAAATCAATTATCCACAGATTACACAGATTTAAACAGATGCTAAATTCTGATAATCAATGTGTTTAAAAAAAGAAAATGAACACAGATTTGCCGAAAACAACTTTTCGGAATGGACTCATATTTTAATGAATGAATCCAGTCTAAAAACTTGTTTTTAGTAATTCGGGTGAATTTTTCATCTGTTTATAATTTGATTAATTCGGTCAGATGGAGCTCGCCAATAGTCTGACTGCATGCTTTACATGCCGTGCATTATAATCATGTGCGTGTGTGTCAAAAACTTTGTCATGGCTCGGTTCATCTGTTTATAATTTGTAACATATTGTCTATATACTAATTACGACTTTAATG
>CAYPFV010000071.1:0-15599 GCA_964410015.1 uncultured Bacteroidales bacterium
TCAATCTGTGTCATCTGCGTTCCATTTATCTTAATCATCCTCGTGTGTGTCAAAAAACTTTGTCGTGGCTCGGTTCATCTGTTTATAATTTTCAATATATTGATTAAGTGGCGCTTATGTTTCTTAATCTGAACCCGATAATGTCAGCGCTACGCGCCTTTGGATTCACTGGTAACATTAGATTTCTACCATAATGTCAGCGCTATGCGCTTTATCAATTGTTGTATTAGTTTTTTCATTAGAAAAAATGCTAATAAGAGCGGTTTGTCAGGCGCGTAGCGCCGGTATTATGTTAGAATGCACGCCAATCAAAGAGTTGAGTGAGGCGCGTAGCGCTGGCATTAGGGCATCTGTTTCTCGTCTGATGGCTCATCCGGCGGGTCGAATGCATTTGACTTGTGAGTGAAATACATAATACAGAAACCTGATATTACAGTCTGATAGTCATTGTATTAAAAAACCGGGGAATTGTTATGAAGGATACTTTTGTTGGGAATCGTTTTGGAGTGTAAAAGTAAAGACAGATCCTTTGCCTGGTTCACTTTCTGCCCAAATGTCTCCTCCCATTTTCAATACCATTTCACGGGCAATGATCAAACCAAAGCCGGTACCTTTTTCTCCTTCTGTTCCTCGTGAGGTATAGCTTTTGTCGAGGGTGAATAGTTTTTCCATTATCTCGGGTTGCATGCCCACGCCTGTGTCAGATACTTTTACGGCAATTTTTCCATTGTTTTGATTAGCCGAAATTTTAACCTGACCCTTTTTGGGGGTAAATTTTACTGCGTTGCTCACCAGGTTTTGCACTACTGAAATAAGCATCAGGCGATCAGCAAAAGGATAAACATCTCGTTGGATTTCATTTGTAAGTGTTATCTCTTTTTTGGCAGCAACTCCGCTAAGGAGTTTTACAATGGGTTCTAGTTCATCCGAAAGATTGAACGACATGGGCTGGTAGGGTATCTTTCCCAGTTCAAGGCGCGACCATTTGAGCAGGTTGTCAACAAGGGTGTAAAGATCGCGTGTGGACTGGTGGATTTTATCGAGATAGTCCATGACTTCCTCTTTTTGCAGTTGATCATAATCTTCGATAAGCAGCTGGGTGTATCCTTTAATACCCAGAAACGGACCTCTCAGGTCATGAGAAATAATCGAAAGAAACTTATCCTTGCTTTCGTTGAGTTCTTTGAGTTCCTGGGCATATTGCGTAAGTTTTTCCTGAGTTTGTTTTCTTTCGGTAATGTCGCGGGCTACGGTAACAATTATTTTTTCTTCTTCTATCTGAGTTAATCTTAAAAAAACTTCCACATCTATAATGGTTCCATCTTTTCTTTTATGTTTGGTTTCCAGGGTAAGGTCTTCCGCTTCTTCATCACCCGATATCTCATTTTTTTTAATTTTTGCCTGAATCAGTTTCTGAATATATCCGGTTGTATACAACTTATTGATATGCTCTGGTTTGAGCTTTAAAAACTCTTCGCGGGTAAAACCCAGGTTTTTGCATGCCGATTCATTGACATCGATAAAATACCCGCTTTGAAAATCAATCAGGAAAATATTGTCTGCAGAGCTGTCTATGGCTGCTCTGAATCTTTTGAGCCTTTTTTCTATTTTTTTTCTTTCCGAAATGTCAATCAGTGCGGTTCTTATTCTGTAAGATTGATCGATGGCATCATAATCTCTGATGCTCTGTATCTGAGCAAAGAAATAATTTCCATTGCCCAGGTTTCTTATTTTCACCTCTATTGAATGCAAATCGTCAGAATTTATCACTTTTTGTGTATAAAAGTAAAATTCATCCTGAAAATCGGGATGAATAAACCTGGTGATTACCTTATCCTGTATCTCTTCCTTGGTGGTATTGAGCATAAAAGTAGCGGAAAAGTTGGTGTTCAGAATATTAAGGTTCTTGCCAAGTACCAAATACCCAACTGGTGCATGATCAAAAAGGTTTGTAAAGCGTTTGTGAGACAATTCCAGTTCATGGGCAGTGCGTCGCAACTCATCATTCTGCAACTCCAACTCGATCTGGTGTACTTGCAATTCGTGTACTATCTTATCAATATCTTTGTTTTCTTGTTTTTGGTTTTTTTCAATGGATTTGGCAATTTTTTCTGCCTCTTTTCTTAACTGATCCTGCATAACTTAGCAAATACTTTACAATTTGAAACGAGTTTTCTTTTCAACAAAGTCTGGTTCTTTAATTCTTTTAAGGCAACTGAATGCTTAAATAAAGATAGCAAAAATAAATATGAAAAGCGAAAGATGTTTTTTATTATTTATATATTTTTTGCTATAAAATTTTGATTAGCGACGATAAACCTTGTTTGGATTGAAGAAATCATTTTTTGCATGATTTTTTTCAATTTGCTAAACAATCGTCTCAACCGTTTTTATGACTTTCAGAATGCTGTTTTTTCTGTTTTCTGAAACTATTTCCTGATCAAAAAATTGTATGTATTGGGTATTGAACTGAAAAAAAATCATACTCAGTTACCAGCGTGCCAGGTTCTGCTTTTTTTAGTTACGAGGAATGCTCAATTTTCTGCTGGTGGGTCACTACTGGTGGGTCAGAATAGTTCAACGGAAATATTTTGTATGAAAGCGGTATAGGTGTACTCATTCCCAATTTTAACTTCTGTAAGGGTAAGCAGAACAGGAATTTTTTCACCGGCATTGTTTTCTATGTTTACCTCGGTTCGGTTTCCTTTTAAATGGTTCTGATCAGATTGCAGAAACTGGAAAACTTTCCCATCTTTCAAAGTATCGTAGGGTTTTGGCAGAATAAGTTTTACACTTTTGCCCAATACCCTGTGTCGTGGTATGCCCCAAAGTTGTTCTGCTGCTTTGTTAAACAGTTCAATTTTTTCTTCCTGATTGATGGTTACAATGGCGTCTAGTGCTCCTTCAAGGGTTTTTTCATTTCTTACTTTTACACTTTGAATTTCCTTGATGTTTTGTTCTGTTTTTTCAATAAACTCCTGGTGTTGCTTTTTGATCTCTTCCTGTTGTTTCAGCAGTTGCTCCTCTTGTTGTTTCAGGAGTTTGTTCTGACGTTCGTTTTCGAGTTCTACCTGTTTTTTCTGGGTAATATCGGAGGCAAGATAAATGATCTTGGATACTTCTCCGTACATATCTCTCACTGCATTATACGATCCTTGTATCCACTTTTCTTTTCCAGATTGTGTTTTGAGTTTAAAGTCGGTTTCAAAAGGGATTCCTTTTAATATATTGCTCCAGATGGTTTTGAATTTGCTTTTGTTTTCTTCTTCAACAAAGGAAAAAACCGAATATTTATGTATGTTATCCGGATGTATTTCGCTTAATTCATGGAATTTAGGATTGGCTTCCAGTATGTTACCTTCCAGGTTGAATTCTATTTTCAGGTTGTTTTTGTTCAGGGCATCGATCTGTGATTCATAATCGAGGTTTTGTTTTTTTTGCTCGGTTATATCAATACCCAGAAACAGAATTTTATCTATGGAACCATCATCATTTCTCACGCAAGTATAGGTAGCCATCGACCAGAAATCTTTTCCTTGTTTGGTAACGTGCTTCATATCACCTTCAAAGTGTTTACCACCTTTCGAGAGGGTATCCCAGATTTTAAAAAACCAATCTCTGTCTTTTTCATTGATGAAAATAGAGATGTGCTTTCCTACTATTTCCTGGCTGCTGTTGTATCCGAGTTTGTTGAGGAAACGTGTGTTGGCATAGATCAGCACACCATCGGTATTGTATTCTGCTCTTACCAGGGTGTGGTTAACGGCATTAGTGAAATTTGCCAGCAGTTCGCCCTGTTTGGCAGCTTCTTCTTTTGCATAGCTGAGTTCTTCCATATTCCGGCGCATCTCATCTTCCTGCGATGCCAGAATCTTACTTTGCTCCTGACTTTCTTTGAGTAATTTGGCTGTCTGAAGATTGATCTTTACGCTTGAGATCACAGAGGCGATACTTTCTGCCAGTTTTTCAAGAAAATCAATTTCAAATTTTTCAAACTCTTTCAAAGAAGCCAACTCTATTACACCATGCACTTCTTCGTTTAGCTTCAGAGGTATCAAAATCAGGCAGTTGGGTTTGGTTTCGCCCAACCCGGAGGTGATTGTGACATGCTCCCGGGGTACATCGGTAATGAAAATAGTTTGTTTTTCGAGCGCGCAGGCACCCACAAGTCCTTCTTCCAGTTCAATTCTTTTTTGCAAAAACTTTTTTCTGTTGTAGGCATAACAGGCAGTAAGTTCAAAATGCTTGTCTTCAGGGTTGTTATCGTTAATTAAAAAAAATCCTCCTTGCCTGGCATCTACATAATTGACCAGATTGCTCAATATGTTGTAAGACAATTCCTGAATATTATCATTGTTTTTTCGCAGAATATCGCCAAATTTGGCTAATCCTTCCGTAGTCCAGTTTTGTTGTTGTTCTGTTTTTCTCCTTTTCTCCTCTTCCTGGCGGTTTTTTCTGAGGTATTCTCTCAACTTGAGCAATGAGTGCCCGATATGATCGTCATCTTTATCGCTGCTGTCTATAGTATATTCACTTTCAAAATTACCTGAAGCAATACTTTCAGTAAACTCTAAAATGTTTTTGTTTTTGGTATTTTGTTTTTCCCGGGCGATGAGGGTTTCTCTTTTTAATTTGGTTATCCGTTTGTTTATACGGTAAGCCAGGTAGGCAAAAAGAAAGGGTAAAAGGTCGAGAAAATAAAGTACGGGGTATGCGTCATGTAACTGTATGAAAGTTTGAAATTGAAAAGATTGTGAAGATTTCAGTGTTTCTGTGAGCATAAATATCAATGGGAAGAAAATACCTGCTATAAACCCTCCTGTTGTGTACTTGTTAAAAATTCCTCTTTCCTTCATTTTGTATGATAAATTGAATAGTACAAATGACTTTTCAATGCATTTCTTATGCATTGGAAAACAAATTTATAGAAATAATAAACTCATAAACTACGTGTAACTTGGTTTTCGGTATAAATCTTATTTTTTCCATGAAAAGGTAAGTGGTATTTTATTTAATGAGTCCAATCTGAAAAGTTTATTATCCTCAAATTACACAAATTAACACTAATTTATATCGTTGATTACCAGATTGTTAAGAATTTAATGTTTTCACTAATGAATTAAAAATGACTTTTCGGAGCAGATTCATTAATGGCTCATTTTATTTTCAGTTCCAACAGTTTTGTATCTTCAATATATGCAGACAAAAGGTCGCCTATGCTCACAGGGCCAACGCCTGCGGGCGTTCCGGTAAAGATCAGATCGCCTGTTTTTAAGGTGATAAAACGGGAGACATAGGCAATGATTTTTTCAAAATGAAAGATCATCATGCCCGAATTACCTTTTTGTACAATTTGATTGTTTTTTTCTAAATGGAAATGAATGTCGTAGAGGTCTTTAAAATCTTCTTTGGGAATAAACCTACTGTGGGGTGCCGAACCGTCAAAAGCTTTGGCAATTTCCCAGGGCAAACCCTTTTCTTTACATTTTTGCTGTACGTCGCGTGCAGTAAAATCGATGCCTATGCCAATACCATCATAATAGGTGTGTGCAAATTTTTCCTGAATATGTTTTCCTACCTTGCATACCTGCAATACCAATTCCACCTCAAAATGAATATCTTTAGAAAAATCAGGATAAAAAAAAGGTAAACCTTTTCTGATGATTGCCGTTTCCGGTTTCATAAAAAAAACCGGTTCTGAAGGTATGGGGTTGTTGAGTTCGTGGGCATGCTCAATATAATTCCTTCCTATGCAAATTATCTTCATGTGTTTTGTTTGCTTTTATGCTTTCTTGTTTCTGATCAATATGGTGTTGGGATCTCTTTGTTGAAGGATGTTTTCAACAATCATGATGGTTTGTTAAAATCTGTAGCGACAGATTTTTGATTGCCGTGTACAAAAGCATTTAGGGTACATCCTTCATTATTGCTTTTTTAAGATCATGTTGCTGTTTTCAAACCCTTTGAATTTGATCTCTTTCAGCACATTTTTAGTATAGAGAGGGAAATCGGCATTCATGATCCAGTCATAGTATTGAGGCTCTTTTTTTAACACCTGTTCTACGGTTTTCCCCTTATGTTTTCCGAAATTAAAGGTCTCTTTACCCTGTGCGTTAAAAACAATGTGTCCTACCAGGTCTACATTGCGGTGGTTATAAGAAAATTCATAAAGCGCGTTTATGTCATTTTTTATGGGTTTGGTTACCTTTCCATCTTTATCGGTATATTCGGTATCTTTATATCTTTCAATTTGCGAAACCAGTATTTCATAGGTTGCTATGGTATCTGCTTCTGCTGTGTGGGCGTCAACCAGTTCTTTTCCACAATAAAACTTATAGGCTGCTTTTAATGTGCGGGGTTCCATTTTATGAAAGATGTTTTGAACGTCAACCAGTTTTCGGTTTTTGAGGTCGAAATCAATATTGCTCCTCATAAATTCCTCAATAAGCATGGGAACATCAAATTTGTTGGAATTGTATCCAGCCAGGTCGCAATTTTTCAAAAAATCATTCAACGACTTAGATATCTGCTTAAAAGTGGGTTCGTTGGCAACATCTTCATTGGAAATGCCATGTATAGCGGTTATCTCGGGTGGGATAGGGATCAGCGGGTTGATCCTTCTCAATTTGGTTTCTGAAGTGCCATCGGGCATCACTTTGTAAATGCATATTTCTACAATTCTGTCTTTTACAACATTGGTACCTGTGCTTTCAATATCAAAAAATGCAATAGGACGCTCTAAGTTTAAATCCATTATAGGAATTTTTTTGAGGTTAAAAAATGGTTTTGATATGCGAAATTACAAAATCAGTTGGGAAAATGAGGTATTAATTCCTGCGAATACAAAACAGTAGTTCGTTTTTGCAAGAAAATGCCAATACTGCGTTATTCTCGTTTTAGAACCGAGCCATGACAAAGATTATGACACACACGTACATGATTATAATGCAGGGCATGTAAAGCATGCAGTCAGACTGTTAGCGAGCCCCCCGTAAGAAAAGAACGGGGCAGGCATCTGACCTATTTAATCAAATTATAAACAGATGAACCAGTCATTTACAAAAAGTAAACTCCTTAGATTCAAAAACTTCGAAAGCCTTGTCTTTGACGGTTTCTTATCAAAGACACAAAAAATAAGGGTTTTCTTGCAAGCACTAGTAGTTAGTAATTTTTTTACAATCACCCTGGCCGCAGTTCAACCCCGATGGTAAAATCAGTGCATGAAGAATTTTGCCGGATAATATTGCAGAAAGTACTATGTTAAAAAAAAAAGACCTCCACACCCTGGGCGCGAGGTCTTTTTTGCTATAAAGCAGGTTTCTGATTAGTTCTGATTTTTGAATACGATTTCATTATCCACTTCATCGATAATGATTCTGCTGTCTTTTTGCACTTTTCCGGCAAGGATATTTTTGGATAATACATTCAGAACATATTTCTGTATGGCTCTTTTTAATGGACGTGCGCCATACTGAGGATCGAAGCCTGTTTGTGCGATCCATCTTTTGGCCTTTTCGGTTATTTCTATCTCCATTCCGTTACCGGAAAGCATCTTTTTCACGTTATCCATTTGTATGCGCACAACATCTGCAATCTGATCCAGACTTAATGGTTTAAACATGATGATTTCATCAATCCTGTTGAGGAATTCAGGGCGAATGGTTTTTTTCAGCAGCTGCGAAACCTCTGATCTGGTTTTTTGCCATATTTCTTCTGCATTTTCATCATTGATTTTTTCAAAGCTTTCCTGTATGTAAGTCGATCCAAGGTTGGATGTCATAATGATGATGGTATTTTTGAAATCAGCAGTTCTGCCTTTGTTGTCTGTTAGTCTTCCTTCATCGAGCACCTGCAGCAGAATGTTGAACACATCGGGGTGGGCTTTTTCAATCTCATCGAGCAATATAACCGAATACGGTTTTCGGCGTACACTTTCTGTGAGCTGACCACTTTCTTCATAACCAACATATCCGGGAGGCGCCCCAATCAGTCTGGAGACAGTATGTCTTTCCTGGTATTCCGACATGTCTATTCGAACCATGTTAGATTCGTCGTCGAAAAGAAACTCTGCCAGTGCCCGCGCCAACTCTGTTTTTCCTACCCCGGTAGTACCCAAAAAGATAAAGGAACCAATAGGTTTGGATGGATCCTGCAGACCGGCCCGGCTTCTTCTAATGGCATCAGCAACCGCTTCAATAGCTTCTTGCTGTCCAACAACTCTTTTGTGTATCTGGTCTTCCAGATGAAGCAATTTTTCTCTTTCGCTTTGCAGCATCCTGCTAATGGGTATGCCAGTCCAGCGCGAAACCACATCAGCAATATCTTCAGCCGTAACTTCCTCTTTGATCAAAGCTTGTGAAGTTTGCATCTCCTGCAGTTTCTGGTTTAACTCCTGCAATTTTTGTTCTGCCGACTGCAAGTGTCCGTAGCGGATTTCTGCTACTTTTCCATAATTACCACTTCTTTCTGCCTGTTCTGCTTCAAACTTTAGTTCTTCAATGGATTTTTTCTGTTGCTGTATGCCGTCAATGATTTCTTTTTCGCTTTTCCACCGGGCTTTGAGGTTGTTGCGTTCTTCATACAAATTGGCTAGTTTTTCATTCAAATCCTGCAATTTCACTTCGTCGTGTTCTCTTTTGATGGCTTCTTTTTCAATCTCCAGTTGTCTGATCTTTCTTTCTGCCTCGTCCAGCTCTTCGGGTACTGAATTCATCTCCAGCCGCATTTTTGCGGCTGCTTCATCGATAAGGTCAATGGCTTTGTCGGGCAAAAAACGATCGGATATGTATCTTTGAGAAAGATCAACAGCTGCAACGATGGCTTCATCTTTGATCCTTACCTGGTGGTGTGTTTCATATCTTTCTTTTAATCCTCTTAAAATAGAAACAGCATCTTCGCGGTCGGGTTCATCTACCATTACAGTCTGGAAACGTCTTTCCAAAGCTTTATCTTTTTCAAAATAGCGTTGATATTCCTTGAGGGTAGTGGCGCCAATGGCGCGCAATTCGCCCCTGGCAAGTGCGGGTTTGAGTATGTTGGCTGCATCCATGGCACTTTCTCCACCGCCGCCTGCTCCCACCAGTGTATGTATTTCGTCGATAAACATTACGATCTCTCCATCCGATGAGATCACCTCTTTGATCACCGATTTCAGCCTTTCTTCAAATTCTCCCTTGTATTTTGCCCCGGCAATCAGTGCGCCCATGTCGAGGCTATAGATTTTTTTTGATTTCAGATTTTCCGGTACATCTCCATTGATGATGCGGTGTGCAATGCCTTCTGCTATGGCTGTTTTACCCACGCCCGGCTCACCAATCAGTATTGGGTTATTCTTGGTACGTCGCGAGAGTATCTGCAAAATTCTTCTGATCTCTTCATCGCGCCCGATTACCGGATCCAGTTTACCAGATTGTGCCAATTGATTGAGGTTGCGGGCATATTTGTCAAGAGAATTGTAGGTATCTTCTGCCGATGGACTGGTAACCCTTGATCCTTTTCGCAATTCCTGAATCGAACTCTTCAGATTGCTTTCTGTCAATCCGTTATCTTTAAGCAATTGACCTATATTGTCTTTATTTTTTAACAAGGCGAGCAAAAGATGTTCTACGGATACAAATTCATCTCCAAATTCTTTTAAATAGTTGTTGGCATTTTGTAACACTTTTGCTGTTTCTTGCGATAAATAAACCTCACCACCCGTTACTTTCGGATAAGATTCGACAATTCGATCCAGCACCTGGGTAAAGTTTGCCATATTCACCTGGTTTTTTTTCAGCAAATACGGACTTACGCTGTCGTCGACAGTAAGAATCCCTTTGAGCAGGTGCCCGGGTTCTACCGCCTGGTGCTGCAAGGCCATCGCCAGTTGCTGCGCTTTTTGCACTGCTTCCTGCGATTTGGTTGTAAAATTGTTGATGTTCATAATATCTTTTGGTTTTATTGGTTGTACAATTTTTTGTTGATCTTTTTCTGCTGCTTTCTTTGCGCTAAAGGGATGATCAAATTGCAAACCAGTTCAATTCAGTATGTATAAAAATGCCATTCTGTCGTTTTTCGCCTTGTTGAATGTTAAAATGACAGGGATTGAAGGGTGGGGCAGGGGAGTTGTTTTTGGTTTGCGGTTTTTATTATTTTGGTAAAAAAACTATTTTTCAGACTTACCCGATTTTTTTCAGAGGTGCTGCCCACATACATTGGTGATTATTTTATCTGTTTATGATTTATAACATATTGTCTGTAAATCGATTACGACTTTAATGAGAACCCGGTAATGTCAGCGCTACGCGCCTTTGGGTTCGTTGGTAGCATTAGATTTCTAACATAATGTCAGCGCTATGCTCTTTGCACTTTGACCAATAATCATGCTCGTGTGTGTTTTAAGCTTCATCATGGCCGGTTTTATCTGTTTATAATTTTCCACAATTAATATTAGAACGTTGATGACGCTGATTTTACAGATAATCGCGGATAGAAAAAATCTGCACAAATCCGCTCAATCTGTGTCATCAGCGTTCCATTTATCTTTATCTTCCTCGTGTGTGTCAATAGTATTGTCATGGTTCGGTTCATCTGATAAAGTGAGCGCGGAGCCTGGCAACTCCGGCTGACAGGCAAGGGAAATCCTTTGTGGCCTGATGAAAGGTAAGACCGAAGCACGTTTAATATTCATCATGTTAATGATGTTGTTATAGTCCATTTCATCAAGTTGGTATTTCGCTGAAATGCTCTTTCAGTATTTTGGCTTTGGCAGGTCCGATGGTTTCAACAAGTTCTTGTTCTGTTGCATTTCTGATGCCCTGCACCGATTTAAATTTTCTGAGAAGGATGGTGGTGGTTTTATTGCCAATCCCTTTTATATCCTCCAGTTCGGATTTCAAACTTCCTTTTTCTCTTCTTTTGCGATGGTGTGTAATGCCAAACCGGTGTGCTTCATCGCGCAGATGCTGGATGACCTTTAAAGTCTCTGATTTTTTATCGATATAGATGGGTATGCTGTCTCCGGGAAAATATATTTCTTCCAGTCTTTTGGCAATGCCAACAATGGAAATTTTACCTCTGAGGTTGAGTTGTTCCAGTGCTGCAACAGCCGAGCTCAACTGCCCTTTCCCACCATCTATTACAATTAATTGTGGAAGTGTTTTTTCTTCTTCAATCAATCTTTTATATCTCCTGTAAACCACCTCTTCCATAGATGCATAATCGTCGGGTCCGGTTACGGTTTTGATAATGTAGTGCCGGTATTCTTTTTTAAAAGGTTTTGCATCTCTGAAAACAACCATGGCTGCTACAGGATAACTACCCTGGGTGTTGCTGTTATCGAAGCATTCGATGTGCGCGGGTAATTCGGGCAGGTTCAGGTCTTTTTTCATTTGATCGAGAATGCGCAGGGTGTGCCTTCTGGGATCAACCAACTCTTTTTGTTTGCGCTTTTCCAACCGGTAGTATTTGGCATTTCGCTCCGATAGTTCCAGAAGTTTCTTCTTGTCGCCCCTCAAAGGCACTATATAGCGTATCCCGGGCAAACGTGTTTCGGGCTTAAAGGGTACTACTATTTCGGGGGCATGACTTTCAAAACGGTTTCTGATCTCGGTAATGGCTATCTCCAGCAATTGTTTGTCGGTTTCTTCCAGTTTCTTTTTCATTTCTAACGTATGCGATTGTATGATGGCGCCATTAACTACCTTCAAAAAATTCACATAAGCATTTTCAGTGTCTGATATCATTGAAAAAACATCCACGTTGTTTATCGTGGCATTTACCACCATTGATTTTGATTGATATTTTTCGAGCAACTCAATTTTCTCTTTTATCATTTGTGCTTTTTCAAACTCAAAATTTCGGGCATATTCTTTCATGAGGTTTTTGAGCTGATGCACAACAGTGTGAAGATTGCCTTTGAGTATTTCGGTGATCTGCTCTATTGTTTTCTGGTAGTCTTCCTGGGTTTGTTTCCCCTCGCAGGGGCCCAGGCAATGGCCCATATGATACTGAAGGCAGACTTTAAACTTGCCTGCTTTGATGTTGCTTTCGGTTAATTTCAGCCGGCAGGTGCGGTATTGAAACAATTGCCGGATAAGTTCCAGCAGGGTGTTCATCATTTTCACCGAAGCATATGGGCCAAAATATCTGCTGCCATCGCGAATAACATTGCGGGTGGGAAAGATTCGGGGAAAAGGTTCGTTTTTAATGCAAATCCAGGGAAAGGTTTTGTCATCTTTGAGCATTACATTGTAGCGTGGCTGATACTTTTTGATCAGGTTGTTTTCCAGCAACAAGGCATCAATCTCGGTATTGACAATAATATGGTTGATGGCGCAGATTTTTTTTACCATCACCATTATTTTGCCGGTTTGCGATCCATCGCGGTTAAAATATGAAGCGACCCTTTTTTTCAGGTTCCTGGCTTTGCCAATGTATATGATCCTTTCCTGATCATCCAGAAACTGATATACTCCCGGACTTTCCGGGAGCGTTTTGAGCATAGGTTTTAATTTTTCAGGATTTTGTGCTAAGTTACAAGACATAAAAATTGTCAATGATTTAGGAGGTGATGGGGTGGTGTTGGTGAAATTTCTCTAAACGGTGTTGCAGATCAGGCAACTGTTCTCTTCTGACCAGCGATACGCATGCTCTTAATCCTTCTGATCTTTCACTACCCGTAATGGTCAACGATATGGCACTGATACCATAATACACGAATTTTTCAATAAGCTCTTCACCTGTCATGCCCGGATATGAGATGGTAAAAAAGAAACCGTCTGCCAGGGGGGCATCTTCATCTTTGTCGTAAACAATCTTAAACCCATTTTCGGTAAACATTTTTTTCATGATAGCTGCTTTCTCTCCATATTCTTTTACCGTTTCCCAGAAGTTGAAAGTTTGGTTGTTGGCTGCTCTGAGCATGGCTGTGAGTGCATATTGTGCAGCATGAGAGGTGCCTGAGCTCAGTGCGTAAACCGAGCCAAACACCATGGCTCTGCCAAACATATCTGAGGAATAATACCTGCATAATCCTTCTGCGCGAGATTCAAAAAGAGAATCAGAGATTACCATCATGCCTATGCGCTGACCAGCATAACTGAATAGTTTACTGCTGGAAATCAGTAAAATATAATTGTTGCTATATTGCGCAATACTCGGTTGATAAGGTTCCTGACCGGGTTGCGAGAAATCCTGACGGAAATCCATCCCAAAATAGGCCAAATCTTCGATTACGATGGTATTATATTTTTCGCTCAGTTCGGCAATGATCTTTAACTCCCCTGGGGTGAAACATATCCACGAAGGATTGTTGGGGTTAGAATAAAGCAATCCGGCTATATTACCTTTTTGCAAATGCGCTTCCAGTTTTTCCCTGAGTTTTTCACCACGATAATTGTAAACATCGAAGCTATCATGTTTTATTCCCAAAACCTTGCATTGTTGTTTGTGTACCGGAAACCCAGGATCGAGAAACAGGATGGTATCTTTTTGGGCGTGCATGCGTGTAATGGTCATGAAAGTTGCAAAACTGCCCTGCATGCTGCCTACCGTAGGTATGCACCCTTTGGATGATACCTTTGCATTGATAAAAAGTTTTACAAATCTGGAAATTTCTTCTTTTAGTGGTTTGATGCCGTCGATATCAGGATATACTGCCGCCACGCCTGCTTTCAGCGCTTCGATTTCAGCTTCCACACCTATGGGTGAAGGAGGCAGGCCCGGAATACCCATTTCCATTCTTATGTATTGTTGTCCTGTTGCCATTTCGATGTTGTCTATCAGGCGTTTAATCTCCCTTATAGAGGCCTTGCCCACATCCGAAATGTTTAGCAGTTCGATTTGTTTTTTTACTTCCTGAAAATCAATGGGTGTGTCTTCTTGCATTTTATGTATTTTCATGTTTTTAATAAGTGTTTGATTTAAGGGATTTTAGAATTCAGGTGAATAGATTCTGTAGGGTTTTGCAAAATACTAATTCTTTATTGATTAAAAAAAAAATTTTGAGGTATGGCGCTACCATAATGCCGGCGTTTTGCGCTTCAGGGGGTTGGTGGAGGTTATGTGTTTCTGTCATTTATTTCCATGGTGTTTTTTTTCTGCAAAGATGGTGGTGTGCTTTAGCAGTGTTGTATTTGCGCCACTGCGCCTTTGCGTGAAATAAAAAAACACTTCAATGGAAAACATCTGTGATCATCCGCTTGCATATCAATAGTATTGGCATGAGTTGGTTCATCTGTTTATAATTTTCCAAAATTAATAATTAGAACGCTGATAACACTGATTTTACAGATAATCGCTGGTGGAAAAAATCTGTGCAAATCCGCTCAATCTGTGTCATCTGTGTTCCATTTACCTTAATCATCCACGTGTGTGTTTTAATCTTAATCATGGATGTTTCATCTTGTTATTTGGGTTGCGAGGTCCAAAAAGGGTAAGGTGGGAGTATGGAATAAACAGCAGTGAGTTTTTTCAACTCAACACAGGGCACGTTATAAAATCTAGCATTTTTCCATCGGTGGAATTTATTCTTTGATACTTACAACTAATAACTTATAACTTACAGTCTAAATCCTTGAGTCAACTCTAAAAAGTTTATTATCCACAAATTACACAAATTACACAAATTAACACTCATTTATGTCTTTGATTACCAAGCTAATAAGAATTTAATATTTTCACTAATGAATGAAAAATGACTTTTCGGAGCAGACTGATCCTTGTTTTTGTGGAATTTACTCTCCGATAACAATTAAAACAATGAGTCCACTCTGAAAAGTAAATTACCCACAGATTACACAGATTTACACAGATGTTAAATACAGATAATCAATGTGTTTAAAAAAAGAAAATGAACATAGATTTGCCGAAAACAAGTTTTCGGAGTGGACTCAACAATTAAAACAATTAAAACAATTAAGACAATTAAAAGTCTTAATCCTTGTTTTTGTGGAATTTACTCTCCGATGGTAATAAACAAAACCCCACATCCCATTAACATTAGTCTTAATCCTTGTTTTTGTGGAATTTACTCTCCGATTGCCCCCTTTTGTTTCATATAAGAATAGTGTAATTCTGTCTTAATCCTTGTTTTTGTGGAATTTACTCTCCGATATAACTCGAAATTAGAAAAATACATTTATGTGGTCGTCTTAATCCTTGTTTTTGTGGAACTTACTCTCCGATGTGAAGACGCTTCCAGGTAGAAAATTTCATGGGGACAGTGTCTTAATCCTTGTTTTTGTGGAACTTACTCTCCGATAGATTATAGAGCAACTTAACTCAGGTAATTGGTCTATAGTCTTAATCCTTGTTTTTGTGGAACTTACTCTCCGATGCAAATAATTCTAATTAAAAACTACATATACGCTATTGTCTTAATCCTTGTTTTTGTGGAACTTACTCTCTGATAATTCAAAAATTGAATTTGACTGGTAAGATCAAATCTGTCTTAATCCTTGTTTTTGTGGAATTTACTCTCCGATCGTCCTCAATGTTGGTGGCACAGCGAAACCACGTCTCCGTCTTAATCCTTGTTTTTGTGGAATTTACTCTCTGATTCTTTCTTACTCTCTTCAAAAGATGTTGAAGACCTTCCGTCTTAATCCTTGTTTTTGTGG
>CAYPFV010000072.1:0-15334 GCA_964410015.1 uncultured Bacteroidales bacterium
AAATACTGTTTTGTATGTTTGCCATGTCAGGAAATCTAATCATCCGCGTGTGTGTCAAAATTTTTGTCATGGCTCGGTTCATTTGTTCTAAAATTGTATTAAAAAAAACACTTTATGGAAATTACTGTCTTAGGAACGGGTACTTCTCAGGGAGTACCTGTGGTGGCTTGCAAATGTGAGGTATGCAAAAGTTCCGATCCTTTTGATAAAAGACTGCGCACATCTGTAATGATCAAAACCGATCGTAATACTTTCGTGATAGATGCAGGTCCAGATTTCAGACAACAAATGCTCAGAGAGAATGTACGTGTAGTAGATGCCATTCTCATCACCCATAATCATAAAGATCATACCGGCGGTATTGACGATGTAAGGGCATTTAACTGGGTATTGAAAAAACCCATGGAAATATTTGCTGCAAAAAATGTGATTGATACCATTAAATCTGATTTTGCCTATGCTTTCCAGGAAGAAAAATATCCTGGTGTACCACAAATCAATCTGCATGAAATAAAAAACGAACCTTTTACTGTTCATGGTGATCAATTTATACCCATTGCTGCTATGCATGCCTCCATGCCGGTTTTTGGATTCAGAACCGGAGATTTTTCATATCTAACCGATGCCAGCAGCATCAGCAATACAGAACTGGAAAAAATGCGAAATTCCAAGCTTTTAATTCTTAATGCCTTGCGAAGGGAAGATCATCATTCGCACTTCACACTGAAAGAAGCAGTAGACATTATCCGGTATTTAAAACCCAGGCAGGCTTATCTTACGCATATCAGTCATCAAATGGGTTTTCATAAGTCTGTAAATAAGGAATTGCCCGATGGTATAGAATTGGCCTATGATGGGTTAAAGGTAACCATTTAAACAAAGAATTATTGCTATTCCCTTATAATTTTCACCCTTTTCAGGTCCATTTGATTCAATGGATTTACATTCAGATTTTGAACATAATGTGGCAGAAAACGCAGCGACTGGTCATAGAAAAGCGGTACTACGGGCGCATGTTCCAGAATCATACTGTCCATTTTCTGATAATAAATATGTCTGAGAGAATCATCGACTATCGTAAGCGATTTTTCATACAAGCCATCAAATTCCTTATTGTCGAAAAAGGTGTAGTTGGGTCCGTCCGGTGTTTTGTTTTGAGAGTAAAACAGAGCAAGATAATTTTCGGCATCCGGATAATCAGCAATCCATGAGGCTCTGAATATTTCAGATTCTCCTTTTGACATCATCTCACGAAGGGTAGCAGAAGGCATAACATTAATCCTGACCGGTATACCCAGTTTTTTTAATTCATGCTGTATAAATTGAGTGATATCGAGATATTGCGAGTTGGTTGATATCTCAAACTCAGGAAGTCCTTTTCCTTCGGGAAATCCAGCTTCTGCAAGATATTGTCTTGCTTTTCCGGGGTTATATTCATATCCACCGGTATTTTCATTAAACCCGGGCATTCCAACGGGCACAAAACCAGCATAAGCCGGAGTACCTACATTGTTTCTCAGGTAAAAAAGCATTTTTTCCCGGTCGAAGGCATAGTTGATGGCTAACCTGATCTTTTGCTTTTGAGTAGCATTCAGGTTTTTCTCTCCTTCCCTGTCGATCAACAGACCCAAATATTCTGTATTGAGAAACGGCTCTGTAATTTTGTAGAATCTGTCCTGATAGGCATCTCTCAGTTCTCCGTTTTGCGTGAGCAGTTCATCCTTGTAACTGGCATCTATACGGGTCAGGATATCAAGATTGCCTTTTACAAATTCAAGAAACGCCGTTTGCCTGTCCATAATAAAGGTAATGGCTATAGCATCAGTATAAGGCAGGCGGGAGCCACCTTCAAATTCAAAATAGCGGTGGTTTTTCCTCAAAACCAGTTTTACACCTTCTTTCCAGAATTGAAAGTGAAAAGGGCCGGTACCAACAGGTGCCTTCCGGAAATCACTGCCTTTTTGCTCTGTCGCTTCCCTGGGTACCACCGAGCAATATTGCATGCAAAGCAAACCCAAAAAAGGGGGAAAAGGTTCCTCCAGTTTTATTTGCAATACTGTATCACTGAGGGCGGTCATATCCAGTTCACCATTTTGCTTGCGTGCCAGTGGATTCATTACCCACAATCCAGGTGAATTGAGTTTGGGATCCGTAATACGTGAAAAACTATACACAAAATCGTCTGCAGTAACAGTGCGCGTAAGGTCTTGACCAAACACCTCACTTTCATGAAAAAAAACATCATCTCTCAAATAAAAAGTATAGGTAAGTCCATCATCCGAAACCGTCCATTCTTTTGCAATGGCGGGCATAATGTTTAGGTTTTGATCCAGTTGAACCAACCCATTAAAGATTTGGGATGTAGCCCAGATATTTGACTGATTTCGGGCATAGACAGGGTCGAGGGATGAAATATTACCGTCTTCGTTGTACCTGAAAACTGTAAGATCATCGTGATCATCAAACGAACCCTGGCATGCTGCAAAAAGCACTGAAAAGGATATCAAATATAGGGAAAAACGTGTAGGCATCATAAAAAAGCACTATGCAGTTTGTTAAACGATCTGCACGGCGCAAAAATAGTAATTTTTCTTTGCAAATGATTTCTCAGAAAAAGTAGTCTGTCCATTTGTCATAACGAAACACTCCAATTTCCGCTATTTAATAAGTTCTTTAAGAATATTTCAAAACATCAATATTCATTGTGATTATAAGAAGTATTGCCCGGGAACGATCCTTTGCCATGATGCTTAGAATCAAAATTCCCAGTTAGGATCCTCCGAACGGGTATTATCGATGAGTTGGTTTTTTACTTTACTTTCTGCGCCTTTTCATCTCCTTGCGCAAAAGGTTGATCTCTCGGCCTGTTTGTCCGCTAACAGAAGTATTTTCCTGTGCCCTTCTGATCAGATAGGGTATTGCAAGTTTCAACGGACCGTAAGGAAGATACTTCGCAACGTTATAACCGTGATAAGCCAGATTATAACTGATGTGGTCACTCATACCAGTCAGTTGACTAAAAAAAACACCTGGTGAATCGGGAGGAATTAGGAACTCATTCATTTTTTTGATGGCTTTTTCGCAACTGGTCTCATTGTGTGTGCCAATACAAACACTTATCTGATCTGCATTTTCAAGACAAAAGATCATGGCATTATCAAAAGCATTGTCTGTACCCTTTTTGTCAGGATATAGCGGTGAGGCATAGTTATATTTCTGTGCTCGTTTTCTTTCTTTCTCCATATAAGCACCTCTCACCAATTTAAAGGCGGGTTTATAACCGTTTATTTTTGCTTTTTTGGTTTGTTCTTTTAAATAAAACAACCTGTCGGTTCTGTACATCTGCAAAGTATTATAAACAATTGCATCTTGTTTATTATACATTTGCATCAATTTTTCGGTCATTTCATCAATAGCGCCCTGTATCCAGGTTTCTTCTGCATCTATCATTACGGGAAGATTGTGATTAAACGCTTCTGTGCAGATATCATTTGCCCGTTTAAAAACACGGTCCCATTCCTCCGATTCGGTTTCAGTAAGAAACTCCTGTGAATTAACCTTTTCCAGTAAAGAAGCACGGGCTATTCCGGAGAATTTGAATACGGCAAAAGCAATTCCTTTTTCGGATTTGCTCAGTTGTATGGTTTCAATTATTTTATTTTTTGTGCTATCAAATTGTTCTTCCGATTCTATGCCTTCGGCGGCATAGTCAAGTACAACTTTTATTTTATTTTCCTGAAATTTTTGGATAGAGCTCCTACATTCCTGTAAGGTTTCACCTCCGCAAAAATGATCGAAAATGGTAGGTTTTAATATCCATCTCAGTGATATACCTGTTTTTTGAAGTACCTTGATCATCCAGGCACCTGTTTTTACAAAAGCATTGCTTTTTACCATGAAGAAAAGCCAATAAGATTTTTTTAGATGGGCATCGGATTTGTCAATAAAAGCAATGCGCGTATCCGCGAAAGACAGCATGGTGGTGTTTTGATTTTAAAAGTTATATTGTAAAAATAATAATATTATCGGCAGAATAAAAATTGCTAAATATATGAAAATGTAATGATTATATTGTTCATTTGTGCTTAAGTGAAAAATATGTTTTTTGAAAATGGATTATTTACCCTTTGATTAAAACAAAGCTATCCTGTGAATTTTTAATTATCCTTGTAATACAGTTCAATGATTTTCAAGAAATATATCAAAAATGTTCAGTTTAATTCTACTTGTCTTTTTGCATAAGTCCTAAGGGATCAATAAAAGTTGAAAAAAGGGTGGAATCATCATCTGAATCTTCGGGTGGAAAAACGGTCAGAACGGGCATTTCTGCCTTATCGATAATATTCTCGGCATCATTTTTTCCTGGCATATCGCTTTTTTTATCTTTGTTAATGGCAATCATTACCAGGTCAGCATCAACATTTTCTGCATATTCGAGGATTTCATCTTCAATAGAAGATCCGGGTTTGATCAATACCTCGGTATGTACTTTTACTCCATACTTTGATATATAGTCATTGAGATTTTTAAGTAATGCTTCTTTATTAATTTTATAAACAGCACTAGTTGACCGGATCACACCAATTACGTGAATAACAGAATCAAAATATTTGGCAAATCGGATGGCTTCATTTACTTTTTGGGTACTTTCATAACTAAAATCCACAGGTACTACAATGTTGTTGTATCCCACATGATGATGCTTTTTCTTAACCACCAGCACCGGTACTTGTGAACTTAAAATCACCTTATAAAAATAGCTTCCTAAAAGGTGTTGCAATCCTTTTTTGCCATGAATTCCCATTAGAATAAATTCTGCATTGATCTCATTGGCAACCTGGCTGATCTTATCGAAGATGCTACCCTCCTCCAGACGCACTGAAACCGCTAATCCAGATCTTTCGTGAGTAAAATTTGCTACTTTTTTCAGATGATTGAGAGCCTTTTTTTTATCTTCTTCCGGCATTTTTTTATTGACAATGTGCAAAAGACAGATTTTATGCTTAAATAAATTGGCTATTTCAATGGCATGATCGATGGCGCAGTCTGCAACAGAAGTAAAATCTGTAGGTACCAGCAATGTATCTCTGTCTGAATAATTCATCTCAGTATTTTTTAGAATTCCAAAACTATTTATTATACTATACAACCATTATCTGACGTGTATTTTTGAATGTGATAAATATTCACGATCAACAATACAAAATTAGCATTTTCAGCAGATAAATGAGAGCAAGAAAGCAAAACTTTGACTGTCTTTTTAAGATATTTGGGCATTGATTTGTTCATTAAAAAAGTCAAATAAAAAACTTATTGATTTTTTATGGGGCGGATAGTAAAAAAAGTGTCTGAATTGAAAATAAGAAGTGTGCAATCCCGGTGAATAAATAAGTAAAAGAATCATGAGGGATTAACAATATACAATGGCACACGGGGGTTTTCTATTAATTTTCCTGTTTTTTCGGCTGGCACAAAACCGTTTTCACAGTTATTTTCTGCTCTGATAGAGAGCATGATAGGTTCGGCCCTGGAATGAGTTGCATATTCAATAATTTTTTGATTGAAGTTGCTGGCATTATCCTGTAAAATCACATTCCGGTATAGCAGCCCGTATTTCTTTATTTTTTTTATAATATTTTCTATCTTTCTCATAATAGCAATTTTCCTGAAAAAAGAAAGATTGCCAAGCACCGAGACAAGATGTATGGTACTATTGTATCTTTTTGCCAACTCCAGTGTTTTTTCAACCAAAAAATCCATTTTCACATCAGGATCAAAAGGCAAAACAATACTTTCAAAAGAATTGTATTCATAAGCTTCATTGACAAGTATAACCGGAACTTTGCTGCCTAAAATTACCCTCACTGCAAAACTACCGATAAGAAACTGGATACCACTTACTCCATGCACTCCCATAACAATAACCTGATTACCCATATTTTCTGCCGTTTTTCCGATGGAGTCAAAAATATTCCCTTCCACAACATTGGGTATGATCCTTGTATCCAAAATCTTTTCATATTTTTCGCAGTAACCGGTAAGCTCTTGTTTGGCTTTTTCAACAATTTCGTTGTTTTTTTCCTCATCAAAAATATTATCCACAACATGCAAGGCATATATCACACCAGAGTTTTTTCTGATCAGCTCTCCGGCATACCTCAGCGCATAAACAGATTTTTCTGTAAAATCTACAGGTACCATAACCGATGTGATATAACTGTATTGCATTATGAATTATTTTAAAACGAATGTTTAATTTTGATCGACAAAAAGCAATTTAATCTCTTTAAAATGTAAATATACGTTTTTTTTGAGATAATCAAAAGAAAACTTTTTGATATCATTGCCTCTTGTTTTATATAACTGCTGTATTTCTGCTCTCCCCGATAAATTATATCAATTCAGTGATGTTTCCAATCCTGAATAATTAATATTCTGTCTGATATAATTCATTGATCCGGAAGTTACCGAATGTAAATAAACGTTTTTAAAACAAGTAAAACACAGGAACAAAACGTTAGAGATAAACACTACATATTATAGAAAAGCGGTGCGCCAGGGCCTATTGGAATTTCTGCCAGTATCCAAAAGATCAAAAGCAAGAGCCATGTGATGAGAAAAACAATGGTGTAGGGCAACATGATGGCAATGATAGTACCGATGCCGGCATTTTTGTCATATCTTTCTATAAAAGCAACGATCATAGCAAAATATGACATCATCGGAGCAATTACATTTGTAACACTGTCTCCTACCCTGTAGGCCAGTTGTGTGAACTCGGGGGAATACCCTAAAATCATGAACATCGGAATAAATACAGGTGCAAGAATAGCCCACTTGGCACTGGCACTGCCAATAACCAGGTTTATAATAGCTGCAATAAGCACCAATGCTATCATAAGAGGAATACGACCCAAGCCCAGACTACCAATCAGGTTGGCACCCTGGATGGCAAATATCAAACCCAGGTTGGTCCAGTTGAAATAGGCCACAAACTGTGCTGCAAAAAACACCAGAACAATATATGTTCCCAGTGTAGACATAGATTTTCCCATGCCATTGATAACATCATCACTTCCTTTTAAAGTTTTTGCACCGATACCGTATATAATACCTAAAATACCTGCTACCAAAAATATAATGGCTACAATGCCACTCATAAAAGGAGACCTTAGCAGCCCTCCTGTTTCCGGATCGCGCAAAAACCCGGAACCGGGAACATTTGCCCAAAAACCGCTTTCGATGGGCATCATGCTCCAGGCAATAAGGACTACGATCACGATAAAACCTACGAGGGTGAATTTCATTCCTCTTTTTTCATTGGCATCTAGTTTTTTAATCTCTTCTGCTTCAGCATCTCCTTCATATTTGCCCAAACGCGGTATAATAACCTTTTCTGTTACCCATGTGCCGATAAATGCAATAAAAAAAGTGGAAACAAACATAAAATAATAATTTGCTGCAGGATTCACTGTATAGGTTTCATCAACGATACGGGCAGCTTCCTCAGATAAACCAGCCAGCAAGGGATCGATAGTACCCAGCAAAAGGTTGGCTGAATACCCCCCTGAAACACCAGCAAAAGCAGCGGCAATACCGGCGATGGGATTTCTCCCAATAGCCAAAAAGATCATCCCACCCAAAGGTACCAGCACCACATACCCTACCTCGCTGGCTGTATTGGATAAAATACCGGCAAAAACAATGGCAAAGGTTAAAAACCGTTTGGGGGCACTCAAAACAAGCAGTCTCAAACCAGTTGACATTAATCCACTGGATTCAGCAATTCCAATACCCAATAGAGCTACCAGAACTGTTCCCAAAGGTGCAAAGGAGGTAAAATTGGTGACCATATTTGTTATGATCATATGCAAACCTTCCCGGGTGAGCAGGTTAAAAGCTACTACGGTTTCGCCGGTGCCCGGATGGGTGGCAGATACATTGAAAATTGAAACTATACCGCTTAAGATAATAATTCCGATAGCAAAATAGGCAAACAAAGCTCCGGGATGCGGAAGCTTATTTCCTACCCTTTCAATGCCACCTAATAAACCTGAAATAAAATTATTGTTATTACCTTTCATGCAGCCATATTTTGTTAATTAAAAAATAATAAATCACCTTTGGGCAATAGCCTGATTTGAATCTTCAGATATAATTACCTGCTTTTGAGATATTACGGGGTAGAATTAAAATCCGTTATATTTTTCTCAGCAAAATGAGGCAAAAATAGTTTTTTTTTGTAACTATTCATGAAAGGGTTAATTCTTTTTAGCGGTTTTTGTCAGAAAAAGTATTATTTCACTCATGGTTATTAGTTGTCAATTTTATGCAAAGAACTGTTGATATATATTTTACAATTGGTGATAAGCAAAAAAAAATAACAATCTTTAGGTACTTTATCTAAATATTGCATTCTTCTATTTTATGTAAAATTTTCCCTGCCAAAGATCTTTTATGGCAAGTTGCTGCTCTATCAACCTGATCATTTCATCGCTTCTTATACCTTTCCAGCTGGTTCGCAAATTATAGCCGGGGGGAACTTCACCAGCCAGGCGTTCAATGGAGATATCAGGCCGGAGTCTGGCAATAAACTCTGCCATGAGGTCAGCATATTCAGCAGGTTCAAAAAAATAAAATTGCCCGGAATTTTTCTGGAAATCTTTTGCCATAGCGGTATGGCTTACGATTTGTAATTGGTGGAACTTTACAGAATTTACAGGTAATTTGGAAATGATCTCACTTTGTTTAAGAATCTGTTCTTTTGATTCGCCGGGCAACCCTATGATCATGTGAATACCTGTATGAATTCCTTTGCCCGCGGTTAATTCTATGGCTCTTACAGAATCTTTAAAAGTATGTCCGCGGTTAATTCTCAACAAGGTATCTTCATAGCACGACTCAACCCCATACTCAAGATTTACAATATACTTTTGGCTCAGTTCCGCCAAAAAATCGAGTTTTTCTTCATCTATACAATCAGGTCGTGTACCCACAGAAATCCCTGAAATACCAGGATAATTCAATGCCTCAAGATACCGTTGGTTCAGGATGGGTAAAGTATCATAGGTATTGGAATAAGATTGGAAATAGGCGATAAAAAGTTTTGCTTTTTTATATCTTTTGCGTATAAATTTCAGTCCTTTTTCTATTTGTTCTCCGATATTATGGTCTTCATGGCAGTAAGAAGGGCTGAATCCCTGGTTATTACAAAAAGAGCACCCTCCTGTACCTTTACTTCCATCACGGTTTGGACATGTAAAACCGGCATTCACACTCACTTTCTGAATACGACTCCCATACTTTTTTTTACAATAATCTGTATAAGAAAAAAATCGCCGGTTGTTGCCCCATAAATAAGTCATACAGTAGAATTTTTGATGCAAAAATAGGATTTATATTTCCAACAGCAGATGTTTTTTTCACATCCCCGAAAATTATATTGTTTAAACAATATATCATTTAAACAAGTTATAATTGCTTTTAAGACAGTGTTTTAAACGGCAATTTTGTGCTTATGCCTAAAAATGCTACATTTGCAGACATTAATCCCTAACCCAATTGCATGCATTTTTTAGACATTCTTGTTTTCACCCTTTACATGTTGGCAGTAATAGGAATCGGAGTATGGTTTCTTTTGAAAAATACAGGTGTTGACGATTATTATGTAGGAGGCAGAAAGATTGGAAGCTGGCATATTGGTCTGTCAGTAGTGGCAACAGATGTTGGAGGGGGCTTTTCAATAGGACTGGGCGGATTGGGTTTTGTGATGGGTCTGTCGGGTTCATGGATGTTGTTTACCGGCCTTGTAGGTGCCTGGCTCAGCGCAGTATTATTAATTCCACGGGTAAAATCCATTGAGAAGTTTAAGAAGTTTTATACTTTCCCCCAAATGCTGGGGCATTTTTATTCACCCCGTGTTGCATTGCTGGCGGGAGTCATTTCCGGAATAGGTTATTTAGGATTTACCAGTTCACAAATACTTGCAGGGGCAAAGCTGGCATCGGCAACGTTTATTGAACTCGATATGCAAATGGCACTGATCATCATGGGTGCTATTGTTATTGTGTATACAGCCATGGGAGGAATAAAAGCAGTAATCTATACAGATACCATACAATGGATCATACTCATGGCAGGATTGATCTTTATCGGAATTCCCATTTCCTATATAAGTGTTGGTGGATATAGTGAAATCAGCAAGGTTCTGCCTCCTGAATTTTTCACATTGAGCAATATTTCATGGCAACAAATTGTAAACTGGGCTGTTACAATTATACCCATTTGGTTTGTTGGTATGACCTTATACCAGCGGATTTATGCCTCCCGAAACAAGAAGCAGGCACAAAAAGCTTGGTTGGTTGCCGGTTTATTTGAATATCCAATTATGGCTTTCATGGGTGTGATATTAGGATTGCTTGCACGGGTTGCATTTGAGCAGGGATTATTTGGTTATTTAGGCTTCTCTGCAAATTCAGAACCAGATATTGAAATGGGATTGCCTATGCTTCTGCGAACGGTATTGCCCGTTGGTTTGATGGGTTTGATGATGGCTGCCTATTTTTCAGCCATTATGTCAACAGCAGATAGCTGCCTGATGGCATCGTCAGGGAATTTTCTTACAGATTTGTTGGGTAAATGGATAAAAATGCCATCAACAAACAGGGGTTTTCTAATCATTTCTCAACTGATTACCTTGTTGCTGGGTATTTTGGCTTTACTGTTGGCAAGCGTCATGCCTAATGTACTGGAGCTCATGCTTTATTCTTATGCTTTTATGGTATCTGGGTTATTTGTTCCTGTTGTAGCGGCTTTATTTATGAAAAAAGCAAATGCTACAGCTGCATTTTGGGCGATGCTTTTAGGAGGTTCTACTACCATATCACTTATCATCCTTGATTTGAAACTACCTTTAGATCTGGATGCCAACATTTTTGGAATCACCCTGTCATTTATTACTTTTCTGGTGTTTCAGCTGATAAGAAACATTCATAATTCATAAAAGCAAAACACATTTATAAACAAATTTTTAAAACTCTATTTTATGGAATATTCATTTTATACACCTCAGGATGAGGTAAGTGAAAATAAGAAAAAAGAAATTGCAGATTTTTTATTTGAACACCTGGATCAGTTTGGAGATGAGCATGAATCCATTATGAAATGTATCAACTTTGCCCTTGACGATAAAACAAAATTTGGCGGTTTTATTCTTGAAGCGGTTGATAAGGAACAAATTGTAGGTGCAGTGGTGATCAATAAAACCGGAATGGAAGGATATATCCCGGAAAACATACTCGTTTATATTGCTGTACATAAAGACTACAGAGGAAAAGGACTTGGTAAAGAACTCATGCTCAAGACCTTTGATAAAGCAGAGGGAAGTATAAAATTACATGTAGAACATGACAATCCGGCACGTTTCCTTTATCAGAAATTGGGTTTTACCAATAAGTATATGGAAATGAGGCTAAACCGATAAAACAAAAAACTATGGCTGAGATAACGATCAGTAGCAAAAAACTCCGACACAATTTTAACTTTCTGAAAAACTTTTTTGAGAAAAACAATGTTGAATGGGGTATTGTAAGCAAATTATTATGTGGCAATGAAATCTTATTAAAGGAACTGATTGAAATGGGAGCAGAGGAACTGATGGATTCCCGCATCAGTAACCTGAGAAAGATAAAAAAGATCAACCCCAATATCAATACAGTTTACATAAAACCACCGCCGCGGCGAAGTTTGCCTTCGGTTGTAAGATATGCAGATGTAAGTTTTAATTCCGACCTTGAAACCCTCAGACTTATATCCGTTGAGGCTGGAAAGCAAAACAAGGTGCACCGTGTAATCATCATGATAGAAATGGGTGACTTACGAGAAGGGGTGCTGGGTGAAAATCTTATCAACTTCTACGAGAAAGTTTTCGAATTGCCCAATATTTCTGTAGTAGGACTTGGAACTAATTTTAATTGTATGTATGGTGTAATGCCTTCGCATGATAAAATGGTTCAGTTAAGTTTGTACAAACAAATTATAGAGATAAAATTTAATCAAAAAATCAAATGGATATCCGGTGGTTCATCCGTTTCGATCCCAATGATTCAGAAAAAACAACTTCCCAAAGGAATCAACCATTTCAGAATAGGCGAAACCTTGTTTTTTGGTAACAACCTGATAACTGGTAAAGTCATCAAAGGGATGAAAGATGATGTGATTACCCTGTATTCAGAGATCATAGAATTGCTTGAAAAACCCATTGTTCCCCAGGGAGAACTGGGCGAAAATCCTTCGGGTGAAGTATTTGAAGTGAACCCGCAGGATTATGGAAAAAAATCCTGGAGAGCACTGATAGATATTGGATTATTGGATATCTCGCCCGATTTTCTGATCCCAATGGACAAAACCATGGAAATAGCCGGCGCCAGTTCCGATATTGTAGTTATTGATCTGGGTTCAAATCCTAAGAATTATAAAGTAGGCAACTTTATAAAATTTAAACTAAAATATATGGGTGCACTTGCACTATTCAACTCAGATTATATCAATAAGAAACTTGTTGATTAATCATCTTCTGAAAAGTTTTATAATCTTTATCAGCATATTCAAAGTAGCAAAAAAACACTCATCCTGCATTTAAACCGGATGAGTGTTTTTTTATAAGGGATTCGTTTAAATTCCTTTTTTCCTGCAGATTCACAATCCACAAACTGATGTAAATCTAAAATGTTTAAGATTTACATGGCAGGTTTCTTATTTTTAAAAGCATACACCAGTATGCCAATACCCATCAGAATCATCGGGATACTGAGAATTTGCCCCATGTTGATAGGAAGGTCTTCTTCAAAAGCAGACTGTACCTCTTTAACGTATTCCACCAAGAATCTCCAGGTAAAAAGAATGATCAGAAAATATCCGGTGAGAAAACCTTCATACAAACGTGGCATTCTTTTAAAATACATCCAAAGCATGCTAAAGAAAACAAACAAATATCCAATACCTTCATAAATACCTGTTGGGTGTCTGGGAGAGGTGAACACAGGTTCAGCGCCTTCCATCCAGGCGTAAAGGTTATCAATAAACTTAAAACCCCATGGCAGACTGGTTTCATAGCCATAAATTTCATGATTCATCATGTTTCCCATCCTGATGAAAAATGCTGCTAATGCTACCGGGATAAGCATCCTGTCAACAGTCCAGAAAAATGATTTACTCGATTTCCTTTTATAAAACCTGAGCATGGCCAATAAAATACCAATAGCACCACCATGACTTGCCAGTCCGCCCTGCCATATATACAACACTTCAATAGGATTGGCAATGTAATAATCAAAATCATAGAAAAAACAATGCCCCAACCTTGCTCCCAAAACACTGCCAATGGCTATATGGATAAGCAAACTGTCGAGTTCCTTTTGTCCTACATTTTCTTTTTTAAAAATTGTAGCTAATAATTCATATCCGATATAGAAAGATAGCGCCCAAAACAATCCATACCATCTTACAGATATAGGTCCGAGAGAAAAAATAACCGGACTTACTTCCCATGTAACTGACAACAAATTCATTAGAAAATACGTTTATGTTTTTTTTTAAAATAAAATTATACCTGATTGAGTTTTTTTTAAAAACTATTTATGAGTCCACTCTGAAAAGTAAATTATCCACAGATTACACAGATTTACACAGATGCTAAATGCTGATAATCAATGTGTTTAAAAAAAGAAAATGAACACAGATTTGCCGAAAACAAGTTTTAGGAGTGGACTCATTTATTACACTAAAATCATTCATTATTTTGTTGAAGTATTCGTTATACTTTTTTATTTTACCCATTCAAATAACCACATCATTCGGGCAAACCGAAGCATTTCGCATTCATTTAATATCAATAATTTCTATATCAAAGATAAGTGTTGCATCGGGAGGGATAGGACCAATTCCCTGACTGCCATAAGCCAAATCTGCAGGAACAATCAACCGGTACCTGGCTCCTTCAGACATGAGTGCTACACCCTGCTCCCATCCTTCAATTACCTGCCCGGCGCCCATTACAAATTTAAGCGTTTGTCCTCTCTCTACAGAAGAATCGAATAAGGTTCCATCGGCAAGATATCCGGAATAATGAAGTTCTACAACCTGATCTTCTCTGGGTTTCTGTCCTTTTCCTTCTTCTATTACAAGGTATTTCAATCCAGAGGGAGTTGTAATAGTATCTGCACTGGTAACATTAAAAGGTTTTGCTTCAGGTTTTTCAAGAGCATCCAGAACTTCTACATCAAAGATCAGATCAGTAGAAGGCGGTATCGGGCCTCTTCCTTTGATTCCATAGGCATATGCATGGGGTATCCAGAATCTGGCCTTATCTCCTACCCTTAATTTTTCTATTCCCATATCCCATCCTTTTATTACAACACCCTCACCCAAAACAAACTCAACAGGTTCTTCACGTTGGTATGAGGAATCAAACAAGGTAAGGTCTTCCAGAAAACCCATGTAATGAATTCTCACCTTCATACCTGATTGAAGTTGTTTACCACTACCTTGTTCGATGATTGAATATTTCAGCCCATTTTCAATAGTTATAATCTCTGCATCTTTTTCCAGATCATAGGGTTTGGGAGTTTTATTTACCTTCATGATCTCAACATTAAATATCAGGGTAGCATTGGGGGGTATATCGCCCATAGTTTGATCGCCATATCCTAATTCGGGAGGTATACGAATAAGAACTTTATCGCCAACACTAAACAAAGGAAAAACCTGATCCCATCCTTTGATCACCTGCCCTGCGCCTACTTTAAAATAAACAGGTTCCCCACGGTCATAGCTATTGTCTACAAGCGTACCATCGTCAAGACGCAACTCATAATGAGCAAAAACAACATCGTTTTTATCAATGGAGTTACCCTGCCCCTGTTGGATAATTCTGTATTCGATACCCGAATCAAGGGTTTTCATAGATGTATCCGTGGTTGATTTTTGAGTTTTGCAGCCGGAAAAAACAGCAATGAAAACCCACAAGACGATTTTAAAATGCTTCATTTACAGAAAAATAAGTTAATCTATGTATAGACAAAACCTCCATGAATCATTACACACAAACACAATAATACAATAATCAGCGAAATAGAGGTTGTATCGAACAGCTTTAATCAAATTATTATATGATGAACCGGGCCATATCAAAAATAATATTGACACACACGGATGATTATAATTCGTGGCATGGACAAAAATACAAAACCGGAGTTTTGGCGAGCTCCATCTGACCGACTTAATCAAATTATAAACAGATGAACCGAGCCATGACAAAGTTTTTGACACACACGCG
>CAYPFV010000073.1:0-15230 GCA_964410015.1 uncultured Bacteroidales bacterium
AAAATGACCTCCAAACATTTCTGAGGATAAAATTATTGTCTTGAAGATCATGTTTGTGCATTGCGTTCCAAGCGGGTGAAGCAGTAAAATCCTGATCAGAAGTACGGGCAAGAGCGTATAGAACTTTATTCATAAAATCTCCGCCATACAATTCAAAAGCATTCCAACCGGAATACACACCTGTAAGTGCCAGGTCGAAATTATCCACGGAGTTGAAGAATATCTCCCCATCAACTTCATTGGGGTTTGTTCTTTCCAGAAAATCTTCGGTGCAGGCTGTTAAAGAGATCGCGAGCACCACAATGAATATGTAAATATTTTTTGTCTTTTTCATAATATCATTTTTTAGGGATTTACAAATTAATATTAACACCGGCTGAGATCAGTCTAGCTTGTGGATATTGATTAATTCCATCCACTCCTCGTGATAGATTTCCACCGGCAAGTTCTGGTTCAAAAGGATACCTGGAAAATGTTAACAGGTTTTCACCCGAAACGAATATACGGAAGCTCCTTATGCCAATTGCTGAATTGATATTAACCGGCAATGTATAACCGATTTGCAGGTTTCTTAATTTCAAATAGCTTCCGTCTTCAATAAAATAGGAAGATGGGGTTGAAAAGTTGCTGGAGGGATCGCCTGTAATATTTCTGGGATGCTCAGAAGGATTCTGTTCTGTCCAGCTATCATAGATTAAAGGGGTGGTATTATAGCTGGTGGAATAGAAATGTCTGTAAAACCCTTTCATTTCAGAATATATATCGTTTCCGTATACGCCCTGGAGAAAGATGGTAAAATCGAAGTTACGATATTCACCGTTTATATTAAAGCCATACATGAAATCGGGCCATGGATTTCCAATTTTCACCCTGTCGTCGGGAGTAATTCTTCCATCGCCATCCTGGTCTTTAAACCTTAAATCGCCGGGAGCAGTATTTTCCTGCCAGTAAGTACCTGATTCTGAACCGGCATTGGCAGCATCCACTTCTTCCTGTGAGTTAAAAATTCCTTCTGATTCATAACCATAGAAGAATCCAATGGGTTCGCCCACCTCAACCCTTCCAACAGAACCAAACAAAAACGTTCCGGTTGTAGCAAGCACATCATCTTCAGTAAAGAGTTTTGTTACTTCATTTCTGAAACTGGAAATATTTCCTTCAAGATTGAGTTTTAACTCACCCAATTGCTGGGAATAAGCCAGGGTAAATTCAACACCTGTGTTTTTAAGATTACCAACATTCACTTGAGGTCTTGCTGCTGGAAACCTATCTGTTGAAACACCAAAAGAAGGTGGGATGGTAACCCCAAAGAACATATCCTGTGTTTCTTTTTCGTAATAATCGGCGCTAAAGGTGATCCTGTCGTTGAAAAATCCAATATCCAGACCAATATTGATCTGCTCTATGCTTTCCCATTTTGCCTCTGCATTGGGAAATCTTCTTAAATAGAAACCTGTTTGTCTTTCCTGGTCTCTGCTAAAAGTATAATTGCTGCGATCAGTAGTATAAGTTCTTGAGAACAAATAAGCAGGTATGTTATCAGAACCGTTCACACCCCATCCACCGCGAAGACGCAGGTTAGACAGATCAGCAAACTGATCCATAAAATCCTCTTCAGAGATACGCCATCCCAGAGAAAGTGAAGGAAAAATACCCCACCTGTTTTCGGGAGCAAAAATGTAAGAGCCATCACGCCTGATATTTCCCTGAAAAAGATACTTATTGTCAAAATTATAAATAATCCTACCAAATTGAGAAACATAGGCAGACTGGCGAACATTATCACGTCTTAAGATATTAAAGTCGCCTGTTGCCATTGCCTGACTTTCGGCAAATGTAACCGGAAATTCACTTATGCTTGATCCAAAAGCAACACCCTTTGTTTCTCTTGCTTCGTATCCGGCCATGGCAGTTAGGTCATGATCGTTAAATGACTTTTGATAAGTAGCCACAATATTCCCCAAATAGCTTTCAAACTGATCTGTAACATAATCAAGATTTGCTCTTGGGTCGTTATTTCGTCCATAATTGAAAGCTTCCTGAAAAGCCCTGTTTCTGAATGAAGATATTTCAGTTCCAAAGGTTGCTCTTACAGATAATCCATCAAGTATTTGTGCTTCGGCAAATAAACTACCGGCAAGTTTCGATGTAATATTTTCAGAATGCAATTGCAATTCTTTTGCTACAGGGTTGTCGGCATTGGCATATTCCGGAGCGCGTCCCCATCCTCCAAAAGGATTATTTTCATCATAAAGGGGCATAACGGGAATGGCGCGAATTAACCGGCCAATATTTCCTGCATGTTCAGTAATTGGATTTTCATTACTCCTTGTAAGAGACAGCGTTTCGCCTATTTTCAAAAAATCGAACACATCATATTCAGTGTTGAGGCGCAGAGAGAACCGCTCGATGGAATTATCGATAAGTACTCCTTCTTCGTTATCGTATCCCAGGGAAAAGTAATAATTCAGATCATTTGTTCCTCCTGTTACAGAAAGAAGGTGATTTTGAACAAAACCACTCCCATCCCAGATTAAACTTTTCCAATCGGTATCGGGCAGCATATTAGGATCTTGCTCGTACTCTTCATAATTAATGCCGGCATTTATCCTTGCATCAATATTCATTTCAAGGAATTGGGCAGTATTAAGCATATCGGGCAGGTAGGTCGGGTCATTTACACCAAGTTGGGTCCGATAACTGATCCGGGGTGCCCCGGTCTCACCCCTTTTGGTTGTAACCAATATTACACCATGTGCAGCTCTACTTCCGTAAATAGCAGCCGAGGCAGCATCTTTGAGGATTTCCACGCTCTCAACATCCTGCATGTTGATTTGTGTTCCGGGGTCCATAGGCACTCCGTCTACCACCCATAAGGGTTCAGTATTGCCCAGAGAACCAATACCGCGGATATGGATTGTGGATCCTGCACCGGGACGAGAGGAGCTTTTTGAAACAAGCACACCCGCTGCTCGACCTCTCAAAGCATCTTCTATTCGAAGCGGAGCTGCTTTTTGTAATTCTTCGGTATTGACCGATACAACTGCTCCTGTTACATCACTCCGCCTCATGGCACCATACCCAACAACCACAAACTCATCAAGTTTGGTAATGTCTTCTATAAGTTCCACATCAATACGGTTCCTTCCATTTACCGGAATCTCTTCCGAAAGATATCCGATATAAGAGAACCTCAATATGGCATCATTGGAACTAACATCGAGGGAGTAAGACCCATCCTGATCCGTTATTGTTCCATTTTCGGTGCCCTTTTCAACGATGTTAACACCTGGCAGGGTTTGCTGATTGCTGTCAGTAACCACACCCGTAACACTTATCTGCTGTGCTTTAGCAGATATACTCGTTATCATCATTACAAGAATGACAAGAGCCTTTAAAATCTTAATTGAAAATGTTAATTTTTTCATAAGTTGTTTGCTTTAGTTGTAGAATAATTGAATAGCTGGATAGCCAGTAAAAAGTTATTAAGAAATTAATTGGATACATTTATATTAAAATGAAAACCTTGATAATTCATTGAAAAAAACCATTTTTTAAAATACTAAGATATGGTAAGTAAAATGCGGTAGGGGATAAATTCTGTTTCAAATATGATTTATATAGTCTCAGTGGTATGAAAGAAAACACATGTGTTCTCGAGTCTTTAAATTATACCAAACAAGGTTTTTATTTTCACTGAACAGACTTTTTAGAATAAAATATAGCTATATTGAGATATAAGTACCCATTTCCATTCATAAATCTGCAGAATCATGATTTTAATTTTGATATTTTTGTTTCTAATCAGGACTAATTGAATTCGAAAAGACACTCATCCGGAAAATCTCTTCAAACCAGATCAAAATCAAAATATTTATGAGGAAAAAGTTATTAGCAAATTCAGTCATTACCCTTTTATTATTCACTAATTTACCCGTTGGGGCACAATACTTCCAGAAACATCTGCAAAACACAACCGTGTATGATTTAGTTATGGACGAAGATAAAATTTTATGGATTGGTACTGAAAATGGTTTGTACAGATACGACAGTGAAGCGTTCAGACATTATTCATTCGACCCAACAGACTCTACCTCTATATCGAACAATTCTGTAAGATCTCTGTATATCGATTCTCAACAAAGATTGTGGGTTGGTACGCGCAGTGGTCTGAATTTATATGATGCATCAAAAGATATTTTCATCAGAGAATATTCAGATGATCCTAAAAAAAAACCGTTAAAGGGTATTTTTGTGAAAACAATTGGCGAAGATACTCAAAGACAGATATGGTTTGCTACTGATGCTAATGAGTTTTGGAAAATCAATACCGGAAAAAATACTTTTAAAAGTAAAAAAGCAAACATTGATGCATCCATCTTTTCAAATCATAATACAGGCAATAATTTTTTGAATATTGACAGCATGGTTCAAACAATCGAACCTAAGCAAACCATCACAAGCACATTCGTTGATAAAAACAACAACCATTATTTGGGAACATTTAAAGGAAGGATATTTAAATTACCTGCAGGTGCAAAAAATCTTTCGGAAATGACAGCAATGAATAATGATGTGAAGAATCTGGGTGCTGTAAGAGCAATCTACAAAGACCATCAAAACAATCTTTGGGTTGGAACTGAAAAAGGACTGTTTGTCAAATACCACAATAAAACACAATTTTCCGTTCTTAATTTCAATGAATTTGATGAATCTCATCAAAATGTAAGGTCGTTACTCAAAGACCAAAACAACCATATTTGGATTGCTACCAGAAGCAAATTTATGATACTGGATGCAAATACATTGCAAGATCAAAAAGACAAACATTCTGCACTTCATCATATAAATGGTGTTGTTTACAAACTATATCAGGACAGCAGAAAAAACATATGGATCGGCACTTTTGGCAATGGGATTTATCAGTATGA
This sequence comes from uncultured Bacteroidales bacterium, assembly GCA_964410015.1. Lineage (GTDB taxonomy): Bacteria > Bacteroidota > Bacteroidia > Bacteroidales > UBA7960 > SKVR01. Next base: position 4,932 of record CAYPFV010000073.1, read on the forward strand.
TCCTGAATCGGGTAATCTGAAACATTATCTTCTGCATGAGCACATCCGGGATGCAGGAGAAGACATCAACAAAATCTGGGATATCACAGAAGACCGCAATGGAAGTATGTGGATTGCTACCTGGGGCGGAGGATTGGTTTTTTACAATCGTAGGGAAAACAGGTTCTCCACTTTTACAAATGAACCAGATAATCCGCATTCGATAAGCAGCAATAAGGTTTTATCACTTCTTGAAGATTCGGAAGGTGTTCTTTGGGTAGGAACAGATGGTGGCGGACTTAATACATATTGTAATGAAACAGGAACTTTTTCGCACCATAATATATCCAATCAAAAAAAACTGCATATACAGGATCGGAGCATTTTGTGTTTGTATGAGGATAGTAAAGGCATTGTATGGGCTGGTTCAGATGGTGGCGGACTATTCAGGTATGACAGGTTAGAAAAAAGTTTCAGCGTATATAACGATATGCAGGGATTGAAAAACCAATCTGTAAAAATGATTTTGGAAGATAATGATCACAACCTGTGGGTTTCAACAAATGGAGGTGGAATTTTTAAGTTTGACAAATCCCAGGGTAGTTTTTATCAATTCACTGAAGCGGATGGAATTTCTTCCAACAGGTTTCAAAATGGCTCCGGATTCATCGACTCATCAGGTATATTATATTTTGGCAGTGCGAATGGGATAACTTTTTTCGATCCTGATTCTGTAAAAACATCCGAATATGAACCATCACTTTTCATAAAAGAATTATTGCTAAATAATGAAAGAAAAGATGTTAACGGGATTTTATATAGTGAGCATTTAAAAAATGATGGAAGAATTCGTTTAAAGCCCAAACATAAAATTTTGCAAATCAAACTGGCATCGGTAGATTATTCAACAACTGAAAGAAACTACTATCGCTATCGCATAAAAGGTCTCAACGACCATTGGATAAATATTGAAGGGAATCCGGAAATCACGGTCATGAATTTGCCCTCCGGGAAATATACGCTCGAAATACAGTTTACAAACAATGACGGCGTATGGATGGATAACACCCGGCGTTATTCGCTTCATGTATTGGCACCTTTCTACAAAACACCTCATTTTCTGGGTTTTATATTCTCTATTATCGGAGTTATGCTTTACTTATTGCATAGTTACCATGTAAAAAGCATAAAAAAAAGGAGGCAGGAACTTGAACAGGAAGTGTTTATCCGAACAGAAAAAATATACGAACAAGGAGAAAAGTTAAAAAAACAGAACCAAATATTGCGTGCACAAAAAAATGAACTGACATTACGCAACCAGAAGATCATTAAAAGTTCAGAAAGAATACGATTGATGACCAAAAAACTTCATGAAGCGGATGTGATGAGAATTAAATTTTTCACCAATATATCCCATGAAATTCGAACACCACTCACATTGATCATCGCTCCACTTGACCAGCTGATAGCAGATTTCCCGCACAAAAAAGAGATGGAAAACACCCAGTATCTGTCTTCTCTTTATACCATGCGCAACAATGCTTCCAGAATATTAAACCTATTTGATCAGATCATCACTTTCAGGAAACTGGAAAGTGGTTCTTTGAAAATAAGAAAACAAAACGTAAACTTGTCGGAATTGATAAAAAACGTAATCAATTGCTTCGAAGATTATGCAAGGTTTATGAAGATCAACCTAAAATTATCAGATCATACAAAAGGACTGTTTATGAGTTTGGATCCTGAAAAAATGGAGATGGTCTTTAACAATCTCTTATCCAATGCACTGAAATATACAAACCAAAACGGACTAATAGAATTAGAGGTCAATGAAATAAATATTCCAGACAACCCCGAAACCACGCCTCAGGAAAAGGCATTACCCATGGTAGCTATTAGTGTAAAAGATACAGGTGCAGGGATAAACAAAGAAAGTACACAAAAAATATTTGAAACTTTCTACCAGGAGGATAATAAAGCAACCCAAAACCCTGCTACGGGTTTTGGTCTGGGATTATCCATTTCCAAATCAATAGTGAATATGCATGGGGGCAAAATAGAAGTTGAGTCAGAGATAGGCAAAGGATCAGTTTTCAGGATAATCTTGCCTTTGCAAAAACACGTACAAAAATCAAAAAACAAACACTTTACTTCAAAAAAAAGTTATAACCATCATTGTGTGATGAAATTTTTGAAGCCTAACAGTCATATTTCTGATGATTTATCTCCTCTTGTTACACCAATAAACAAAAAATCAGTCGTAGAAAAAAGAAAGGTAACAAACAGGAAAACGGTTCTTGTTGTAGAAGATAATTTTGAGTTGAGAAATTATCTGGTGAATTATCTCAGCAATAAATTCAACGTTTTTGAATCCGAAAATGGTTTTGAAGGAATCAAAGCAGTCCGTGAACATCATCCCGACATTGTAGTGAGTGATTTGATCATGCCGCATACAGATGGGTTTAAGTTTTTAGAAAAAATAAAAAACAATACCGAAACGTCTCACATACCAGTAATTTTACTTACTGCAAAAGCAGATATTGAGGATAAAATAAAAGGAATGAAATTGCTGGCAGATGCCTATCTTACCAAACCGTTTAATATTAAACATTTGAATGCGGTAATTGAAAGCATTACTGATAACCGGTTGAAATTGCAGAAAAAATACAGATCAATTTTCGACCTCAATAATTCACGAATACAAATTGTTTCACCCGATGATAAGTTTATTAATAAAACAAAACAGATAATAGAAAGAAATATATCAAATGCTGATTTTAATGTGCAACAATTAAGTGCTGAGGTGGGTGTTTCAAGGGCAGGTTTATACAGAAAAGTGAAATCACTCATGAATATCTCCGTCAACTCTTTGATTAAATATATTCGAATAAAGCGTGCAGCTCAAATACTTACTCAAAACAATTTGTATATAAGTGAAGTGGCTTTTGAGGTAGGTTTCAACGATGTGTCTTATTTTAGAAAATGTTTCAGGGAAATATATAAGATGGCTCCTTCTGAGTATGTTTTAAAACATAAAAATAAATCCTTACCGAAGGATAAAAAAAACATTGATGTGTTCATTGAACAATAGAGTCTTATATCATCACGCTCAGAATAAAATGGGAACAATGATCCACCCCCGGGATTAAAACAGAGAATTCGGTATATTTGACCGTATCTGCAGATACGATTTAATGAAAGTCCTTATTTTTCTTCTTCTCCCACGGCAATCTCCCCTCTACCTCCAACTGTATGGAAAAGCTGAGAAAAGTTCTTATCAGCACAATCATGCCCAGCACAAGCACACTGTTCATAGTTGGTTCGGTGGAAACAGTTGCAATAATGTCGGCAGCAACAAGAATTTCCAACCCGAGCAATATCACTTTACCCAGATCATGCCGGAGCTGGCTATAGGCAATGCCTGACAATGAAATAATTGAAAAAAGAAATTTGACAAGAAGAAATATACTACCCCCTGCAATGATTAATACACCTACCGACTCTATTATTTTTGCAACATATTCTATATACTCTTCAAGATGTTCCATAAAATGCAGGTTAAGATTTCATATCTTTTTCATTCATTTCAGGCAAAATTCTTAATCCTTTGTTTTTAACATTACCACTGCAATGCAGCCATGTAACAATTAAAATGCATTTACTCACTACCAATACACCCGCTGCTATTGCGTTTTTAACCAGCGGCAGAGCCGCATTTGTATTGGCAGCAATAATGGTCAAAACACCTGACCAATCTTTGGCGGGGCGATAATAGTTACCATCAGGCAACACAATACATAGAAGATGTCAAATATTATTTCACCATACAACTTTGATTTTTCAGATCATATAATACTTAAAATAATGGTTTTAAGCAGATAAATTCTCCAAATAACCATTCATAAGAGCAAAGTAATGCTTTATATCCTTTACTTTTTCTTCATCATATGATTGTTTTTTTTCGAGGTTCAGCAGGGTAACTTTCGCCCTTATATTAGCCCTGTATGCTTTGTAAAAGGCAAAGAGTTGCTGATCTTCCCTGCTTTCCTTCAGTTGCATCAGTTCAAGGTATTTTTGATGAAAATGATCACTCATACCTTCCTTACCCCAAAAATCGAGGTCTACACACAGAAAAGCAATTTCACTGAGAATATCGATAAATCTGAAATCATCAGTAAATTCGATACAATCAAAGATTACCGGATCGTCATAAACAAAAATGTTGGTGGCATTGAGGTCGCCGTGGCAATCGCGTTGAAAGTCATTAATAATGCGTTCATTGAAAAAACTTCGGTTGACATTGAGATAGTGATTTGATTTTTCTATGCAATGTTTCACCTGTTCACCCCATTCGCCATGCAGTTCATGATGTTGTTCATGAGACAGGATTTTTTCAATGGCAGCAAACTCTCTTTGAAATCCATTGGTATCAAAAGCGTTTTTTACAATCCTGGTTTTTTGATGAAAAGCAGACACTTTTTGAGCAATTTTATCCAAATGGGATTCGTTTATTTGATCGTTCAACAGCATCTTATCCATCTCTTTATTGTTGTCCATTCTTTTCATCTTCACGACATAATCCTTTATATTTTCCTCATCTGCCACATCCTTGTCAACAATTTGATTGTATTGGTTGACGGGCAGCACATCCAGATACATATCAGGAGCCAGTCTTCTGTTCAGTTCAACCTCTTTTTCGCAAAAGAACTTTCTTTTTTCCAGGGTAGAAAAATCGAGGAAGGAAAATTTTACCGGTCGCTTGATCTTGAATGCATAATGATCGGCAAGCAGTACCCATGAGATATGGGTTTCCACCAATTTGCATTCGGTGCATGTATCCGGCAAAAGACATTTATCTCTTATTTGCTTTACATCATTTTTATCCATACAAATACATTTTTGCTTTCTTTATCATTTCATCTACATCCATCTTATCTGAATACAGAACCATGTGTTTTTGCCTGATGGGTTCGTATTTTTTTTTAATTTTCAGGTACACATCAAAATCTGCTTCACTGTGTTCCCTGTTTTTTTCCATCCTTTTTTTTATGGTTTCTTCATTGGCTGCAATTTCAATAAAATGTACCCTGTTACCGGTTTCTTCAATGTTATTTTTAAACCAATGGCGCAGTGCATTTGTCTGAAAAGTACCATCAGCGATCACATCATGTTTTCTGCGGATATTTCCAATCACTTCAAAAAGCAATTGCCTGTATATCTGATGATTAGTTTCTTCATCATATTTTCCTTTTTTGTGCATTTTTTCGCGCAAAATATCAGTATTCAGATATACAGCACCAATATTATTGGCCAAATGTTTTGCAAAGAAAGATTTGCCCGAAGCGGGTAACCCCATTACCATAACAATTTTCATTTTAAGTGTTTTTCTTCTTTACGTGTTTCAATCGTAACAGAATGTTTAAAAGCCACCGAAATCTCTTTTTGATGTGTTTTCCAGAACCGGGAATACAGCCAACTTCTTAATTGCTCTGTTTCAGGTTTGCTTAACCATTTTATGGATTTTTTAATTTCTTTTACAAACAGTTCTTTATCGTTGGAAAGATTTTCTATTACTTTTTTTTGAATTTCCAGCATTTTTATCAGGTTTTAAGTTGTTTAATCATTGGGTTTATTTGATCAGTACTACTCCTTTTTATCTTTTTCGTAATGTCCGAAAAGATTTTTCTCATATTCAACATCAACCGGATGTCCGGCATCAAACTCAGGAGCGTTTTTAATGGTTTCGGTATGCAGATCAACAGATACCTCCATGAGGGAATAGTTGATATCGGTAAGCCAAGTAACCGAAATGAGCACTTTTTTGCTCCATGGTCGCCAGTTGCTGGTGTCTATAACAAAGTAAACCAGTTGCCAGTCGATATCATCCACAATAATATCCTCTACATGGCCGAGTTTGTCATCTTTTGCCTTAATGGTGTATCCTTTAATTTCCTTAAAGCTCCTCAGATTGGTCTTTATCTCATCTTCGCTGATGTGTTTTGTTGGCAAATTGAGAGGCCGTGCGGGAAAATAAGCATAGTTACCCATGGGCAATGAATAGGGATACATCCAGTAGAATTCTTTCTGATAATACATATTTAATTTTTCCTCAAATTCTCTTGACACAGGTGTTTTTTCATCTAATGTTGGACACTTATCTATCAGTTCATTGTCGAGTTCTACAGGAAAATTTTTGTTTTCCCAGTCGGGTTTTTCCAGGAAGACTCTGGGTATCAACACTCTCTTATCTTTCATCCAACTGCCGAAATCAACATCCAGATACCGGATGATCCATCTGTCCTCGTCAAAAAGAAAGTCTTTTACGTTCCCTTTTTGTCTGTCTTTCGTTTCTACTGTGTATTCTTTCAGGTTTTTAAGACTTCGTTTCATAGCTTGCTGTATTTTCAGGGTTTATAAATATGTTTTAGCATATATTCATTTTGGCTGTTCCTATTTGCTTTACCCGTTAATATGATCGCAGATGAGGTAAGGAACCCTATCAAAATTCCTTTTGCCGGATATATACATTTCTAATTTTCTTTTTACTGAAAAAATCTGATTGTGATTTCAGAAGAAATACTTTTTCGGGGGTTGACCCCAAAAACCGGCTTACTGCTCATTATTATTTTCATTCTCATTATCTGTTTCCAGATCAATTTCTTCTATTTCTCTTTTCATTTCTGAACTAAAATCTTCGGATTCCTGTTTGGCCTGCTTCCATTGCTCTTCTGTATAAAGCTTAATTTCAGCAGATCTGGTTCTGGCTTCCTGCAGATTATTTTCCAGTTCATTGATTGTTTTCTGATATTCCTCTTCTGCTTCTCCGCTGGATTGCTCCATTTCATTGCGTAGTTCCTGAAGTTTTTTTTCGCCCTCTTCTATTTGCTTCTCAATTTCAGAAACAACTTCCTCTTTTTCTTCTGTAAAAACCACCTCAGTTTCTTCCTCATTTTGCATATAATCGTCCTGAAGAGCTTCATTGGTAGTTTGATCCCTATCCTCTCTTTGCGGATTGTTGCATGCAGAAATAAAAAACAACAACAAGACCCATAATAATAATAATCCGGTATTTGTTTCTTTAGAAATCTTTTCATTGATCAATTTTAGTGTTTTCATCTGTTTGATTTTTTAAGTGAAAAATATATTGGTATAATAGAATGATTAAAAAACTGTTTTTTCTTTCCCGGTTAAGATAAAATTTAATTTCTTTTCAATAGTTTTTTGAGTTTGGTCCAACTCTTAGTGTTGATGATATCATCTTTTTCCATCCATCCGCGCCTTGCCTGTGCTACCCCATATTTGATATATTGCAGATTATTTGGTGAATGAGCATCAGTAGAAATAACCAGTTTCAATCCTGATTCCTTTGCTTGTCTAATATATTCATCGCTCAGATCGAGGCGTTCGGGGTTACTGTTGATCTCAAGAAAGCATCCGTTGTTTTTCGCTTCTTTCAAAATGGTTTCCATCTGTATATCGTAAGGTTTTCTTTTGCCGATAAGTCTTCCACCCGGATGGCCAAGGATGTTGAAATACGGGTTTTCCATAGCTTTCAAAACCCTTCGGGTTTGTTTTTTTTCGGGCAGGTTTCGGTTGTAGTGAATAGATGCCACTACCATATCCAGTTCTTTCAAAATACTATCGGGCAGATCAAGCGTACCATCTTCCAGAATATCCACTTCAATCGATTTGATGATCTTCATATTTTTGAATTTACTATTCAGTTCATCAATTTCTTTGATCTGTTGCTCAAGTCTTTTCTCATCTAAACCGTGAGCCATAGAAACCTTTTTGGAGTGATCGGTGACAGCAAAGTAAGAATATCCCCTATCGTGTGCTGCATTTGCCATTTCTTGGAGAGAGGATTTGCCATCTGTGGCATTGGTATGTGTATGCAGGTCGCCTTTTATATGTTTTATTTCCACCAGAGCAGGTAGTTTATTATTTTTAGCTGCTTCAATCTCGCCATTGTCTTCTCTAAGTTCTGGTTCAATATAATCCAGATCAAGGGTATTGTACATTTGCTTTTCGGTTTTTCCGGCAAGTTGTTTTTTGCCTTCAAAAATGCCATACTCGTTGAGTTTATAATTTTTTTCCCTGCTGATTTTTCTCAGTGCAATGCTGTGTGCTTTGGATCCGGTAAGGTATAATTTTGCTGCTCCGAATGATTTTTCAGAAACGATCCTTATGTCAACATGCAGTCCGGTTCTCAGTTTTATAGTCGAGCGGGTATCCCCTTTTGAGATCACCTCTTCCACTTCATCATAATTCACAAAGTGCTCCATTGCTTTTGATGAATCTTTGGCGGTTCCGATGATATCAATGTCGCCTACAGTTTCCTTTCTTCTTCTGTAACTTCCAGCAACAGTAATGTTATTAATTTCTTTCTGAAGATATTCTACAAGAGGTTTTGTTATTTCTTCTGCTTCGTTGAGTTTAATCCTTTCTGATCCGCCTTTTTCTTTAAAATCTTTTATTTCCTCCAGTATCTTATGTGCTGTTTTCTTTCCAAATCCATCAAGCTTTTCTATTTCACCATTTTGGGCAGCTTGTTTCAATTCGCTAATGGATTCTATTCCCAACTCCTGGTAAAGTTTTTTGGTTCGCTGCGGTCCCAACTGCTCGAGTTTCATGATCTGGATGAGTGAATCAGGTAAATCTTTTTTAAGTTCTTCCAGTTGTTTTAATTTTCCGGTATCCGCAATTTCTTCAATTTTTTCTGCCATGCTTTCTCCAATATCCGGAAGTTCTTTGATGTCTTTTTTTCCTGCCAGTTGGGTAATGTTCTGCCCCATTCCTGATATGGTTTGTGCCGCAGTGCGGTAAGATCGTACCCTGAACTGGTTTTCTCCTTTAATTTCGAGAAAATCAGCTACCTGATTGAGCATATTTCCAATTTCTTTATTGTGTACAGGCATATTTGAATAAAATTGATGACAAAAAAAAGCCAGGGAGAAATATCTGCCCTCCCCCCCGACTTGTGTTTTGATAAAGGTCAACGGTTTCAGGTTTGCGTTTGAGGGTAAACCATTACCAATGTATGGACATGTTAAAACTCATGAACCATTTCTTTTCATTTCGAAACATTAATCAAGTGTATTAAAACAGACCGCAAATAAATTATTTACCCTATAGCAATTTCGTCTCTTACATCAATAACACCAGCAGTAAACATGGCAATATCAAGTGCTTCTCTTTTCATGGCATAAAAGGGAACCACCCCCCTAAGCAGGGCAGTCCCATGGTGTACAGTAACATCGATTTTATCTTCCTCGATCATTACACTTCTCTGAAATGCATTTCTGATGTCTTTTTCAATATCCATGTCAATAACCGATTTCACCATCTTTACACTAAGTTCATTTCTAACCATCATAACTCCATCAGATGAAAGGGCAATATCTTCAGCAAGTTTCTTTTGCCAGTATGAAGGTGTGCTACCTTTCAGGGTTACAATGCCATTGAAGCATGATACCTCAATACCGGATTCATCGATTTGATTGTTCCACAATAATTTGTTTTCAATGTTGGTAGCGATGAGTGAATCCTTTGGTCTTGTTTTGCTGGTATGGAAAGCCACATCAAGATGATTTTCTACCATTTTAACACCTTCTAGCTGGAAGACATCTTTTTCTGCATTGTTTTTGGATAATATATTAGGCACAGTGCCTTCAAGTTTGGCCACACCCTTATTTACCACAACTTTGATATCGTTGGCATCCACTCTGTCGTCCCAGATCAAATGATCAATTATGTTTTTTTTTATTAATTCATCAGTTGTAGGATTCATATTTTTAAATTTAGGTATTCAACAATTTATTCATAAAATAAATGATCAGACGCAGGTATATCCCCCATCAATGACCAGTTCGCTACCGGTCATAAATTTAGACTCGTCGCTGGCCAGGTATACTACAGCCCATGCAACATCATCGGGTTCACCAATATGACCTATGGGGTGTTTGTCAGCCAGTTCTTTTTTGAACTCCTCTATATCGCGCCCCATATCTTTTCCCATCTTTTCTACCAAAGGAGTCCAGATATAGGCAGGATGAACGGAATTGACCCTGATATTTTCAGCAGCGTAAAAGACTGCGTCATTCTTGGTCATTAATCTTACAGCGCCTTTACTGGCATGATAAGCGGGAATGTCTCCGGCACCTACAATTCCATAGATTGATGACAAGTTGATGATGCTACCGCCTCCGTTTTGGATCATGTGTCGAACAGCATACTTTGTGCATAGAAAAACACCGTTTACATTTATATCCATTGTTTTTTGCCATTCTTCAAGGGAATTTTCGTGTGTAGGTTTGTTGG
>CAYPFV010000074.1:0-14822 GCA_964410015.1 uncultured Bacteroidales bacterium
TATGAACAGATGAACCGAGCCATGACAAAGTTTTTGACACACACGCGGATGATTATAATTCATGGTATGGAAAAAAATACAAAACCGGAGTTTTGGCGAGCTCCATCTGACCTATTTAATAAAATTATAAACAGATGAAAATAACCGTTAACATTTTATATGTTTGTTGGTTTACATGTTTAAGTTTTCATTTTATTCTTTATCATATAACAATTTATAAATCTTTTCTATGCCAAAACCACTCATGCGTAACCGGGAGATCAGTTGGCTATCCTTTAATGAAAGAGTACTGCAGGAGGCCGCCGATGAAAGAGTTCCCCTTATTGAAAGAATGCGGTTTCTGGGTATATTCTCCAACAACCTCGATGAGTTTTTTCGTGTAAGGGTAGCAACCTGGCGCCGGCTTCTCGATCTGTCTGACCCCGATATAACCCTTAAAGACGCCCCTGATAAAGTGCTGGCAAAGATCAACAAGATTGATTTCGAGCATCAAAAGCGGTTTTTGGAAATTTATGAATACCTTCTCAAAGAACTGGAAAAAGTGAATATTTTTCTGATCAATGAGAAGCAACTTACCGATGATCAGGGAGTGTTTGTTCGGCAATATTTCAGAGAACATGTACGCTCCAATCTTTTTCCTATCATGTTGCGCAACTGGAAAAAATCTTCCTCCCTGAAGGATAAATCCATTTACCTGGCCGTAATACTCAGGAATTCGCCAGGCGGGGCAAAAGATGAATACGCACTCATTAAAGTACCCACCTCTTCTCTTTCACGCTTTTTGATCCTGCCCAAAAAAGACCAACGCAACCACATTATCCTTCTTGATGATGTAATCAGGTTTAACCTGAGCGATATATTCTCTATTTTTGATTATGAAGAATATGAAGCATTCACAATCAAAATAACCCGCGATGCAGAAATGGAGATCGACCACGATGTGTCGAAAAGTTTAATGGAAAGGATGAGCGAAAGTTTGAAACAGCGCAAAAAAGGAAGACCAGTACGCTTTGTTTATGATGCAAATATGCCCGATAAAATATTGAAGTTGTTGTTGGATAAATTGAAAATTTCCAAAAAAGATAATCTGATGAAAGGAGGGCGTTATCATAATTTCAAAGATTTTATGGAGTTTCCTAATGTGGGCGATCCTCATCTGGAATACGAACAGGCACCACCTTTGCCACATCCACTATTGTCGGGATCAAACAGCATTTTGTCGGTGTTGAAAAAACAGGATATCATGCTGAATTTCCCTTATCAATCTTTTCAGTATGTTATCGACCTGCTCAGGGAAGCTTCTATCGATCCACGGGTAAAATGCATAAAAATGACCTTGTACAGGGTGGCCAGCGATTCAAAAGTGATCAATGCACTGGTCAACGCAGCACGCAACGGCAAAATGGTAACGGTTTATCTGGAGTTACAGGCAAGATTTGATGAAAAAGCCAATATTTACTGGTCTGAAAAACTACAGGAAGAAGGGGTGGAGGTTATCCATGGAACAGCAGGGTTGAAAGTTCATTCCAAACTGATCCTCATTCAGCGTAAAGAAGGAAAAAAACTGGTTAATTATGCCAATATAGGCACAGGAAATTTCAATGAAAGTACCAGTGAGATTTATGCCGATATTAGTCTGTTAACGTCCAACCCATTGATTACTTCAGAAATAGAACAGGTTTTCGATCTGTTTAAAAAAACCTATTTTGCACCTTATGTTTTCAAATACCTTGTGTTGTCTCCTTTCAAAACCAGAAAGTTTGTCATACAAATGATCAACCGCGAAATGAGCAACGCCCAAAAAGGATTGCCCGCGAGCGTTACCTTAAAGTTAAATTCGCTGGTCGATGAAACCCTGGTAAAAAAAATCTATGCCGCTTCACAAAAGGGAGTAAAATTCAGATTGATCATAAGGGGTATTTGTGTTTTGGTTCCAGGTGTAAAAGGATTGAGTGAAAATGTAGAAGCCATAAGCATAGTAGGGCGATACCTGGAGCATGCCAGGGTTTTGGTTTTTCATAACAATGGCAATCCGGAGTATTACATAACTTCCGCCGATCTGATGTCCAGAAATCTTGACAACAGGATAGAGGTAGGTGTGCCGGTATGGGATGCGCACCTGAAAAAAATCCTTCAAACCATGCTCGATATTCAATGGAGGGACAATACCAAGGCACGTTTGCTGGGGAAAGATAATTTGAACCAATACAAGATAGACGATAATCCTCCTTTAAATTCGCAAATAGAAACTTACAATTATTTCAAATCTCAGTTTGTAAATCATTGATTGACAACTATGTTATTGGCTGCTATCGATATTGGTTCTAATGCTGTAAGGCTGTTTTTCTCCAATGTTTATAAAAAAGAAAAACGGGTAGTGGTTGAAAAAGCTTCGCTGATGAGGGTGCCCGTGCGTTTGGGAGCGGATGTTTTTTTGCATCATCGCATTTCAAAAGAAAAAGAGCAGGAACTGATCAAAACGCTGAAAGCTTTTCAGTTGCTCATAGAGGTTATCAAACCCGTGGCAGTGAGAGCCTGTGCTACCTCCGCCATGCGTGAAGCATACAACAAAGAAGAGGTAATCAAACATGTGGCAACAGAAACCGGTTTAAATATTGAGATCATTGATGGGGTTGAGGAAGCAAAAATTGTAAGTTCGGTACAAAATATTGATTTATTGAAAGATTATGAGTATTCTTTATATGTGGATGTTGGAGGCGGAAGCACCGAACTTTCGCTTATAAGTCATCAGGGCACCGAACGCTCACACTCTTTTAAAATAGGAACCGTGCGTATGCTCAACAAAAAAGTGAAGAAAAAAGAATGGGAGCATCTGGAAAAATGGTTAAAAGACATCAAAGACAGTTACCCTAATGTGCTGTGTGTGGGTGTGGGTGGCAATATAAATAAAATAGCGCGTCTTTATGGACGCGAGCCTGACAAAAACCTCCCTTTCACCAACATGGAATATGCTTTTCATCATCTGCGGAAATTTTCGGTTGAAGAGCGTATTCATCTGATGGGTATGCGACCCGACCGGGCGGATGTGATCGTACCGGCAGCGCAAATATTTCATTTTATCATGAAAGCCATCAGCGCCCCTATCCTGGTGGTTCCGCGTATTGGTCTGGCAGATGGCATCGTAAACCTCATGTACAGGGAACTGTCATCCGGTTAGCATTCCAAATACCAGATTACCTCTTTATTCTGTATCGCTTTATCCTTATCTTTGCAATGATGATCTAAAGGTATAATTGTTGATATACCTGTATGCATGTTTGTCGAATTCCAAATAACCAGCCAAAGTGTCAGAAATAAAAGATCAAAATCAGAATACGTTACAAAACAACTCTGGTAAAGACCAGGAAACCCTGGACATACTTCACCAATACAGGTCGTTGCTGGAAGTATGCAGGCCTACAACAGATGACGAAGACCGGAAAAAAATCCGTAAAGCCTTCAACTTTGCCCTCGAGGCACACAAAGAACACCGCAGAAAAAGCGGCGAACCCTATATTTATCATCCCATTTCGGTTGCCAAGATCGCTGTGCAGGAGATCGGGCTGGGAACTACCAGCGTTATTTGTTCGCTGCTGCACGATGTTGTGGAAGATACCGAATATACCCTCTCCGATATTGCCTCCTATTTTGATGAGGAAGTAGCAAGGATCATTGACGGTTTAACCAAAATATCCGGAATATTTGACCAAACCAACTCAGTGCAGGCAGAAAATTTCAGAAAAATGCTGCTCACCCTCTCCGATGATGTAAGGGTGATCCTTATCAAACTTGCCGACCGGTTGCATAACATGCGAACACTCGATTCGCTGCCCCCCAAAAAGCAATTAAAAATTGCCAATGAAACCCTTTACCTGTTCGCACCACTGGCACACCGCCTGGGTTTTCATGCTATCAAAAGCGAACTGGAAGACCTGGCTTTGAAATATACCGACCCCGACATCTATAATAAAATATCACGCAAAATTGTTGAATCTGAGGAAGAAAGGAACCGCTTCATAGAGGGATTTGTAAAACCCATTAAGCATGCACTCAATGAACAGGGCATGAAATATACCATTGTAGGCAGAACAAAGTCTATCAGCTCTATCTGGGGTAAAATGAAAAAACAGGAAGTACCCTTTGAAGAGGTGTACGATATATTTGCCATCCGAATTATTATTGATACACCCGAAGAGCGCGAAAAAGCAGATTGCTGGAGAGTATATTCCTTTGTAACAGATATTTACCGGCCCAATCCTGATCGCCTCAGAGACTGGATTTCAATACCCAAAGCCAATGGATATGAATCTTTGCATACTACTGTAATGAGTGAGCATGGAAAGTGGGTGGAAGTGCAGATTAGATCCAAAAAGATGGATGATGTGGCAGAAAAAGGGTATGCGGCACATTGGAAATACAAGGAATCAAAAAGTGGCGAAAGCAGCATTGACAAGTGGCTCAACAGAATCAGGGAGATACTGAAAACATCCGAAAAAGATGCCCTTGATTTTATCGATGATTTTAAACTGAACCTTTTCTCTGATGAGATATTTGTTTTCACCCCCAAAGGCGAATTGCGAACCCTTCCGTTGGGATCAACTGCGCTTGATTTTGCCTACAGCATCCATACAAAAATCGGAGACCACTGTCTGGGTGCCAAGTTAAACCATAAGCTCGTTCCGCTTAGCCATCCTTTAAAAAGCGGTGATCAGATAGAGATTATAACCTCCGATAAGCAAAAGCCAAAACCCGATTGGCTAAATTACGTTGTCACAGCCAGAGCCAAAGGCAAAATAAAATCAGCACTCAAAGAAGAAAAAAAGAAAATTGCCGAAGATGGGAAAGAAAAACTTGAACGCAAACTCAAGCAACTCAAAATCGATAACAACCATGAAAACATACAGAAATTGCTGAATTATTTCAAATTGCAGGCACCCGTCGATCTCTATTATGATTTTTCTACCGATAAACTTGGAATCAAGGACCTGAAAAATTACCTCTCGGAGCGTGGAAAAGGTGGCATCCTGAATTATCTCAAAAACCCTTTTGGAAGACCCAAAGGCAACTTTAAAACACCAGAATCCGAACTGGACCCCATCAGGAAAAAACTAAAGGAAAAAACCGATACACTCCTGATAGGCGATAGCATGGAAGCCCTTGATTATACGCTGTCTCCATGTTGCAATCCTATTCCGGGCGACGATGTTTTCGGTTTCGTAACCCTCAGCGATGGCATCAAAATCCACAGAACCAATTGCCCCAATGCTGTTCAAATGATGTCGAAATTCGCTTACCGCATTGTAAAAGCCAAGTGGTACACCGGCAAAGCCATTGCTTTTCTCAGCGGTATAAAAATCAAGGGGATTGATGATACCGGAATCCTTAACGACCTTACCAATCTTATCTCCAGTGAATACAATATCAATATCCGGTCTATCAATATCGACAGCAATGCCGGAACTTTTGAGGGTACGGTTATGCTTTATGTTAACGATACCCACCACCTGAACAACCTCATCGGGAAGATTAAACTTATCAATGGTGTAAAGCAGGTTTCGCGTATAGGCAAATGACCGGGTTCTCCTGCATATTGTTGAATAGATGACTTCTTCTGCTCGTCAGACGACTTTGAGTCGTCCGACGAGTATAGTACAGCACATCCTTTTTATCTGAATGAATTTCAGGTACATGCAATAATTATTTATAATCATTACAAATAACAATTTTTTTTTTACCTTTACACCCATATTTATAAATAATACTTAACAATAGCGTTTCGTAAAACATTCTGAGTTGTTAAGAGTTTTTCGTAAAACGATTTGTTAATTTTCAGGCATATATTTTTTTTATCATGTACATGAAAGACCGTAATGACGAATCTGAGGTAATGGAAAGTGTAAAAAAAATTTTTTCTGTTTACCTTGAGAACCACGGGCACCGTAAAACCCCTGAGCGATTTACAATTTTAAGGGAAATTTATCTTACCGAAGGTCATTTTGATGTAGAATCTTTATACATTAAAATGAAGAATAACAAATACAGGGTGAGTAGGGCCACTCTCTACAATACAATAGAGTTGCTGCTAAACTGCAACCTTGTCATCCGGCATCAGTTTGGGAAAAATGTTGCCCAGTTCGAGAAATCCTTCAAGTACCGGCAGCACGATCACATGGTTTGCTCCGAGTGTGGAAAAGTGTTGGAGTTTTGCGATCCACGCCTGCAGGAAATCCAGAATTCGGTTTCCAATTTACTGGGTTTCCGCGTTTCCAATCGCTCTTTTACCCTTTTTGGTATTTGCAAAGCATGCGAAAACAGGAAAAATAACTGATTGCTACAAACATTTTCTCTGCTGTATAATAAAATCCATTACTTTTGAGGTACATTTCTCACAAAGCCGCTTTTATAACGGCTTTTTTTATGTTTAATCTTTTGTAAATTGCTGTCATGACTGCTGTAAACAACAAAGTAGATGTCTTGCTGGGCCTGCAATGGGGCGATGAAGGAAAAGGAAAGATCGTGGATGTTTTAACACCGGGGTATAATATGGTTGCCCGGTTTCAGGGAGGACCCAATGCGGGGCATACACTCGAGTTTGATCAGAAAAAGTATATCCTTCATACAGTGCCTTCGGGAATTTTCCACGAAAACGCTGTCAATATCATAGGAAACGGGGTTGTTATTGATCCTGTTGTTTTCCGGAGAGAATTATCGGAAACAAAATTATCCACAGAGATTATACAAAAACGGTTGGTTATATCCAGAAAGGCGCACCTTATATTGCCTTCACACAAACTGCTGGATGCTGCACTCGAGTTTTCCAAAGGAGAAGCGAAAATCGGGAGCACTCTGAAAGGTATTGGACCAACCTACACAGACAAGGTAGCACGCCTGGGGATAAGGGTGGGGGATGCCCTGACAGACCATTTTGATGAAAGATACCGGCAACTCAGGGAAAATCATTTGCAGAAAGTTGATCAGTTGAGTTTTGACAAGAAAAACTGTAACCTCGACGGATTGGGTTTTGACGAGTATGAAAAAGAGTGGTTTGATGCCATTGAGTTTCTGCGCCTTTTTCCTGTTATTGATTCCGAGGTTTTTATCAATCAGTCTATCAAAGATGATATGCGTATTCTGGCAGAGGGTGCCCAGGGTTCTTTGCTCGATATAGATTTTGGGTCTTATCCTTTTGTAACCTCTTCCAGCACCATTTCTGCCGGTGCCTGCACCGGGCTGGGTATAGCTCCCTCGCGTGTTGGGCAGGTGCTGGGCATCGTAAAAGCATATTGCACACGCGTGGGCAGTGGACCTTTTCCTACCGAACTATTTGATAACCAGGGCGAAATGCTCAGAAAATATGGAAACGAATTTGGTTCCACTACCGGCCGGCCGCGGCGCTGTGGATGGCTCGACCTGCCTGCCCTGAAGCACAGCATCATGATCAACGGGGTTACCGCTCTGATACTTACAAAATCAGATGTGCTCAACCATTTCGGACAGATCAGTGTTTGTACCGACTATCTGTACAAAGGCCAGCAGATACGAACCTTACCTTTTGAAAATGAAAATATACATCCTGTTTATAAACATTTTAAAGGTTGGAAAACATCTCTTCAGGAGTGCACCTCCTGGGAGCAGTTGCCCCCAGAACTCCATGCATACGTAGAGTTTATCGAAGATTATACTGAGGTGCCTGTCACCATCATTTCTACCGGACCAAACCGCGATCAAACCATTTTCAGGTCTTAGGTGAAAAATGTTTCCCGGATCAACTCTTCACAGGGCAGCAAAGTACATGGTTGCGCCCGTGATTACCATTGACATTCCGTAACCAAAATTACACCACAGGGTTAAAACTGCCCCCTTTCATTTCCGTTCATTCTATTTAGAATCATTATAAATTTCAGTAAGTCAAGGGTTTCCTGTTTATGTTTGATGAAAAGGCTGTATTTTTGAACGTCCCGAAATGCTGAGGAATTTGCCGGAAACACTCAAATGAACCCCATATATAAAAGTACAGTTTTAAATATTAACACATCACAATTATGGATAAAAGTATAAAAGGAACACAAACAGAGCAAAACCTGCTGAAAGCATTTGCCGGAGAATCTCAGGCAAGTCGTCGCTATGAGATGTATGCTGCCATAGCCAGGGAGGAAGGTTTTGAGCAGATCGCCGGCTATTTTCAGGAAACCTCAGACCAGGAAAAGGTGCATGCCAAAACATTTTTTGATTTTTTGGAGGGCGATATGGTTGAGATCACTGCAAAATATCCTGCCGGGCCACTCGGCAATACTGCAGAAAACCTTCAAAAAGCTGCTGATGGGGAAAAAGAGGAGTGGAGTGAGTTGTATCCTGAATTTTCACGTATTGCAGAAGAGGAGGGCTTTCGCCGCATCGCCACCACTTTTAAGCTGGTGGCACAAGCCGAAATGACCCATGAAGAAAGATACCTGAAATTGCTCAGCCGGGTAAAAGAGGGCACTGTTTTCAAAAGAGAGAAAAAAGTAAGGTGGTATTGCCGCAAATGCGGATATATATACGAAGGCGAAAAAGCGTTGAAAAATTGCCCAGCGTGCCGCGAACCACAAGCGTTTTTCGAGGAATTTTGTGAAAACTATTAAAAGTTTCAGACAGGTCGAACACTCCGTTATCTGTCGGGGTGTTGGCCATGTGTGATTCATCAGAAGTTAAAAATACTATTCAAGAACCAGTGCAACAGCTACTACGCCCAGACCTGCGCTGATAGCCAAAACCGGTGATATCTCCATGATGTATGCCGGTTTTTGTTTTGTAATGATTTCCATTTCGCGGGCATACTGTTGAGCACCTTCGGGGTTAAGGGCATGTACGATGCTGTATTTCCAGACTTTTCTCTGCCCTGTAAAATTTTTGGTATGCTTAATCACCTTTTTCAAGGTTCCGGATGAGCTGAAAGCCTTGTCGTGCAGCACAGCACGACCATCGGGTTTAATGGTTACAATGGGTTTTGTATTTAGCATGTTGGCGATCAGCCCTTTAGCCGGGCTAACCCTGCCTCCTTTAATAAAAGACCGGAGCGAACGGGCACCTACAAATATGGATGAGTCTTCAATCCATATTTTTGCCTTTTCAACGATTTCGTGATGCGGCATTCCTTTGTCTATTGCTTCTGCTATACGAAGAGCCACCAGTCCGGTTGTAGCACTGGTTTTTTTAGAATCGAGCACATCAATCTTCCTGTTGGTTTCCTGGTATACTTTTTCCGCTGCTTTCAAACTGTTGGCATATGTTCCGCTGAGTACGCCCGATATGTGCAATGCTATGATTGATTCATAGTGGGTCGACAGATAACTGAAGGTATTGGTGAGATCTTTGATGGCAGGTTGGGAAGAGGTAGGGTAGGTTTCAGATGTTTTGAGCAGGTGAAAGAATTTTTCCTGTGTAATGGTAAGTCGGTCGAGAAACTGGCTTTGTCCGAAAAATACATTGAGCGGTACCACATGAATCTGGTATTTTTCGAGGATCGGGGCCGGCAGGTCGCAGGTGGAGTCCACTACGAGTGCGATGTTGTATTTTCTGCGGTGGGCAATTTCGTTTTGCCTTTTCATATCATCCACTTTTTGATAGTGGATGGTTGCCCTGTCTGCCAGGTGGGCAAAAACATTTTCAGGTTCATTGGTATGGATGTGTATCCGCATTCTTTTTTCCGGGCCGGCCATAACCAGCGAATCACCCATATCCGAAAGAAATTTCTTAATCGAGTCTTTATCTGTTTTCTCTAACGAAATCAAAGCCTCCGTGCAATAGCGGTAACTGCTTTCGCCATGCTCTTCCAGCACGATTGCTTGCTGATCCTGCGATTCGGTTTTAAACTCCAGAATTTTCTTTACATTTTCTTTTTTAAAAAGTTCGCCAATGCCTTCCAGGAAGATGACAAATCCTTGTGCACCTGCATCCACCACATTAGATTTAGCGAGTATTTTAAGTTTTTCAGGTGTTTTTGCCAGCGATTCCTGTGCCTTTTCGATGCTTTGCTCCAGGAGTTGCTCAAAGCTTTCAAACTGATCTTTGAGTTTAAAGATAAACTCAGCCCACTCTCTCAACACCGTTATTATGGTTCCTTCCACGGGGTTTGAAATGGCCTGGTAAGCATATTCAACAGCTTTTTTGATGGCTGTGGCCATCGATTGCAGACTTATTTCACCGGCATCTTCCAATTCGTTGCTGAAACCGTAAAGAAACTGGGCGATAATGATCCCCGAATTGCCTCTTGCTCCCGTTAAGGCGGCTTCAGCAATAGAAACAGAAGTGTGTTTGATGCTGTTGCTGGGAGAAGAATTTTCAACAATAGAGCGGAAGGTAGAAGCCAGATTGGTGCCTGTATCTGCATCAGGTACCGGAAAAACGTTGATCTTGTTGAGCATCCGCTGGTTTTCATAAACATTGAAAGCGCCTGCCAGTACACTGTAGTATAAACGTTTCCCATCAAGTAAAATGGGCGACGAATTTTCCTCTTTTGTATCCATGTTCAGTTATATGTTTCGTTTCTGGTGAAAGTTTTATAATGAACTCTCTTGCAAAGCATCCACATTCATTCAGGTACATAACAATTGCTTTCAGTCTTAAAATGAAAAATGGGCTTTGTCGCTGTTGTTTTTAACAAAAACCACAGCCAAATGTATGCCTGCAACAAGCAACTCATTTTCGCATTTTGAACCATCTTTTCTTCCAGGCAAGAGACAATGATCCTCCAACCACAAAGCATGCCTTCAATGTGCATGTTTTTGTTGGTGGCACAAAGGTAACAGAAATTTCTCACATCAAAGGTGATAATTAAACAAACAATTAATATTGCCTGGAAAAATTTGCCCCTTTTCAATATTCGTGATGCCTGCCGGCGTTCCGGCAGCAGAGGTTTTTTCTTTGATTCAAAAGCTACATCTTTTTATTGTCCCTACTTGGGTTTTTTGCCCTTATTATTCCACTAATAAAAATAACCAGGATCACGCCATGCTTAATAGGGGTAGAGATTGTTGAACTGATCCGGTTTATACTGATGCATCATATCATAGATGGTATCAAAAACATCTTCTGCGTTGGGATTAGAGAAATAATCGCCATCAGAGCTGTAGGCAGCCCTGTGTTCTTTTGCAGTAATGGTTAAGGGTTTTGCATCCAGATAAAGATATCCTGATTGTTCTTCTATTACTTTTTGCATCATGTAAGATGTTGCCCCTCCCGGGACATCTTCATCCAAGAAAACGATTTTATTGGTTTTCCTGAGCGATTCCACAATGGTATGATTGATATCGAAGGGGAGCAGGCTTTGTACATCGATAAGTTCAACAGAAATGCCAAACTCGCTGAGTTGGTCAACAGCATCCTGAGCAATTCTTACACAGGAGCCATAGGTTACCAGTGTTACGTCTTCACCTTGCCTGAGAATTTCGGGTTTTCCCAGCGGCACTGTATATTCTCCGATATTGTCGGGCATGGTTTCTTTGAGGCGGTATCCGTTAAGGGGTTCGATGATCAAAGCGGGGTCGTCGGATCTGATCATGGTATTGTAAAACCCGGCTGCTTGCGTCATGTTTCGTGGCACCAGCACATACACCCCTCTGATAGCGTTAATGACCATGCTCATAGGGCTGCCCGAGTGCCATATACCTTCCAGGCGATGCCCTCTGGTGCTGATGATCATAGGTGCTTTTTGTCTGCCTACGGTGCGGTATTGAGTAGTAGCCAAATCATCACTCATCACATGCAAAGCAT
The DNA here is from genome assembly GCA_964410015.1 of uncultured Bacteroidales bacterium. Classification (GTDB taxonomy): domain Bacteria; phylum Bacteroidota; class Bacteroidia; order Bacteroidales; family UBA7960; genus SKVR01. Next base: position 11,752 of record CAYPFV010000074.1, read on the forward strand.
AGATCAGATAATCGAAATACTGTATTTCAGCAATGGGTCTGAGTCCTCTTAGTGCCATGCCCAGTGCCTGCCCGATGATGGTAGCTTCCCTGATGCCTGTATCGCTCACACGCAATTCGCCATATTTTTTCTGCATTCCTTCCAGGGTTTGGTTTACCCCTCCGATTTTGCCTACATCTTCACCAAAAATAACAGTTTCGGGGTAGTTGCCAAGGATATAATCAAAGTTTGCCAGCAAAACCTCCCTTCCATTAATCTTTTTGCTTTTTTCAGAATAAACAGGGGCAATCTCCGGTACTTTCAAAGCCGATTTTTCTGATTCGCTGTATAAATGTGAGCTGTATCTGATGCGGTTCTCTTTCAGGTTGTTTGATAGCCATTCGCTCACATGTTTTTTCAAAGTTTTTTCAGAGGAGCAGTTGTTGCAGATCAAGCGGAGTATTTTCTTGCCCGTGCTGGCAATATCTTTTACAATGGGTTCACCGATTCGGTTCAGTTCCTGGACAAGTTGGTCAATTTTATCAAGTTTCACACAATTGCATTGGTTTACATTGACCATTTCAATAAAATCGCGCCGCATTTTTTCAATGGGTTTTCTGAAGTTGTTCCATGCATTTTTTTTGGCTTGCTTAACCCTTTGCAGGGCCATTTTTTCAATCTCGTCGAGTTCTTTAGCGTTGCTGATACCCTCGTTAATCATCCAGTTTCTCATTTGGTGAAGGCAGTCATACTCTTTTTCCCACTGCAGTCGTTCTGCACTTTTATATCTTTCGTGCGATCCGCTGGTAGAATGTCCCAGGGGTTGTGTAATCTGTGTGATATGAAACAGTACGGGGACATGCTCGTAGCGACAGATATCAATCCCTTTTTTATAGGTTTCGATCAATTCGGGGTAATTCCATCCGCGCGCTTTCAAAATCTCAAACCCTGGTTTTCCTTCTTTACGCTGAAATCCGGCGAGTGCTTCCGAAATGCTTTGTTTGATGGTTTGATATTCAACAGGCACACTGATGCCATAACCATCGTCCCAGACAGAGATAGCCAAAGGAACCTGGAGGACACCGGCAGCGTTGAGTGCTTCAAAAAACAGACCTTCACTGGTAGAGGAATCGCCAATGGTTCCGAAAACTACTTCGCTACCCTGGTTAGAAAATCCTTTAGTTACAGAAGGGTCGGGATGGTATTTGTAAATTTTAGAGGCAACAGCCAATCCCAGCATTCTGGGCATTTGACCAGCGGTAGGCGACACATCGGCACTGGTGTTTTTCTGTTGGGTGAGGTCTTTCCAGTTGCCGTTTTCGTCCAGGCTATGTGTAGCAAAATGGTTGTTCATCATCCGGCCCCCGTTGCTGGGGTTAGATGCATGGTTGGTATCTCCGTAGAGTTGGCTGAAAAGTTCTTCCAGGGTAGTCATTCCCGTAGCCAATGCAAAGGTTTGATCGCGGTAATAACCACTTCGCCAGTCTCCGTTTCGAAACATTTTTGCCATAGCAATCTGGGCTACCTCTTTCCCATCACCCATAATTCCAAATTTTGCCTTCCCGGTAAGTACTTCTTTTCGCCCCAGTATACTTGCTTGTCTGCTTTCGTGAGCAAGTTTGTAATCGTTTAAAATTTCCTGTTTTTCCTTGTCGGTTATTTTTGCCGGATTTTCAATGTTGTATTCAGACATAATTTTTATTACTTTGTGATTCCCAATTACAGAAAGCACTTTAGGATTTAAAAGTGAAAATGTGTTTTGACAGCTTACCAATCAGGTATCATGACTATTGCTCTTTCAGCAGCACAATATAGTCATAAACAAAAGTAATAAAAATGATAATTGTTTGAAAACAGGTATTAGGTTAACTTTTTTTTGTTTTAGTTTGCCGGTTTGCCAACATAAGCATACCTATGCACTTACGCTGCAAAAACGGTCATATTGAGGACAAAAACAACGATGAGGTTTATTCCTGCAAACCACAGCACAAAGCTGATGATGGCTGGTATGCGCAGGTTGGCTTTAAAATTGAACAGAAGTTGAAACCCCAGGATCATGAACCACAAAAAAGGCAGGCCGGCAACCAGCAGGATACCTGTTAGCCCCAGCGCCATCATCACAGGCGAAGGGTCAAAATTTCTGATGACCTCTGAAAAAGGTTCGTAAAAGTGATGCTGGTGTGCCAACAGGTTATATTCCGGCATCCAATACAAAGAAGTAATGAGTGTAACCAACACAACCGATGAGACCAGCACAATGATAACACCCAAAAGGCGGGACAAAAAACCCAGAGCCGGCGACTGTCTGAGTTCCTGGTTTAGGTCACCACTTTTTTTTTTAAATGTCCGGCGGGTTTCTTCCGAAAATTCTTTGATGTTTTCTTTCAGGTCCTTCAATTCTTCTTTAATCGATTTTTCTATGTTGGAAAGGTTTACCTTTTCTCCGCGCATCTCAAGTTTTTCGGCAGTTGTAGTAGCTTTGGGCACAGCAATCCATAAAATGATGTACAAAAGCGGACCGAAACCGTAAAAGAAAGTAAAGAGAACAAAAGCGATCCTTATCCAGACGGGATCGAGATTGAAAAAAGCACCCAGTCCTCCCGACACGCCGGCAATATATTTGTCGTCAGCATCTCTGTAAAGTCTTTTGGTGGTTTTTTCGCTGGTTTCATTTTTTGCCCCTTCACTTTGGTTCTGCTCATCGCTGTTGCTGATCTGCTCTGGTTGACCAAGTTGGATGATCACTTCGTTTACATCACCCATAGTGATGACTGTTTTGTGGGTAGTGAGTTTTTCCTGAAACATTTCCGCAATCCGGTTTTCCAGGTCTGCTAAAATCTCATCGCGTCCATCTGAGTTTCTAAAATGTTTTTCAAGCAGATGGAGGTATTCCTGCAGTTTCAAATAAGCATCTTCATCAATATGAAAAACAATTCCACTAATGTTTGCTGTTATGGTTTTTTTCATCTGTTTATAATTTTCCATAATTAATAGTTAGAACGCTGATAACACTGATTTTACAGATAATCGCTGATATAAAAAATCTGTGCAAATCCGCTCAATCTGTGTCATCTGCGTTCCATTTATCTTAA
>CAYPFV010000075.1:0-14733 GCA_964410015.1 uncultured Bacteroidales bacterium
GTAGCGCTGACATTATCGGGTCCTCATTAAAGCCATAAGCACCTCATAATCAAAATATTGAAAATTATAAACAGATGAACAAGTCATTTAGAAAAAATAAACTCCTTAGATTCAAAAACTTCGAAAGCCTTGTCTTTGACCATTTCTTATCAAAGACACAGAAAAAAGTGTTTTCTTGCTGAGACGAATTAAAATAAGTTACTCTGTCAGATTTATTAATCTTCATAAAACAGCAAGGTAGTCTGATCGCACTTTTTATCTTTGCATAAAATTTTTTTGCCAAACTTGTTTCTGATTAAACATTTCTAAAAACAATGATAATCAAATAAGATTTTTCAATTTTACATATAAAAAAACCAGTCATGACTACAGACAACATCAGTAAAGACAAAAACTCAGAAGAACAGGAAAATTCTTCATCAAAGCAAAAGGTATCCAAAACATCCAAAATATCAAATGGAACCATCATCAATATAATTCTTTTTTTAGGATTGATCGTTTTGTATGTTTTCCGGTTTTTTCCATCAGAACAAACTGAAACCGAACAATTGCAGGAGGAAGTTATTCAAGGCACAGAGGATCAAATTGACCAGTTAAAACTAAACATTGCTTACGTTGATTCTGACTCTCTCATACAAAATTTCCAACTGGCCGAAACATTACAAATAGAATTTGAACAGGAGCAACGAAGGCTTGAAAACGATATTCAGCGTCGTCAGAGACAGTTCCAGGAAGAAGCTGAAACTTTTTATCAGCAGGTACAAACAGGAGCCATATCAGCCGATCAGGCACAGATTAAAGAACAGGAACTCATGCAGAAGCAACAGGAATTGGTAGAACTTAACGAAACCTACACCAACCAGCTCAGAAATCAGGAGATAGAAATGAACATAGAACTCTATGGCGAGATCACTTCGCTGCTCGAAGAAATGAATGAGCAACTTAATTATGATTATATATTAGGATTTTCACCAGGGGGTGGTATTTTATACGCCAATGATAAACACGATATTACCAACCAGGTCGTCCAAAGATTAAATGCCAAATATGAAAGCATATCAGAATAATAAGAGTAATAAGATCATTCTTTTTATTGCCTTTTATACAATTTCGATTTTTTCTGCTACGGCACAGAACAATTTCGCTTTGGTTATTCATGGCGGTGCAGGTCATGTATCAGAAGAAAACCTCACAGATAGTATGCAGCAGCAATACCATACTACTCTGGGTTTGGCCTTAAAAGCAGGTGAAGACATTTTAAAGAATAACGGCACTAGCCTTGATGCAGTGGAAGCCGCCATAAAAATACTGGAAGATAGTCCGCTGTTTAATGCAGGTAAAGGGGCAGTATTTAATTTGGAGGGAAAAAACGAGCTGGATGCCTCTGTTATGTGCGGAATGACTCTGAATGCAGGCGCAGTAGCAGGCATTACCAACATTAAAAATCCTGTTTCTGCTGCCCGAAAAGTAATGGAAAACTCACCCCATGTATTATTAACAGGAAAAGGAGCAGAAACTTTTGCTTACGAACAGGGACTGGAAATTGTTGATCCTGATTATTTTTTTGATACAAAACGATGGAACCAATACAGGCACTTCCTTAAAAACCGGGTTAAAAATCCTGACAGGAGCAATCTGGACACCAATGATCATTGGCAGGATTATAAACTGGGCACTGTGGGGGCAGTCGCCCTGGATCAGCAGGGAAATATTGCCGCGGCTACTTCAACAGGCGGTATGACTGGAAAGCAATATGGACGCATTGGCGACAGCCCTATCATTGGTGCAGGCACTTATGCCGACAATGCATCCTGCGGGGTTTCTGCAACCGGACACGGAGAGTTCTTTATCAGAAATGTTGTAGCACACGATATTGCAGCAAGAGTAAAATACAACAATCAAACCTTAGAGGAATCAGCTGAAGAGGTAATAAATAAAATTCTTGCTGAGCAACAAGCAAATGGTGGTATTATTGCCATAGATAAAGAAGGGAATATTGTTATGAAATTTAATACTCCAACTATGTTCAGGGGTTATATAACCCTTGAAGGAGAAAAAGGAACAGCTATTTTCAAATAACTTTAAATGGTTAAACCAATCCATTACAATAGCATTGATGTCCAGACAGATACTTTCACATTGAAGCAGGGAATTATGATTGGTGACTTGTAAGCAACTCTGCTATAAACTTGTGAAAATAGCGGACATCAGAATAAACATGATTGATTTTTTACATCTTCCCTTCCCATAACAAGGGAATAAAACACTCCCCTTTTAACCCCAAAACCCTTAAGCTTGGGGAAATGGTAAACATAATTTTTGATCATATTCTTAATCACTGCAGGTGAATAAACTTTTGGATCAGGGTTATAATTACTGCATTTACGGAACAAGATAATTTATTCAGGGAAATTATTTTTCCTGCTCATTTACAAATAAATATGCACATCACTATTGTATTTCATTAAATAATTTAGCATTTTTGCATTTGAACAAAATCAATGATTTAACGCACAAAACAATCATACATGTTTACATCCATAAATCCCGCCACAAACGATAAAACCGGCGAATATAAACCTCACACTAAAAAACAAGTAGAATCTATCATCCATAAAACACATCAGGAATGGAATAACTGGAAAAGCACCCCTTTTTCTTTTCGCTCGGTTTTACTGGAAAAAACTGCATCTTTATTAATAAAAAAGAAGGAATATCTTTCCATATTGATGGTTAAAGAAATGGGGAAACCCATCAAACAGGCACGTTCTGAAATAGAGAAATGTGCCTGGGTTTGCAGATATTATGCCGAAAACGGAGAAAGGTTTCTCCAGCCAGAAAGGGTGCAAACAGAAGCGAGATCCAGTTATATACTCTATCAACCTCTCGGATTGGTTCTGGCCATCATGCCCTGGAATTTCCCCTTCTGGCAGGTTTTTAGATTTGCTGCACCTGCATTGATGGCAGGTAATGCTGGATTGCTGAAACACGCTTCCAATGTAATGGGTTGTGCTATGGCTATAGAGAATATTTTTGAAGAAGCAGGATTTCCAAGCCACATTTTCCGCACACTACGCATCAAAGGGAGTGAGGTTTCTCCGGTCATTGAAAATCCGCTTGTAAAGGCAGTAACCCTTACAGGTAGTGTTGAGGCAGGAAAGGCGGTAGCCCAAAAAGCCGGAGAGCAACTCAAAAAAACAGTACTGGAACTGGGGGGCAGCGATCCTTATCTGATCCTCGAAGATGCTGACCTTGAACTTGCAGCAGAAAAATGCACCACCAGCCGGCTGATCAACAACGGGCAAAGCTGCATAGCGGCTAAAAGATTCATTGTTGTGGAAAGAATCTTCGATGAGTTTCAGAATCTTTTCCTTAAGAAGATGAAAGAAATACAAATGGGTGACCCTTTTGACGAAAACAACCACATGGGGCCCCAGGCAAGCCTTAAACTCAGAAATGAATTACATGACCAGGTAATCAAAAGCATCGAAAATGGCGCAGAATGCCTGCTGGGAGGAAAAATACCGGAAAAAAACGGTGCATGGTATCCGCCTACCATACTTACAAATGTAAAACCAGGAATGCCGGCATGGGAAGAAGAACTCTTCGGACCTGTGGCAGCAATCATCCGGGCAAAAGACACTGAAGATGCCATCAGAATTGCCAACAGTAGCAAATTTGGACTGGGATCTGCCATTTTTAGTCAGAACCACCAAAAAGCAATTGAATTGGCCAACCATAAACTGGAAGCAGGTTGCTGCTTTGTAAATGACTTTGTGAAATCTGATCCACGCCTACCTTTCGGAGGCATCGAGCAAAGTGGCTATGGGCGGGAACTTTCCCACCACGGCATCAGGGAATTTGTTAATATAAAATCGGTATGGGTAAAGTAACTCAATACCAACACTTTTTTTGATCAGCAGAATAAAAATACCGGTCAGGGTCTTTATTTATTTTAGAACTCAACACATAAAGATACATTGCATTTATTACAAATCAATTATGCTTTTACCCATTTGTAATCAAATCATAATGCTCAGATTGAAATATATTATCTGAGCATCAGCGATGCAAATTTCTGTGAACGAATTGTTTTAATGACCATTTTTACTTTTTCAATAAAGTTCAATCTCAGTGATTGATCGTAAAAAAGCAACTCAAATCAATACTTTTCAAAAACTCCTAATCCAAATAAAGCATAATCATATTTTACAGGATCAGCAGGGTCGAGGAAACGAAGTTTGGCGTCGAGCTGATTTACTGCTGCAGCATCATTCTGCTTTCTAGTGATCAGACCAAGTTTGCGCGCAACATTCCCCGAATGCACATCGAGCGGGCATGATAGTTGAGCGGGTTTTATGCTTTTCCATATTCCAAAATCCACCCCTTTCTGATCATTTCTAACCATCCATCTTAAAAACATGTTGATCCTTTTGGCAGCTGATCCTTTCACAGGGTCGGAGATATGTTTTTTTGTACGAACCGGAGCATCAGGCAAAGAAAAAAACACTTTTTTGAAATAGTGTATAGCAGGTTGAGTGCTTTGAGAATGCAGTCCTTTGGCAAAAATATTTTCCATGCCCCCTTTTTGATGGTAAATATGGTGCAATGCTTTACAGAAATACTTCAGGTCTTCACTGTTAAATGTCCGATGTACATATCCATCGAAGACACGAAGGTCTTCGGCAGTATGGTTCATAATAAATTCAAAAGGTGCATGATCCATCAGTTGCATAATGCGCAAAGCATTTTTGATGATAGAAACCCTGCTTCCCCAGGCAATGGTTGCAGATAAAAAGCCGGCAATCTCGATATCCTCTTTGCGGTTGTATTGGTGAGGTACAAAAACGGGGTCGGTTTCAATAAACAATGGTTGGTTGTATTGTGCAACCTTTTCATCAAGAAGTTCAATGATTTGTTTTGGGATGATTTTTTCCAATATCTATTCGAAATAAGTAATAAATAAGTTCAGTTCATGTTTCATTACCCCAGTATCATTCCTACAATGGTGGCGCTCATCAACCCTGCGAGGGTTCCCCCGAGCAGTGCCCGCATACCAAATTTCGACAGCAATACCCTTCGTGTAGGTGCAAGCGATCCAATACCCCCTATCTGTATGCCAATACTGGCAAAATTGGCAAACCCACAAAGCATATAAGTTGCCATAATAATGGTTTTGGGATCAGAAAATGCACCAGCTTCCTTTAATTGCGCCAAACTAACATAACCAATAAATTCGGTAAGGATAACTTTTTCACCGAGTAATCTTCCTGCCAGGGCAATATCGGCAGAACTAATGCCAATAAGCCACATTACTGGTGCGAAAGTATACCCCAGAATAAACTGAAGGGATAGCTCTGAATATTGTCCGTTGGTGAGTTGCGCTATAGATTCATTCAAATTTGTCCAGGTTCCTATTTTACCAACAATAAAGTTAAACATGGCAATAAAAGCGACAAAAACCAATAACATTGCAGCAACATTGGCTGCCAGTTTTAGTCCTTCGGTGGTGCCATTAGATATAGAATCAAGAATATTGCTGCCAATGCGGTCTTTTGATATCGTAATGGTTTTATTGATCTCTTCTTGTTGAGGATAAAGAATCTTGGAGATCACAACCGCTCCGGGTGCGGCCATAATGGAGGCGGCAAGAAGGTGTTTGGCAAAAACCAGTCGTTGTACCGGATCATCTCCTCCCAAAAAACTAATGTAAGCTGCTAAAACGCCTCCTGCCAGCGTTGCCATTCCACCAATCATTACAAGCAGTATCTCCGATTTATTCATGTGCGGCAGATAGGCTTTAATCATAAGAGGTGATTCTGTTTGCCCCAAAAATATATTTCCTGCCACAGACAAGCTCTCTGCACCCGATAATTTCAGAGCTCTGCTCATAATCCAGGCAAGAAAATACACCACCTTTTGAATGACACCCAGATAAAAGAGCAAACTGGTAAGAGCGGAAAAGAAAATAATGGTGGGCAATACCTGGAAGGCAAAAATGTAGCCATAAGTTTCAGTATCTAAAAAGCCAGCAAAAAGAAATTCGGTTCCTGCTTTGGTAAAATCCAACACCAGAACAAACATTCTCCCGATGATCTCGAAAAAGTATTGTACGGCAGAAATTTTCAGAATGCTGAATGCCAACAACATCTGTATAAATAAACCGATCCCTACCAATCTCCATGATATCGCTTTTTTGTTGGCACTAAACATCCAGGAAATACCAATTAATACTATCATACCCAATAGCCCCCTCAGTAAACTTTCAGCATTAAAACGAAATCGAGTATCTTTTTCCAGAAATTCATTCTTTTGATCAATACCTTCATCTTGTTGCTGGGCAGAAATTGCTTCTTCCGGTTCATCATAAATTGTATCTATGGCTTCTGATTGCTTATCAACAAGACTATCCGCTTGCTGTTGAGCGAAACCCAAAAAGGAGAAAGAAAAAAGGAATACAACCAGCCAAGGTTTTAATAAAGAGATATTCATATGTAATTTCTTTGATAAATGAGAACAATACAATATAGTTAAAATGAGTGCTTATTAAAATTTCCGCAAAAAAATAGGCTTGCAAAATAAGGTTTGCAAACCTATTAATTTTTCGTATAAAAGCGGTATTATTTAAAAAAGAAAGACTACTTTTTTGATTTCCTTTTGTTTATTTCATCCCTGATCTTTGAAGCCTTTTCATATGCTTCTTCATCAATAGCAGCCATGAGTAGTTCTTCCAATTCTTTCACACTCAAGTTTTCATAGTTACTTTCCACAGGCGGCTTTTCTTCACCAAAAGGTTCATTCTCAATACCTTTTTCCTCATCCTGAAGCACTATACCCGCCGCTCCCAATATAGATTCATAGGTATAAATGGGGCATTTAAACCTAACGGCAAGTGCCACAGCATCAGAGGTTCTGGAATCTATCTCTACCTCTTTGATGCCATCAAAACAAATAAGTTTGGAATAAAATATACCTTCGGCAAATTTGTATATAATCACCTCCTTTATAATAATATTAAATGTTTGGGCAAAATTTTTCAGAAGGTCGTGTGTTAGCGGTCGCGAAGGTTTCATCTTTTCAAGTTCTATAGCAATTGCCTGTGCTTCAAAACTACCAATAATGATGGGTAATCTTCTTTTTTCTCCATTTTCTCCAAGAATAAGCGCATAAGCTCCTGATTGCGACTGACTGTATGAAATACCTAAAATTTCCAGTTTAATTTTTTCCATTCAAAAGGATAATTTTCTTTTTTAATTTCCTGTATCTTTTGCAAAATTAGGTTTATTTTGCGATTTTCGCACAGAATATAACCAATTTTTAATGATGCTATTGCGATTTGATCAGCACTGGTTGATTATGTTTTGCATAAACGTTCTCTAGTTTTTGGGTATTTATCTGATTTCCGGGGTTATTAGTTTTTTAAAAGGTAATGATTGGAAAAACAGTAAAAACATGAAAGTAAATATTATTATCAGTATAAATTAAACACAATTCTAAATAAACAAATCTTGCTGATGAAACAGCAAACATAAATATTTGTTGCCGGAGAATTGAAAATCTGAAATCTTAAAATGTTTACTGTCAGTTTTACAGATTATATTATCACCTTTGCGAAAATTCATTGCATCTGTCTTACAATGTGATAGAAAAATTCAAACGACCTTTATGATCTGTCATCCTCAAAATATTTTGGTTTTCATCAATTTCTACTAAATATTTTGTCGCTATATTGCAAAGATAAGTCCGGATTTTACAATAATCTGTATCAATTATTTCCTTCTTCGTCACAACATAATAAATTTATCTCATTAAATATCAAGGTTTTATTCGCTTCATTCAAATAAATTTTTACTTTTGTTGGCAATTATTGCAGCAGTATTTTCTTTACTTTTTGTAGCATTTAAGATGTAAACATACCGACTAACAAATATTTTAGACCCATTAGTTTTGCTACTGCATCTGTTAAGGGTATATGGCATGAAGAACCAAAAATGACATTGAATTAAAATTGGTACATATAATTGGATAAATTTTTTCTTTATATATGGGGTGTTTGAAAAGATGAGTTTTTTATTACGTGCACCCGGTTGAAGAATTGCTCATCTGTATTTTTAATTAAAATTTATTGTTCCATTAAAAAAAAAGGAGGAAAAATGCCTTTAATTTTCTGGTTGGTTCCGGTAAGTGCTTTTTTAGCTTTGTTATTTGCCTACATATTTTTTAAAAATATGATGGGTTACAGTGAGGGAACCGAAATGATGATCAAAATTGCGAAACATGTAAGACGGGGAGCGGCGGCCTATCTGCGGCAACAATACAAAATAGTGCTGCTGGTATTTTTAATCATTACGATCATTTTTAGTTTTATGGCCTTTGTGCTGGGAGTTCAGAATCAATGGGTGCCTTTTGCATTTTTAACCGGAGGTGCTTTTTCGGGTTTGGCAGGTTTTTTCGGGATGAAAGCCGCCACTTTTGCCAGTGCCAGGGTTGCTAATGCCTGCCGGGAATCGCTTAATGGAGGACTGAAGCTAGCTTTCAGAAGTGGAGCTGTAATGGGTTTGGTAGTTGTTGGTCTGGTTCTATTGGATATTTCACTCTGGTTTATAGTTTTAAACTTAGCCATTACGGAGCCAGAGGCAGGGCTAAAGTTATTAACAATCACTGCCACTATGCTTACCTTTGGTATGGGAGCATCTACACAGGCACTTTTTGCACGTGTGGGCGGAGGAATTTATACCAAAGCTGCTGATGTAGGTGCCGACCTGGTAGGCAAAGTTGAGGCAGGCATACCTGAGGATGACCCCAGAAACCCGGCCACCATTGCCGATAATGTGGGTGACAATGTGGGAGATGTTGCAGGAATGGGTGCCGATTTGTTTGAATCCTTTGCAGGGTCCATTCTTGCTACAGCTTTGTTGGGTGCTGCTGCTTTTATCGGAGCAGGCGAACAAATGCAATTCAATGCCGTGTTGGCTCCTATGTTAATAGCATCTATTGGCACTTTACTTTCCATCGCTGGCGTTTATATGGTACGCACCCGTGAAGGAGCAACCCAGAAAGATCTTTTGAAGGCATTGGGTTTGGGAGTAAATACAAGTGCTGTTTTGATTGTGATCTTTTCATTGGGAATATTGTATTTTTTGGGATTTGATAATTTTCCGGGTTTATGGGGTGCCATCATTGTAGGTTTGCTGGCAGGCATTGTAATTGGTCAGTCAACCGAATTTTTTACTGCATCTGCCTATAAACCTACTCAAAATATTGCCCGTTCAAGCGAAACAGGGCCAGCTACCATCATAATTGCAGGTATAGGTACCGGATTTATTTCAGCAGCTATTCCTCTGGTGGTTATAGTAGTAGCCATTACCATGGCGTATCTGTTTGCAACAGAATTTTCTTTTGATGTTTCTCATCTCAACATGGGATTATACGGTATAGGAATTGCTTCGGTGGGCATGCTTTCCACCCTGGGCATTACCCTTGCCACCGATGCTTACGGACCAATTGCTGATAACGCAGGCGGAAATGCAGAAATGACAAATCTGGGTGAAGAAGTAAGAAAACGTACCGATGCTTTAGATTCTCTTGGCAATACTACTGCTGCTACAGGTAAGGGATTTGCTATTGGAAGTGCGGCCCTTACAGCATTAGCTCTTCTTGCCGCATATTTTGAAGAGGTAAAGATCATGTTTGTGAAATTTCTGGATATGCCGGAATTCCTCATCAATGGAAAATCCGGAGCAATACAGGCGCAAAATGCTGACTTTATAGATTTTATTTATCATTACGAGATTCACCTGATGAACCCTAAAGTGATTGTAGGAGTTTTTCTGGGTGTAATGAGTGTTTTTCTTTTCAGCGGAATGACCATGAATGCTGTAGGTCGTGCTGCCCAGAAAATGGTTGATGAGGTTCGCCGTCAGTTCAAAACAATTCCCGGAATTCTTGATGGTACTTCAGAACCTGATTATGCGCGCTGCGTAGAGATATCAACAAAAGGTGCTCAACGCGAAATGATGGTTCCATCTTTGGTTGCTTTGCTCATACCTGTATTGGTTGGGTTGATCTTCGGTGTTGCGGGGGTTACGGGTTTGCTCATTGGCACGATTACCAGCGGATTTGCACTGGCAATCTTTATGGCCAATGCCGGCGGCGCATGGGATAATGCCAAAAAATATATTGAAGAAGGAAACTTTGGTGGTAAAAATTCAGCAAACCATAAAGCAGCCGTAATAGGTGATACTGTTGGAGATCCATTTAAAGATACTTCAGGACCAAGTTTAAACATCCTGATCAAACTCATGGTAATGTCTTCTGTAGTAACAGTTGGATTAGCAGTAAGTTACAGCATCTTATAACAATTAAAAGAAAGATAAAATCCCAAACGGGTGATCATGCATCAGGCACGGTCACCCGTTTTTGTGTATATTTCGGAGGCATATCAGAAATTCCTCTCTGATCTTGTCTGAAAAACAAAACATAATATCAGAACCTGAAATCGCCCAAACCATAAATACTACCATCGGGGTTTTTCTTAGGCTGCCAGGTACGAACATATACTTTAGGATTTAATGTATCGTTCAAATCAATCATCAAAAACAAATAACCTTTATCAGCATAGGTAGAAGAGTAATAATATTGATTGATTTGAATACCATAAATTTTGTCGTCCTTTTGCGTTTTTTTCACCTTGTTATCCTCAAATCTGATATTAATAAATTCATTTCTTCTGAAAATCATCTGAAGCCGGTCTATATAGTCTTTTTTTGACAAGCGGATATATTCAATCTCCTCATCGGAAAGGTTCCCATACATGCTTTGAACATTTTCTACCGGATCTTGTGATCTTTTCACAACATTGCCAACAATGATGAGAGCATTTTCATCAAAAATAGCATCCAGATAATCAAGTCTTTTCAAAGAATACGCTGTCTTAAAATCTTCCATAAATTTGATCAGAAAATACTTTTCTTCTTCTGATCCAAAGCTTTCAGGTTTTGAAAGAATATCATCAATAGCAATATCTGTAAGAGAATAAGCAATTCCATTTACCTTTTTCTGCTCGTCGAAGGTAAAAACTACATTTTCAATGAATTTTTCGCTGTTGTTGTCAAATGAAAAAAGCATGGGCACCGAACGTACCATAATTTCATTGCCCACTTTAATCATTTTCAGCGAATCGTTGGATAAACCCAGGACTTTCACCTGTCCGTTTGCAATCAGTTTTTCGTACATTGAATATCCCCTGGGCGTGAAAAGACCCACAAGTGATTCATGATCAGAAGTTTCAATAGCATTGGATATCTTTCTTACGGTGTGCTCATAAAAATTATACTCTCCAACTGAATAGGTAGACTCAGGCTCCTGATTCAATTGAGTGGTGACAGGTTTGGTGGATGGCGATGGGAGTTTTTTTTCATCAAGGTCTATGATGAATTCCGCCCTTTTGAAGTAGGGTATTTCAACATTTTCGAGCATCAATTTAACTTCGGGTGCCAGATCAGCTTTATTATGATATTGGTATTCAATACGCATTCGTAGGCGGTTCAAATCTTTGGAGGTTGGCCCGTAAAACTCTGCAAACCCCTTTCCATTGTTTGCACTATAAAGGCCAGAGTATCCATCGCCAACAAAATAATAATAATCCAAATCCTGAACAGGACTTCCATCGTAGGTGATATTCAAATAAAGATTGCGCCCCGAAGGTTTTTCTGTTTCATCAATTCTACTGACCTCAACAGATAGTTGAGAAAAAATATTATTAATCCGGTCTGTTAATTCAAGCATAAGAGGCAATTCAATATCTCCTCCAAATGTAGACCTTAGTTTGGTGTTATCAGGATGGCTTCTTGCCAGCACCAATCCCCAGTAATAATAACGCAGAGCATCAGCAATACGCAACTGATCGGTTGCTTTAACTGCAAGTAAAATAAAATCTTCTATCATTTGAACACGCTGCCTGAAAGCTGCCTGCATTTCAGATTTTAAAACATAAACCATAACATCCACATCGCCAGGTTCCTCTTTTATCAATTTATCATCATAACGGTTTATTACCGAAGTAGAGTAAGTATTGACAACACTTTGGGTGTAAATATTCACATCCTCCCCGGTTTCTTCCACTACTTGTTTAAATTCGCTTTGAATCTGAACAGAAATACTTTCAGAAAGCAATTCGAGAGCAGTTCGACGTGCCTGTTGATAATTTTTTCCATTTCCAATTCCAAAATAATACTCACCAGATGTTCTGATGTAATCTACAGATTGCCCCTTTAAATCGATTATTTGGTTGAAAATAAAAAAAATGCTGATTAAAAAACTAAAAAGGCAGGTACTTTTCATCATATGCGCTTTTTTTGAAAAACCAAATTACAAAATTTAGCGCAGTAAATATAATCATTATCTCTTTAATCTATTCGTTTATCTTCATGTATTTGAAAATACCAGTCACAACGTATTGAGATCAATATACACTGAACCGATTCTGCGCCAATAAGGCAATTGCTGTTGAGATATAAAAAGATGAAGATTGTCGATTAAAAACCAGATCGTCCGGAAACTTGACTTTTATGGGTTCAGTCCAGGATAAAAAAAATTATTATCAGAAACTTTTCAACAAGTGCAATGAATTATTGTCAGCAAGAAAGCACTTATTTTTTATTTCTTTGACAAGAAATCGTCAAAGACAAGGCTTTCTATGTTTTGAATATAGGGGGTTTACTTTTCTCAAATGACTGGTTCATCTTTTTATAATTTGATTAAACAGGTCAGATGGATCTCGCCAACAATGTGTCTGAGACGTGTAAATAATTTTCGGTTGAAATTATCGCATGCCCGGATGTCAAGAATATTGCAATGGGCGGGTTCAAAAACGAGAAAACGCAGTATTTGGCGTTTTCTTGCAAAGACTAATATAGTTAATGATTCCGGGATTCTTCTTTGGGCAACGAATCAAAATATTGTTTAATATTAAACTGGGTTTTGGAGTAATCAATAGCCGATGCATCAAAATCATCTTTGATATGAGGGTTGGCTCCGTTATCCATAAGTATTTTTACCATTTCAAGATTTCCTTCCAGTACAGCTTTAATAAGCGGAGTCTGTCCTTCAGCATTGGTAATATTAAGGTCTGCATCATGAGCAATTAATTTTTCATACACGGCAATTCTTTCGCGGTAAGTATACGCCATCAAAACGGGAGTTCCATCACTGCTTTTAGCGTTTAGATCTGCGCCATATTCAACAAGCAATTCCACCATATCAGGATTTTTACCTAAACGAATGGTTTTCATCAATGGTGTATTTCCTTTATTGTCAAAAACATTCGGGTTGGCATTTTCTTCGAGTAACAGGCGTGCGCCTCTTATATTATCGGCATTAACAGCTACCATTAAAGCGGTTGCACCATTATTGGCTTTGATCTCAAGATTCGCATCGTTGCGAAGCAAATAAATCATTATCCGGTTATTGCGTTGAATGGTGGCTTCCATCAGTGGTGTAAATCCTATATGGTTTTGAATATTTATATTGGCTTTGTTTTCTACCAACAACTGCACCATATGATACAAATTCTTTTCTGCTGCTACTAAAAGGGGAATATTGCGGGGGTCGCCATCTCCATTGGGATTTTCACCCTTTTTCAGCAATCTTTTTACGCGCGATTCGCTATCAGATTCTACTGCCTTGTAAAGTCGTGATTGCCCCATTACACTCACAGGGAAAACGACTGTAACGTTGATAAACAAAATTACAATACTCCTGACCAAGGTTCTGCTGACGGGTATATTCATGCCTCTGGGGTTTATTTTAAGATTTACAGTAAACTTCTCTTTCAGAGAAACAAAAATAATATAATTCATTTAAACAAAAAACTGTGCCATGCATTCAATGGATCTGTAAATTTTCATTGTTAAAAACCTAATCTCAAAAATTTTTGATTATATCACCTAATTATCAATATAGAAGAAGCTTTTTCAAATATTTTTCATTTACTCAAATAAAAATATCAATAAAATTGAGTCTTTAGCTTTTTTTTTAAATATATTTGCTGAAGGAAAACAAGATTAATTTCCATAAATTTTTTTAGCTACCAGAATTTTATTTCTTCTATTATACTGTATATTAAAATAATAATTAAAACCGAGGGATATTTTTTCAAAAAATGAATTTAATACAGACTAATTATTTAGAACTGATAAACGTTCTGGCAACAAACAAACACATAACCAATTGGATTTTTCTTTAAAAAAAACATTGAAAAACAATTGCTGGTAAATTTTACAGACAATTCATTATGAACTTCTGAAATCCGGCATCATAAAATTATTGCATAATAAACATTAATCAATAAAACAAACCTGATCAATTCATTGGTAACAAAACAGGGCAGATCAATCTCTATGATCATATTAATTTAATCGCAATAATATGAAACATCCATGTGCCATTACACATAAACACAATGGCATAATAATCAGCAAGATGATGATTCCATCATACCGTTTTAATTCAATTATTATATAATGAACCAAGCCATGACAATAATATTGAAACACACACGAGGATGATTAAGATATATGGAACACAGATGACACAGATTGAGCGGATTTGCACAGATTTTTTCTATCAGCGATTATCCTTAAAATCAGCGCCATCAGCGTTCTAATATTAATTATGGAAAATTATAAACAGATGAACCGAGCCATGACAAAAGTTTTTGACACACACGCGGAT
>CAYPFV010000076.1:0-6456 GCA_964410015.1 uncultured Bacteroidales bacterium
TGGTTTTTTGGCGAGCTCCATCTGACCTATTTAATCAAATTATAAACAGATGAAACACCCATGTTTTGCTAACACAAACACAATGTTAACAAAATCAGCAATATGGCTGTATCATCTGACCAATAAAAAACAAATTATAAACAGATGAACCGATTCATTTAATTTCAAGGCTCCGACACCATATTATTTATTTTTTTTCTCCACCAAATGAATCATTACAGGTACTTCCTTCGTTTTTGTTGAAAAAACAAACAATTGTTGAAAAAAAACTATATTTGTTGATAAAGGAATAACATCATTGATAGACAATTAAAGAAATAATTCCTTAATTTTGCACAGGACCGGAAATTGCAATGTAATGTTGCTCCGGTGAAGTATGTTTTTACCTCTTAATTATTGTTCATGATTTAAAACTATCAAAAATGAAAAAACACAATTTTAGTGCTGGCCCTTCTATTCTTGCGGGCGAAGTTATTGAAAATACCGCAAAAGCGGTTTTAGATCTTAACGGAAGTGGATTGTCGGTAATGGAAATTTCGCATAGGGGTAAAGATTTTCAGGCTGTTATGGACGAAACAGTTGCCCTTGTCAAAGAACTGCTTGATATTCCGGAGGGTTACCACGTATTATTTCTTGGCGGAGGAGCCAGCATGCAATTTGCCATGGTTCCTTACAATCTGTTACAAAAAAAAGCTGCCTATCTTGAAACCGGTACATGGGCAAAAAAAGCCATCAAAGAAGCGAAAATTTTTGGAGATGTAGACATTGTTGCTTCTTCGTCTGATAAAAATTTCAGTTACATTCCTAAAGATTATCAAATCCCTGCGGATGCAGATTATTTTCATATTACAACCAATAACACAATTTTTGGTGTAGAAATAAAAGAAGATATTGATTCTCCCGTTCCTCTGGTTGCAGATATGTCTTCCGACATCTTCAGCCGCCCTGTTGATGTATCGAAATATGCCATTATTTATGGTGGTGCTCAAAAAAATCTGGGTCCTGCCGGAGTAACTTTGGTAATTGTTCGCGAAGATGTTCTGGGCAAAGTAGATCGCCCTATCCCCAGCATGCTTAATTATCAAACACACATTGATAACGGATCTATGTTCAATACCCCACCTTGTTTGCCCATTTACACCTGCATGGAAACTTTACGCTGGTTGAAAAAACTGGGAGGAGTAGCCAGGATGCAGGAACTTAATGAAGCTAAAGCTCATCTTCTTTATGATGAGATAGACAGAAATGAACTCTTTACAGGTACGGCAGAAAAAGATTCCAGGTCTGTGATGAATGCTTGCTTTGTGATGAACGAAAAGTATAAAGATCTGGAACAGGAATTTCTTTCTTATGCCTCTTCTCTTGGAATGGTTGGACTGAAAGGTCACCGCTCGGTAGGTGGCTTTCGTGCTTCTATTTATAATGCCATGGCTATTGATAGTGTTAAAGCATTGGTGGAAGCCATGCAGGAGTTTGAGAAAAAGTATAAATAATAAAAAGAACCTACACAGGCTTCCTTTATGATTTACTTATTACTCATTTACTAATCCTGTTAAGAGTATTTGATCAGCAAAAATGTTTAATTTTTTGTTGAAAATAAAACTTTGCAAATCATGAAAAGGTATAATAAAACACAAAAATAATACTTATGAAAAAAGTACTGATTGCCACCGAAAAACCCTTTGCTCCTGTTGCCGTAGCAGGTATAAAAAAAGTTTTTGATGAAGCCGGATATCAAACTGCTTTGCTGGAGAAGTATTCTGATGCTTCTGAATTAATGACCGCTTTAGCTGATGCCGATGCATTGATCATCAGAAGCGACAAAGCAACTGCAGATGTTTTGGATGCTGCAAAAAACCTCAAGATCGTGGTTAGGGCAGGTGCAGGCTATGATAATATTGATTTAGACGCTTGCACCCGCAAAGGAATTGTTGCTATGAATACTCCCGGACAAAATTCAAACGCAGTAGCTGAACTGGCTTTTGGATTGATGCTCTACCAGGCAAGAAAAAGATTTGATGGAACATCCGGAACCGAATTGAGGGGTAAAAATATTGGAATTCATGCATATGGTAATGTTGGCAAATATATTGCCGCTATTGCCAAAGGATTTGGCATGGAGGTTTATGCCTACGATCCATTTCTGGAAAAGCAAATAATTCTGAAAGATGCAGTAAAACCTGTTGACTCAGTAGAAGAACTTTATACCAAATGTCAGTATATCTCCCTTCACATCCCTGCCAACGAGAAAACCAAAGAATCAATTAATGAGAAATTGTTGCTTGCCATGCCTAAAGGCGCTACCCTTGTCAATACGGCAAGAAAAGAAGTGATTTGCGAAAAATGTTTGCTTCAAGTAATGGAGGAAAGACCCGACTTTGTATATCTTTCAGATCTGGCACCTGATTGCAAAGATGAATTGATCGAGAAATATCCCGGGCGTGTTGTTTTTACAGCAAAAAAAATGGGGGCACAAACCTCTGAAGCAAATATAAACGCAGGACTGGCAGCAGCTACCCAAATTGTTGGATTCTTTGAAAACAATGACAGAACCTTTCAGGTGAACGTTTAAACATTTATGATTTTCAAAACACACCCTTATAATCATTATTCCTATTTTTATCATATTATTTCAAAACACACACTTTTTTATTTATGGCAATCTTTAAACCTTTTAAGGGATTCAGACCCCCAAAAGATATTGCGAAGCAATTGGCCTCGCGTCCTTATGATGTAATTAATTCTGAAGAAGCACGTCTGGAAGTTAAAAATAACCCTTACAGTTTTCTCAGGGTTGTAAAACCAGAAGTGGAACTTGATCCTGATATGGATATTTATCATCCGAAAGTGTATCAAAAAGCAAAGGAGAACCTGCAAAAGTTTATCGGCAATGGATGGTTGAAGCAGGATCAATCAAAAAATTTTTACCTGTATGCCCAATCCTGGCGCGGTAAAAAACAATTTGGTATTGTTGGATGTGCTGGTGTACAGGACTATATCGATGGTGTAATCAAAAAACACGAACTTACAAGACCTGATAAGGAAGAGGACCGGATGAAGCATGTCAGGGCTACAAATGCCAACGCCGAACCAGTCTTTTTTTCTTACCATGCTGTAAAAGAAATTGATCAGATAGTGGAGAAGATTATATCTGATCCACCAGAGTATGATTTTGCTGCCGATGATGGTGTGGAACATCAATTCTGGGTCATTGATTCGGATCATATCGTACAAAAACTGGAAGATCTTTTTCAAAGAGTGCCTGCTTTTTATGTTGCAGACGGGCACCACCGCACTGCCGCTGCCGCTTTGGTAGGCAATGAAAAAAAGAATCAAAACCCAAATCATTCAGACGATGAAGAGTATAATTTCTTTATGGCTGTGCTTTTCCCTCATAATCAACTTACCATTATTGACTATAACAGGGTTGTAAAAGATTTGAACGGACTAACATCAGAAGATTTTCTTTCAAAACTGAAAAAAATATTTGTAGTGGAAGAAATAGGAACCCAACAATATAAACCTGGTAAGATTCACGAATTTTCCATGTATCTGGATAGTAAATGGTACAAACTTACTGCCCTTCCACATACTTACAACAATTCCGATCCTATTGGCGTATTGGATGTTACGGTTCTCTCCAAAAATGTTTTAGACAATATTCTTGGCATCAAAAACCTGCGAACAGATAAAAGAATTGACTTTGTAGGAGGTATCAGAGGCTTGGATGAACTTGAAAAAAGAGTTGACAGTGGTGAAATGCGGGTTGCTTTTGCTCTTTACCCGGTTTCCATGGAACAATTGATCAACATAGCAAATACCGGCAATATTATGCCCCCAAAAACCACATGGTTCGAACCAAAATTAAGAAGTGGTCTTGTAGTCCATTCACTTGACATGTAACCTTTTAATATGCACTACCAATCTCTTCAAACTGAGATCATTTCCATAGGCGATGAGTTACTTATCGGACAAGTTGTAAATACCAACTCTACATGGTTGGCAGAAACGCTTAATCTTGCTGGTATTGATGTAAGACAAATTACTGCTGTTGCAGACAACAGCAATGAAATACTCCGAGCTTTGAAAGAAGCTGAAAATCGCGCCGATGTAATTTTAATGACCGGGGGCTTGGGACCCACCAAAGACGACATTACCAAAACTGTATTATGTGATTTCTTTGAGGATAGTTTATTATTAAACGAGAAGGTTTTGGACAATGTACGTGATTTTTTTCAGAAAAAAGGGGTTAATCTCACCAAATTAAATGAAGACCAGGCATTGGTGCCTTCAAAAGCAGTTGTCCTGCATAATCCTGTTGGAACCGCCCCAGGTTTACTTTTCAGGAAAAAAAATAAAGTTTTTGTTGCGATGCCCGGGGTACCTTATGAGATGAAGTATCTTACAGAAAAATATGTAATTCCACAACTTCAAAAACTTAATAAAGGGCAGATTATCATTCATAAAACTATTCTTACACAAGGCCTTGGTGAGTCTTTTCTGGCCGAAAAAATTGATCCCTGGGTCAGGAACCTTCCTTTTAATATAAAACTTGCCTATTTACCCTCTCCGGGCATTGTCAGGTTAAGGCTAACTGCCCATGGAGATAATCTTCAAACAATGAATGCATTGTTGAATAAAAAGGTGGAGGATCTTAAAAAGATTATACCCTGGTATTTTTGGGGTATAGATAAAGACAAACTGGAAGAGGTTACTGGCAAATTGTTAAATAAATTCAAAGCTACTTTGGCCACCGCTGAAAGCTGCACAGGGGGTTACATTGCTCACCGTATTACAGGAATCGCAGGTAGTTCAGATTATTTTAACGGATCGGTAGTAGCATATTCAAACCAGGTAAAAATGGATATACTGAATGTAAAAGAAGAAACTCTCAACCAGTTCGGAGCTGTAAGTAAACAGGTGGCTGAGCAAATGGCATCTGGTGCAAAAAAAATGCTTCATGCCACCTACGCTATTGCAACTACTGGGATTGCCGGACCCGGAGGAGGAACAGATGAAAAACCTGTGGGGACGGTCTGGATATCGATTGATGGACCTAATGGGGTAGAAAGCAAAAAATTTACTTTTGGCGATCAACGAGACCGTAACATTATCAGAACAGGCAATGCTGCACTGGGAATGCTGAGAAATTATCTTGTAAAATATGCTCCCAATATTCAATAGGGAGAATCAACTGGTCAAAATCCTGCCCTTTCTTCTGCCCCCCAAAAAAAAGGGCAGGATATTAAATCCCGCCCTCAAACCTGAGTTAGTATTACTACTCACTCACAACCACTATCTTACTACATTTATCTTACGTGTTATCACTTCGTTTTGATTTACAACATTCAAGATATAGGTGCCTTGTGAAAGATCAGAAACATCTATACTGATATCCATCTTGTCAGAGATATCGTGCTGCTCTAAACTAAGCACTTTCACTCCGGCAATATTGAAAATCTCGATTACAATGTTGTCTGTTGATTGAAGAGCATCAAATGTAAGAATCAAATTGTCTCTGGCAGGATTAGGATAAACACTAAGGTTTACTGTTTGTTCTGCAAGTGATTCTACATTGGTTTCAGCAATAAGTACAGCATCGATCACATGTACTACGCCGTTTTCCGCTTCTAAATCGGCGAGGGTAACTTCTGCGTCGTTGATGAAAATACCGTCGTCATTAATGGTCACTGTTACGTCCTGTCCAAGGACAGTTTCGATCACTTGTCCGTCGGTGAGATCATCAGAGAGTGACTGACCGGCAACTACATGGTATAACAGAATATCTGCAAGATCACCCGTAGGATCTTCCAGCAGATCATCCAGCAATCCATCAGGAAGTGCATCAAATGCATCGTCGGTGGGTGCAAACACTGTAAATGGACCGTCGCCCTGAAGTGTTTCTACCAATTCTGCCTCGGTAACAGCTGTTTCCAGTGTATTGTGCACTTCACTGTCTGCAATGATGTCTACAACAGTTGCAGGAATCAGTTCGGGAACCAAAACAGCATCGATCACATGTACCACGCCGTTTTCCGCTTCTAAATCGGCGATAGTAACTTCTGCGTCGTTGATGAAAATACCGTCGTCATTAATGGTCACTGTTACGTCCTGTCCAAGGACAGTTTCGATCACTTGTCCGTCGGTGAGATCATCAGAGAGTGACTGACCGGCAACTACATGGTATAACAGAATATCTGCAAGATCACCCGTAGGATCTTCCAGCAGATCATCCAGCAATCCATCAGGAAGTGCATCAAATGCATCGTCGGTGGGTGCAAACACTGTAAATGGACCGTCGCCCTGAAGTGTTTCTACCAATTCTGCCTCGGTAACAGCTGTTTCCAGTGTATTGTGCACTTCACTGTCTGCAATGATGTCTACAACAGTTGCAGGAATCAGTTCGGGAACCAAAACAGCATCGATCACATGTACCACGCCGTTTTCCGCTTCTAA
>CAYPFV010000076.1:6556-14718 GCA_964410015.1 uncultured Bacteroidales bacterium
ATGGACCGTCGCCCTGAAGTGTTTCTACCAATTCTGCCTCGGTAACAGCTGTTTCAAGCGTATTGTGGTCATCACTATTGATAACAATATCTACTACTGTGTAGTCTGGTGCCATATCCATATCGGGCACAGCAACAGGCCATATACCTGGATCAGGAACGCTTACTCCTTGTGTTTCTCCGCGGGCATCATCCTGACCAAAGAAGTATAGAGGCCATCCGTTGTAAGTCAGTTGATCCGTTCCGAATACATCTATGACGTTAAAATCGGAAGCACTCATATTGGAAGGAACTATGATTTCATCTTCGTCATATATTGGCCATGAGTTGTTGTTTGAAAAATCTTCAGCGGTGAACATATTCATGTCTTTGTAGTCATTAACCCATGTATAGAGGGTAAAACCATAGTCATCAACAAGATGCTGAATAATCTCATCTCCTTCGGTGTAATCACCTGTGTAGTTTACTCCATCTAAACCGGTAAGTTGATTATCAACCAGCATAATCGTGTAATCAGGTTTGGCGACAAACCATTTTTCAATCACACCATCGCCATTGATTTCACCAGCCTGGGTGTCATTTGCAAAATAATAAAGTGGCCAACCTTTATAGGTAGTTTGCATAACTCCATCACCGCGATCTATGGATGAAAAGTCATCTTCATCTAAACCATCACCAATGATGATATCTTCAGCATAAAACACAGGCCAGTTATTCAGACAATCACCTGTACAAGTGGAAGAACCATCTGCATCAGGAGTGAAGAAATATAAGGTATTGCCATCTGCATCAGTTATGATCTGACCGAAAGTATCATCGTCCATAATCTGCACATCTGCATCAGGTTCGGGAACCAAAACAGCATCGATCACATGTACCACGCCGTTTTCCGCTTCTAAATCGGCGATAGTAACTTCTGCGTCGTTGATGAAAATACCGTCGTCATTAATGGTCACTGTTACGTCCTGTCCAAGGACAGTTTCGATCACTTGTCCGTCGGTGAGATCATCAGAGAGTGACTGACCGGCAACTACATGGTATAACAGAATATCTGCAAGATCACCCGTAGGATCTTCCAGCAGATCATCCAGCAATCCATCAGGAAGTGCATCAAATGCATCGTCGGTGGGTGCAAACACTGTAAATGGACCGTCGCCCTGAAGTGTTTCTACCAATTCTGCCTCGGTAACAGCTGTTTCAAGCGTATTGTGGTCATCACTATTGATAATAATATCTACTACTGTGTTATCTTCGTTATTTATATTGGTTTTACCACTAATGGTAAATACAAATAAGAAGAAGGAGAGTAGAAAAAATTTCAGGTTTGTTTTTTTCATAATACAATTTGGTTTTTGGTAAATATTTAATTTATTATTCAACTTATAATTCAAATAAATAACTATAATTTTACATTTTTGAATTTACTATTAGGGAACAGTCTTTTTGTCTGCAATGTTTAACATTTCAATAAAAATAATAAACAAAACATTTTTACTGTGTTTCTTTTTCTTTTTGATCTTTTATTTTTTACAAAAGTCAATTGTTTTTTTCTCTAAATTTCGGTTTTATCTCTTAAAACATTGTTTAATTTGTTTTATCATCGTCGTCATACAACATTAGACAATTTTAAATGACTATACCCTTAGTCATTCTTTCAATAAAAAAAGAAAAATAAATTTGATATTGTGTCTAACCAAGCTGATTTTTTGACTGAAACTTTCTTATTGTTTGAAATGAATGTTGTATGAATTTTTTTTGAATAAAAAAGTTACCTGTATATTCATAAAAATATTTTACTTTGAAAATTTGAAAAAAATACCGTAATTGCAAATTCAAAAAAGAAACCTTATGTCCTATCCAAACACAATCAAAACACTTACACAGTTTATCATTGAGAATCAGGCACAATATCCTAATGCCAAAGGAGCACTTACCCGTCTTTTAAATGATATTGGCACTGCAGCCAAGATCGTTAACCGTGAGATCAATGCAGCCGGTTTGGTTGACATATTAGGCTATATGGGTACCGAGAATATTCAGGGTGAAGCACAAAAGAAACTTGATGTTTATGCCAACGAAAGGTTTATAGAGGCTTTGAAGGCAGGTGGTGAATGTTGTGCTATTGCCTCAGAGGAAAATGAGAAGATCATATCCGTTCAGAATGAATTTTCCGAAATTGGCAAATACGTTGTTGCTATAGATCCTTTGGATGGCAGCAGCAATATCGAAGCAAATGTTTCTATAGGAACTATTTTTTCGATTTACCGCCGCAAATCCGAATCAGGCAAAGCTACACTTGATGATCTGCTTCAACCGGGTATTAATCTGGTAGCTGCCGGTTATGTGATCTATGGATCATCCACCATGTTGGTTTATACTACTGGAAAAGGGGTTAACGGATTTACACTTGATCCGAGTGTTGGAATTTTTTGCTTGTCGCATCCAAATATGCGGTTTCCTGTTTCTGCTAATATTTATTCACTAAATGCAGGAAATTATAATTTTTTTCCTCAGGGTGTGAAAAATTACCTGGACTATTGCCATGATAAAGACCAGGAAACCTTCCGTCCTTATGTTTCGCGCTATATAGGATCGATGGTGGCAGATTTTCACCGTAATCTTATTAAAGGAGGTATTTTTATGTATCCCCAAACATCCCTGCAACCCAAAGGGAAATTGCGTTTGCTTTATGAATGTAACCCTATTGCTTATTTGGCAGAGCAGGCTGGTGGAAAAGCCTCAAACGGTCAAAAAAGAATTTTGGAAATAGAACCGAAAACACTCCATCAAAGATCCCCTTTCTTTACAGGTCCGAAACATATGGTTGAAAAACTGGAGGAGTTTCTCAGGGAAAATAGTTCTTTTGCAAGTTGATTAATCCTTTTTATGTTTGATGGCATTTGTCATTCCATCCTATATTGGTAACTTTGCCCGTTTTTAATCAATATGTTTTGAAACCGGCAGAATTTTTAAACCAATATAGGCAAACCTCACTTATTTCAGAAATCATCGATCAACTCAGGAAACCTCATCCTCAGAGGGTTGGGGTAAAGGGATTGGCTGGTTCTGCTGCTTCTGTAATTGTGGCAAGCGCATTCAAATCTGTTGCTTCTCCTTTCGTTTGTGTTTTATCTTCAAGGGAAGAAGCTGCCTATTTTTTCAACGATCTGGAAAATCTTTTGGGTGAAAAAGACCTTTCCTATGAAAAAAGAAACATTTTTCTACTCCCTTCATCCTTCAAAAAACCTTTTGAGAAAAAAGATTCAGATAAGGCCGGTGTTTTGCTACGGTCGGAGGTGATCAACAGACTTACCTCTGATTCGGGAAAATTTATTGTGGTTTCTTATCCGGAAGGAATGGCAGAAAAGATCATCTCGCCCCAAGTGATTCGTAAAAATATTTTACATCTTCATAAACAGGAGCACACATCTGTTGATTTTATTATGGAACTCCTTTTAGAGTTTGGTTTCCAAAGGGTTGATTTTGTGGTGGAACCTGGTCAGTTTTCCATAAGAGGCGGAATTGTGGATGTTTTTTCTTATTCAAATGACTTTCCTTTCCGTATCGAGATCATGGCAGATCAAATAGAAAGTTTGAGAACTTTTAATCCTGAGAATCAAATTTCTGTTGAAAAGCTTGATGAAATTTCGGTTCTGCCTGATTTGAATTTGTTAAGTGAAAAATCACGTAAAGAAGATTTTTTCAGTATATTACCTTCCAATACCATTTTCTGGTATGATGACACTTTTTTCATGATAGAAAAATTAAAAGGGTGGAAAGAGAAAACACAGAATATTCCCTCTGCTTCTGAAACTGATTTATTACCGGTTTTTGATTTGATTGATGAAAATATTTTTTCTTCACGCTTGCAAAGTTTTCATTTGGTGGAATTCAGACGGCAATATTTTTGCCAACAAAATATATTTAATTTTAATTTCTCGCCCCAACCTTCATTCAATAAAAATTTCGACCTTTTAATTGAAAATTTAAAAGACAAAACATCGGATGGGTACATCAATTATCTTTTGTCTGACAATCCCCGGCAACTGGAAAGAATACACTCCATTTTTGAAACAATGCAGGAGAAAGACCTGCAAAAAAAAGGTTTCAGGCATGAGACTCTCACTTTGAATCTGCATGAAGGTTTTATTGACAGGGTTAATAAAATATGTTGTTATACCGACCATCAGATTTTTGAAAGATATTACCGGTTTAGGATAAGAGATAAATTTCCAGGAAAAAAAGCATTAACACTTAAGGAGATTAATAATCTGCAACCAGGCGATTATATAACGCATATCGATCATGGTGTGGGCATTTTTAGCGGGTTGGAAAAAATTGAGGTGAATGGTAAGTTGCAGGAAGCCATTCGTTTGATTTACAAAGGCAACGACATTCTTTATATCAGTATCCATTCTTTACATCGAATCAGCAGATATGTGGGCAAGGAAGGAGCTGAGCCAGTGCTCAACAAATTAGGATCGCCCGCCTGGTCTAATTTAAAAAAGAAAACCAAAAGCAAAGTAAAGGATATTGCCAAAGATCTGATAAAATTATATGCCCGGCGAAAAGCACAGGAAGGTTTTGCTTTTGCCCCGGATTCTTATTTGCAAAATGAACTGGAAGCTTCTTTTATTTATGAAGATACACCCGATCAGGTAAAAGCAACATCTGAAGTGAAAGCAGATATGGAAAAAACCTATCCTATGGACCGCCTGATCTGTGGCGATGTAGGCTTTGGTAAAACAGAGATTGCCATAAGAGCTGCTTTTAAAGCCGTAAATGAAAGCAAGCAGGTGGCTGTTTTGGTTCCTACTACCATTCTTGCTTTGCAACATTACCATACTTTTAAGGATCGTTTAAAAGATTTTCCCTGCAATATCGACTATATCAATCGCTTCAGATCCAATGCACAAAAAAAGCAGATCATCCAAAAAACAAAGAGCGGGGAACTCGATATTCTCATCGGTACGCATCGACTGGTTAGCGGAGATGTGGAGTTTAAGGATCTTGGATTACTCATTGTAGATGAGGAACAGAAATTTGGTGTGGCAACAAAAGAAAAACTTAAAAAATTAAAAATAAATGTTGACACCCTTACACTTACTGCTACTCCTATTCCCCGGACACTGCAATTTTCTCTCATGGGTGCCAGAGACCTTTCCCTGATCAATACGCCTCCGCAAAACAGATATCCTATCATTACCGAACTACATGTTTTTAATGAAGCGGTGGTGAAAGATGCTATTGAGTATGAAATTGGCAGGGGAGGCCAGGTCTTTTTTATACATAACCGGGTACAGAATATAGGAAAAGTGGCTGAAATGATCCGCAAAATGAATCCTGATTGGAAAGTAACCATTGGTCATGGACAAATGACCGGAAGTCAATTGGAAGAGGTAATGGTGGCCTTTATTGACGGATATTATGATATTCTGGTAGCCACATCTATCATCGAGTCTGGTTTGGATATACCCAATGCTAATACCATTATTATCAATAATCCTCATCATTTCGGATTGTCTGATCTGCACCAGATGAGAGGCAGAGTAGGCAGAACCAATAAAAAAGCTTTTTGCTATCTGTTAACACCGCCCTTTTCCACCCTAACACAAGATGCAAGACGCAGACTAAAGGCGATAGAGGAATTTTCTGATCTGGGAAGTGGTTTCAACATTTCTATGCGTGATCTTGATATCAGAGGTGCTGGTAATCTGCTAGGTGGCGAGCAAAGTGGGTTTATTTCTGAAATTGGGTTTGAAATGTACCATAAAATATTAGACGAAGCACTTTTGGAATTGAAACAGGAGGAATTCAAAGAGCATTTGAATGAAAATGGTGATGAAGCACAACATGAATTCTATTATGTGTCTGATTGTGTATTAGAAACAGATCTTCAACTTCTCATCCCATCTGATTATGTAGAGAATACCCAGGAGCGTTTATCTTTATATAAAGACCTTGATAATTTGGATAATGAAGAAGAATTGCAAGATTTTGTGGAGAAGATGAAAGACCGGTTTGGACCGGTTCCCAAAGAAACTTCGTCTCTTTTCCTGGCCCTGAAAACAAGATGGATAGCAACAAAATTAGGATTTGAAAAAATCATCTTAAAATCAGGACGGTTTATCGGGTATTTTATATCTGATCAACAATCTCCCTAT
The DNA here is from genome assembly GCA_964410015.1 of uncultured Bacteroidales bacterium. Classification (GTDB taxonomy): domain Bacteria; phylum Bacteroidota; class Bacteroidia; order Bacteroidales; family UBA7960; genus SKVR01. The sequence goes on from CAYPFV010000076.1 coordinate 12,720, forward strand.
TTTCAGAGTGCTGTTTTTTCAAGGATACTCTCTTTTGTGCAAAATAATCCCGTGAAATCTCAGATACGTGAATCAAACAAAAAACTTAGTTTGTCTATAAGAGGAATTGATTCTATAGAGAAAGCATACGATATTTTAAAAAAAATGCAAAATGAAAATTGATTTTGGAATTATATTTGGTTAATGGGGAATTGATTAAAAAATTTTTTTTTGATACCCGGCGCTCATGAAAACAAAAATTTCTTTCGTTTCTTTTGCTGTTCTTTCGGTATTGGTCTTCACAACTACACTTGCTGCCCAAAAATTGAAAACCGATTCACTCGTTCTTTCTGCAGAAAAACATGAATTTTTTGTTTACGACGATTTTTTTGATCGTCAGGAAAATTACGTTCCAGGCAGAACTTTGAATACTGCCATCAAAACAGTTTATCTGGCATTTCACATTTGGCAGGATCAAAATGGAAAGCAAAACTTTCGAGATGAAGATGCTGTTTACAATGCATTTGATAAAACAACCGAAAGATTAAACCATTTTTTTTCGAAATCTTCCGATCCTTCCCACCCAATTGAAGGAATTGAATATTTAAAAGACAGTCATATCCGGTTTGAACTCAAAAAAGTTTATTTCCACCGTGATTCGTTGCTGAACAATGTAGGATGCAATGCCGGTAAAAGAATGAATGATTATGTATTTCAACGCCATCCCGAAGCAAAAAAATATTTAAACATGCACTTTACTAACGGATATTGTGTGGGTGCTTCGGGATATGCAAACTATCCCTCCCCGAAAAATTTTTTATATGATAATTATGTGGTAACTTTAATACAGTCGGGGTATGATGATCCTGAAAATTACCCATTTTGGGGAATGATGATACACCTGGCCCATGAACTGGGTCATAACTTTAACCTTCGCCACCCTTATAATTCAGAGTATTGCCGGTTTACTGACCCCGACTTTCTTTTCGATCTTTTTGGATTCGAAACACCAAGCAATTGTAAAAACCCAAGATCTTCCTGTGATATTTGCTACCACAATAGTGGATGGAACTGCGATCCTAAAGACCCTGCAAGCGGTTGCACCAATAATATTATGGGAGGTACGGCTTCCGCTGGTAATATTACACCACTGCAAATGGGGCGAATGAACAGAGCACTTGTGAACACCAGTGCAAGAAAATATGCCTGGGGTTACAGCGACAAACCTTTTGTTGTATCCGAAAATCAGGTTTGGAACAAAAATTTGAAGTTTTACAACAATATTTTGGTGAAAAAAGGAGCAATGCTCTGGGTTAAAGATGATCTTGAAATGGTACCTGGAAGCAAAATAATTGTTGAAACCGGTGCAAAGCTCATTGTTGATAATGCTCATATCTCTTCCGCTTTGCATGCATCTGAAAAGTGGGGTGGAGTGCAATTGGGCCCCACTGAAAAAAAAGGTTTTCTCTTTTGGAAAAAAACAATACCCGCTGGTGAAATCATTATCCTTAACAATGGATATATAGAATCTGAATCCTTTTAAAATCCCTGATGTGTTTTCGGTTTTCTTTCTTCTTCCACATAAAAATCAAGAACCGAAGTAATCAAATCATAAACTTATGAAACCTTGTTTCTGTTTTCAGATGGATGCACATCCACACACAAGAAATTATATTTCAATGCTTTATAAATTTCGTGATTATATTACACATTTCATATTTGGATGCAAATATTATATCGAATATTAGAGAATAATAAAGTAAAATTAAAAATTCTTTTACTTATCACTGATTTCCCTCTTTCTGTTTCATATAATTATTTACTTTTGAACTTTTGTTTTGAAAAATAAAGATTTTACAACCAAAGCATTATTCTATGTTTTCATCTGAAGGTTCCAATCGTGATGGTTTTAGCAGCAAATTTGGTATTATTGCAGCTGCTGCCGGTTCAGCAATCGGCTTGGGAAATATCTGGAGGTTTCCCTATGTTGTAGGGGAAAGCGGAGGAGGTGCTTTTCTGT
>CAYPFV010000077.1:0-14516 GCA_964410015.1 uncultured Bacteroidales bacterium
CGGGCACGGTAATGTGTTTTTTACTTCTCAGGAGGCAGAAAATTTACGTAATTATTTGATTGCCGGTGGCTTTTTGCATGCCGATGACAATTACGGTATGGAGCCCTATTTCAGAAGAGAGATTAAAAAAGTCTTTCCTGAATTGGAATTGATTGAACTGCCTTTTGATCATGCAGTATATCATCAGAAATTTAGTTTTCCTGATGGATTACCCAAAATTCATGAACATGATGGAAAGCCGCCACAGGGTTTCGCCATGTTTTATGAAGGACGTATGGTTGTGTTTTTTAGTTATGAGTCTGACCTGGGTAACGGATGGGAAGATCCTGCTGTGCATGGGAATGATGAAGAAACCAGGTTAAAAGCACTCAGAATGGGTTCCAATCTTTTGCAATATATTTTCAACAGGCGCGATGTTTAAATCTTGTTTGCAAGAAAACGCCCCTTGCTGCGCTGGGATTGTCTTCAAAACTGGCAATTCGTTTTTCAACCAGACACCTGTTTCTAATCCATTGACTGCCTTTTACTTGACGCATTCTTATCAGGCACGATTTCAATTATGCGTTTTCCTGTAAACTCTAAACAGGTTTTATTTGCTTTTAAAAAATGCCTTTTTCAGGTTGGTAGATTTTTTGATGGGAGGCATGCCAAAATAACCCTCTTTCACGGTTTTTATTTCTTCTACCGTGAAAAATGCATTCGGATTATACTGGTTGATCAGGGAAATTACTTTGCGAAGATTTTTACGTTTTATAATCGTTAATACAATCTGTACCGGACCTTTCACTCCTTTTGCATCAAAGGTGGTAACACCGAAACTGCTGTCTCTCAATTGTTCAACGAGCAAAGTTGTATCTTTCTTGGGAACAATCCTCACCAGAACGGTACCCAGCGAAAGTTTTTCTTCTATTACGATACCCAGGTAATTACCCATTGAAAAACCAAGACCATAAGCAATGTAAGACATTGGGTTGTTTAAATGTTGTAATACCTGGGTAACGGCAAGCAACCAAATGATTACTTCAAAAAAACCAAATAACGGGGCAAGGTATTTCATCCCTTTAGCTACAAATATAAGCCGCACTGTACCAATACTTTGATCCAGAATGCGAGACAGAAAGATCAGGAAGGGAAGCAAAACCCAGCTCCACCAGAAAGTTTCAAAAAAAGGCACGTCGAGCATAAAAAAAATGGTTTAATTAGTGCACTAAAATTAATGGAAATATCATTTTCTAGTGTTTATAATTTGTTCTGCAAAACAAAAAAACGAAAAATATATTTATTATACCAGGTAGTAAACTTAACTTTGAACTTCAATTCAAAAGTCCATACCGGAGAGGTGATTTCCTGAAACATTGCTGGTTTGTTGAAGGCATATCTGTCATCCGGTTGATTTATAAATCATTAAATTGAATTTTTTCAATGTCAGAAAATAAATACTATTCGGCAGTTGTCATCGGAGCGGGTCTTACGGGTTTAACTGCGGCATACCATCTGAGAAATAAAGATATTCTCATCATAGAAGAGAATTCTGAAGCCGGAGGAGTTATTCATACCCACCGTAATAATGGTTTTTTGTATGAGTCGGGCCCCAATACGGGTGTAGTGGGAACGCCTGAAATTGTTGAACTTTTTGATGAATTAAAAGGTAAATGTGAGTTGGAAGAGGCCAACGAAAACAACAAAAAACGCTATATTTTGAAGAATGGAAAATGGCAACCTCTACCTGACAGTTTGATCGGTGGAATACAAACTCCGCTTTTCACTCCCGGCGATAAGATTCGGTTGTTGGGTGAACCTTTTCGTGCTAAAGGAAAAGACCCTCATGAAACATTATCGGCGCTTGTGAAACGTCGTATGGGGAAAAGTTTTCTGGATTATGCTGTTGATCCCTTTATACTGGGTGTATATGCAGGAGATCCTGATGTTTTGGTACCCAAATATGCACTTCCTAAACTTTATAAACTGGAGCAGGAACACGGAAGTTTTATTGGCGGTGCTATAAAAAAACAAATGAAGAAAAAAACCGAACAGGAGAAAAAAGTAACCAGAAAAGTATTTTCTCTTAAAGGTGGGTTTAGTAATCTGGTCAACGCACTTTTTCAGTCTGTGGGAAAAGATAAATTCGTATTTGAGGCGAAAGATGTAGAAATTATGCCACAGGATGACTTGTTTATAATCCGCTACAAAAAAAACGGGAAAATTGTTTCTGTTAAAACCCGGAATGTGATCAGTACAGCAGGCGCGCATCAATTGCCTCCATTGATGCCATTTATTGATAAAAAGGACATGGAAGTGCTCACCGGGCTGCATTATGCAAGGGTAGTAGAAGTAAGTTTGGGTTTTAAGAACTGGGAAGGAATGCCTCTTGACGCATTTGGTGGACTAATTCCCTCACGCGAAAACCGTGATATACTGGGTATTTTATTCCTTTCTGCTTTGTTTAATGACCGGGCACCTGCCAGCGGTGCATTGCTAACTGTATTTATTGGGGGCTCCCGCAAAGAGCATCTTGTAAATTTCACTGATGATCAAATTCGAAATCTGGTACAAAAAGAGGTTACCGATTTAATGCAATTACCCTCTTTTCATCCCTCTTTGTTTTATATCAATCGCTATGATCATGCCATTCCGCAATATGATGCCAGAAGTGGTAAACGTTTTGAAATCATTAGAAAATTACAAGCACTTTATCCTGGTCTTCTTTTGGGTGGTAATATGCGCGATGGCATTGGAATGGCCGACAGGGTAAAACAGGGAAAAATGCTTGCTATGAATACTTTAGACGCTTTGGCATGAACCAGTCTGCTATCTTGCTTGTAAATACAGGAACGCCTGCTAATACTTCTGTTGTTGCTATTGCCAGGTATCTGAATCAGTTTTTATCAGATGGCAGGGTTATTACTTTGCCTTCTTTATTAAGGCATATGCTTGTAAAGCAGATCATCGTTCCATTCCGGTCTTTCAAATCCAGAAATATGTACAAACAGATATGGACTGAGAAAGGATCACCTTTTTTGTTTCATAGCCTTGATTTTCAGCAACAACTAACAAAACTTGCCCAAAAAAAATTTGATGTTTATCTGGGGATGAGATACGGAGAACCTTCTCTCAACAAAGTGGTTGATAAAATCCTGGATGCACAATATAAACGTTTGGTTGTGTTGCCTTTATATCCTCAATATGCATCATCTACAGCAGGATCTGCTATTGAACTGATATTAAAAAAATTATCTTCCTCTGACAATATCCCTGATTTACAGGTTGTGAACAGTTTTTATGATCATCAGGCATTTATCCGGCCACTTACCGAATTGATTAAATATGCTAAACCCCAAAAGTATGATCATATTTTTTTTAGTTTTCATGGATTGCCTGTAAATCATGTTTATGCTTCGCACAAAGGATATACCTGCGAAGAGTTGAATTGCAGCAAAGAAATAAATGATAAAAACCAATATTGTTACCTTGCACAGTGTTATGCTACTGTCAGGTCTCTGGTTGCGCAAATACCATTGGATGAACGACATTATTCGGTGGGTTTCCAATCGCGCTTATCGCACAACTGGATTAAACCTTTCAGCGACAAGCAAATTGAAAAAATGGGACAAAATGGTATAAAAAAACTATTGGTGGTTTGTCCTTCATTTGTGGCAGACAATCTGGAGACACTTATGGAGGTTGACATTGAGTATAAAGAACTATTTTTACATAACGGTGGTGAGGAATTCAGCAGAGTACCCTCATTAAACAGCAATCAAAATTGGGTTCAAGGGATTTATCAATTGACAAACAATCTGCCAAAACTGTTTTAATACTAAGGTTGTTTAATTATTTTGTAACGAAATGATATTAGCAACGATGTAGTGATTTTTTAATGTAGCAAACGAGATTTTTTATCAGGTCGAATTGATTTTTTTGATGAACGATTAAAAGTACAAACAGACATTGGTTTTAAAGGAATTTGACATTTGATTTGGTTTGATTATTGTTGTTTTTTTATGTAACAACACCCTACTAATAGAAAAAATTTAAAGATATAGCAACATGGTGGTAAATGAATTATTTTCAGGGGTTGCGGATCAAAAAAATATTCGGCAACGATTTACGTATGTTATAATTTTTATTATAACAATGGTATTGATCTCATGCAGCAGTCAAAAGCAGGTACCCACCCGGGGTTTAAGTTTACAAACAAACGAATCTACTCCCAAATTACCCAATTCTGAGCATTTTGTTGAATTGCCAGAAACGGAGGTAAGCGTCAGAAGTACTCATTCTACTGATAGTTTGTGGATAGAAATTGTGACCAATGATTTTGTAACCATTCAGAGTATGATCATCAATGGTGTTTCTGTTTGGATTGATCCCGAAGCTGAAAACAATGAAACCTTTGGTATCTCATTTCCGGCGGCAAGAGCGCAAATGATCAAAAGATATCAACAAAACAAGTCAAAAGTAGATTCTGCTTCCAATGATTCTGTAGTAATGCCTCGTTTTGAAATGAAAAAATGGGTAGAGTTGATGAAAAAACAACGCAAGGTAGTAAAAGATAAAAAAGGTACTATGTTCGATGATCGAAACCAGGGTACTATGGATTTGAGTCCAACCAGGGTTTTGACTTACCTTGTCAGGTTTTCATGGGAGCAGCTGGGCATAGATCCCGAAGAGAAATCAAGGATTAGCATCGGGGTTATTTCAGAATCTCCACAGTTGATTGTCCAGGACAATCGTCAGCAGCAGTCTATGGCTCCGCGTGATCCTTATGGAAGAACAACACCTGTTCGTCCTCCACCGCAGGAAGATCGCCCTCAGAGAATGGAACTTATTTCTGTTAAAGGATGGATCGCTTTTTATCTTGATGCTCAAAAATTCAAGCAAGAAAGTGAATCTGTTCCTGAGTCTGAAAATCAGGATTATCCTTAGAAATAAAGAACCTTTTTACTTCTTACTCATGAATAAAAAAGAATAAAATATGCTTCAAAAACTTTGGAATACCAAAATCTCTTTTGCCACTATCAACATTCTGTTGTTGTTTTTACGTGCCGGAACAAGTCTGTTAATGCTAACGCATGGATATCCTAAACTTCTTCGATTGGTTTCGGATGAAAGTGCAAATTTTCCTGATCCTTTGGGCATAGGATCATTACCCTCACTGTTGTTGGTTACATTCAGCGAATTTTTTGGTTCTTTGATGATTATTTTGGGATTAGGCACACGATTCTTCTCTATGGCACTGATCTTCACCATGTTTGTGGCAGCAATTATTTATCACGCACCAGACCCTTTTTCTGACAAAGAACCCGCGTTGTTATACATGATTCTCTATGTATTTTTATTTTTTGCAGGTGGCGGAAAGTACTCGATCGATCACCTGATAAATAAAAAATAAGTATTTAATTTTTTCTTATTAGTTTTTCTGTTGAAAAACAAATCTTCTGTTTTTCTCCTCCTCAAAATACTGTTTTTTTCAATTCAACAAAAAAACTACGAAAAGTAAATCTCTGTTTTGTGTTAATTACCAGTACATTACTCAAACACTTTTTATCATGGCTCGGTTCATCTGTTTATCATCATGTATGCCTGGCATGTTGTGCTCTTTTTAAAAGTTATTTTAATTTGTAGTAATTTTTTATATTCAGAACTGATATAATCAAAACTGATCGAACTTTGAACCCACAAAAAGCTGATTACAGACTTGATTTTAATGTCTGAATCTGTTTAATCTTTATTTTAAATTTTATGTTCTTAAATATCTGATTAAGTAAGAAAGCGTATATCTTTTCTCAAAAATTCTTATCTTTCGGCATTGTTTTGGGGAAACAATGTGTTGTGTAGATAGTAAAAATAAAAAATCAAACAGTTATGATGAAGGAAAACTTAGTGGACCTTATTTCTGGCAGTATTCAAGCAAACTGGGAGAAAAAGGCATTTAGCAATTATGGAGGAGATTCTGTTACTTACCAGCAAGTTGCTGAAAAAATTCTACAGATACATTTGATTTTTGATGTTTGCCAGGTAAAACCTGGTGATAAAATTGCTCTTCTGGGAAAAAACTCATACAATTGGGCTATCACTTATCTGGCAACGGTGTCTTACGGAGCAGTTATAGTTCCAGTTTTACCGGACTTTAAACCTCAGGATGTGCATCATATTCTTAATCATTCTGATTCTGTAATGCTTTTTGCCGCAGATAACCTGCACGAAAATTTGGATAAAGATGCAATACCAGAGGTGAAATATCACTTTTGTTTATCTGATTTTTCAAAACTTACACCATGTAAGATGAAAAAGGTAAATCAAAAACTAAATGATATAAAAGCTCTTTTTGAGAGTAAATACCCTCAAGGTTTAAAACCTGCTGATTTTGCCCCAATGAAAATACCCAATGAAAACCTTGCTGTTTTGAGTTATACCTCAGGAACTACCGGTTTTACCAAAGGGGTAATGCTACCCCACAACAGTTTGGTAGCCAATATTATTTATGCCAATAAGAATATGCCTCTTGAACCGGGAGACAATATTGTGTCATTTTTACCACTGGCACATGCCTATGGATGTGCTTTTGAATTTTTATGGCCATTTACTTTGGGTTGCCACATTACATTCCTGACGCGCACACCCTCACCTCAAATTATATTAAAAGCGTTCAAAGAGATTAAACCCCGGTTGGTGTTATCTGTCCCACTTGTTATAGAAAAAATATACAAAAAGCAGATACTTCCTGTTATCAGAAAATCTGCCGTGAAAATCATGCTCAAAATACCTGGCATCAGAAAAATTATTGAAAACAAGATAAGAAACAAACTCATGGATGCTTTTGGTCATAATTTTCATGAAATTGTTATTGGCGGTGCTCCCCTTAATGAAGAAGTTGAAAGGTTTTTTAAAAGAATCAAATTTCCTTTTTCTATTGGTTATGGAATGACAGAATGTGGTCCTTTAATCAGTTATGCCAATTGGGATAAAACCAGGTTGGGTTCCGCAGGCAAAATTGTTGATACATTAGAGGTTAAGATCGATTCAGAAGATCCATATTTAATTGCAGGAGAGATACTTGTGAGGGGAGAAAATGTAATGAAAGGATACTATAAAAACCCTGAGGCAACACAGGCAACCCTTCAAAAAGATGGATGGATGCATACTGGCGATCTGGGTTTGATTGATAAAGATGATTTTATTTATATCAAGGGAAGAAGCAAAAGTATGATCCTTGGGCCTTCAGGGCAGAATATCTATCCGGAAGAAATTGAAGCAAAATTTAACAACATGCCTTATGTACAGGAATGTCTTGTCGTGGAAAATAATGGACAACTAACTGCTATTATCTATCCTGAATTTGAACAGGCTGACAAAAAAGGTTTTACTGAAAACGATCTTAAAAATGTATTTGAAAGTCACCGAAAATATTTAAATAAGATCATGCCTGCCTTTATGAATGTTTCTAAAATCAGAATTTTTGAAGAAGAATTTGAAAAAACACCAAAAAAAAGTATAAAAAGATACTTGTATAATCAAACAGACTAATGATATCCTGTTCAGACGAAGACATAAAAGAGGATAAAAATTGCCATCTTTGCAAATCATTTTCATTCATGAAGAATAACATTTATAAGAGAGCAAATTTTATGCTTTCATTTTTTTGCTTATGTATGCAATTATTGATATAGAAACTACAGGTGGAAACCCATACCGTGATAAGATCACTGAAATAGCCATTTTTGTTCACAACGGAGAAAGGGTTGTAGATCAATTTCATTCTCTTGTAAATCCGGAAAGGAAAATTCCACCTTTTATCAGCCGTATGACAGGTATTTCTGATGAAATGGTTGCTGGTGCTCCCAAATTTTATGAGATTGCTCGCCAACTTGTTAGAATCACAGAAAATATGATTTTTGTGGCACACAACGCCAGTTTTGATTATAATTTTATAAAATCCGAATTTAAAAGTCTGGGGTATCATTTCCAACGCGAGTGTTTGTGTACAGTGAAACTCAGCAGGAAAACCTTTCCCGGGAAAACATCTTATAGTTTGGGAAAACTTTGCCACGAACTTGAGATAGATATTGAAAACCGGCATCGGGCTTCTGGAGATGCATTGGCAACCGTTAAGCTTTTTGAGCGTATCCTTTCTCGGCAAGAAAAAGGTTTTTTCTTAGATACCCTGGGTATGGATTTTAATAACAACCTTATGAATCCTGCCATAAACAGGCAACTTATAGAAAAAATTCCCCAAAAAACAGGTGTCTATTATTTTCTGGACGAACATAGCCGGATTATTTATATTGGAAAAAGCAAGGATATCAGAAAAAGGGTAATTACGCATCTAACTCAGGTGAAGAGTAAAAAAAGTCTGGATATGATGAGTAAAATAACCGATATATCCTGGGATATTACCGGTAGCGAATTATTGGCTCTTTTGAAGGAATCGCAGGAGATTAAAGATCATAAACCTTTATTTAACCGGGCCAGGCAAAGGTGTCTGTATCAATACGGATTGTTCAGTTTTACTGACAATGCAGGTTATTTGTGTCTTAAACTGGATAAGAATAGTGGAAATCAACCTCCGGTAACCAGTTTTGCCACATTAGAAAAAGGCAAAGATTTTCTTTTTATGATTACAGAAAAATTCAATCTTTGTCAGAATCTAACGGGTCTATACGCTACCACTTCGGCTTGTTTTCAATATGCAGTTGAAAAATGTAAGGGTGCATGTATTGGCAAAGAATCTGCCGCGGACTATAACGAGCGGGTCGAGAAAGCTCTTGAATTTGCGGGTTTTATGAAGGATAACCTGATCGTGCTGGATCATGGGCGAACGCCTTCAGAAAGTGGATTTATCATGATTGAGAGAGGGAAATATCTTGGGTATGGTTACATTGACCGGAATGAGAGCATTGAAAATCCTGAGCAGTTCAAAAATTATCTGATACCCGCAGAAGATAATCGCGATGCCCGGCAAATCATAAACGGCTTCCTAAGGAATAAACGAACGGGGAAAAGAATTACCTATTAAATCGGAAATGAAAAATAACCAGATAAAAAATCCCTTCTATTATTAATCTGCCGGGGTTTTTTTGATAAATCTGTTTTTACAATACACTGTCTTTTCAAAATCTTTTCTTATGAACCGAGCCATGACAAAGTTTTTGACACACACGCACATGATTATAATGCGCGGCATGTAAAACATGCAGTCAGACTGTTAGCGAGCTCCATCTAACCTATTTAATCAAATTATAAACAGATGAAGTTGTTTTAGAAACGTTTTGATACAGGTTAATCAATACTTGTGATGAAAGAAGGAAATGGATCATCAATTTCAGGTTTCAAAAATCCGTGAATAGGAAACGGATGTTCTCCTCCGAAGATACCTGCCTGGGTTCCTTTTTTTCCTGAATTGCGTGCTAAAGAACCTTCCTTAAGCTGAAAGGCATGAACAGATTCAACGTTTTCCAATGGCCAATAAACAAAACCCGGATCGATCCCTACTTTGTTATCAGATCCCTGATTTGCTAATTCTACACATGAATTCATAGATTCAAACCGTTCAGGGTGCTCATAACAATCATCATTTCCAATCTGCATTCCGTAAGTAATATTGTTTTGAAACGAGCTTTGCACCACATTTTCAAGGATAAAACCATCTCTTACAAAAATGTTGTTAACTACGGAAGCATGCCTGATATCCTGTAATCTTCCCAGGATAATGTTGTTATGAATATGGATATTACCCCGGTCGAAACCTTTCAGGGTATTGATTACATTGTTTTGGAAGGCAAAACCAGATGAACCCGAATTATTGCTGCCTTTACGGGCACTTCCGTTTACCCACCCTCTGATAATGTTGTGCCTGAAGGTCCAGTTTTCCGCACTACCCAATATTTCAATAAACCACAACCAGTTTTTTTCAATCACTACATCTTTGATCAATGCCCTTTCATCTGATACGGTAACAATGTTGGGCCGCTGTCCGGGGAAATAAGGAAATTCAAAACCAATAATGGCACTTCCGGAGGAAATTGTCCGTCTGTATGGATTTGCTGTTAAGAGTACCCTTGTTAGCTTGGCAGTGTGCCCTTTGGGGTTGTCTTCTGCGTTATGCTCAGCGATCAGAATAATTGGTTTTTCGAGGATCACATTACCATAATTTACCGGAGAGCCTTTTACAAAAACTGTGTCTCCGGGTAGTGCCTTTTCTACGGCAGATTGTATGCTGGCAAATTCTGATTTGTTTTCAGGGTTATTAGATACTACCCATGTATCTGCCAGCAGACCAGTGTAGGTAATAAGATAAATGAAAACACTTAAAATGTAAATTTTTATCATTAGTTCTAATTTTACAGTTTTGGTTAAAAATCATTTTACAGTAGTATGTTTTAAATATTTAAAAAACTATCAAATCTTTAATTGCTTGTAATCAGTGAGTTGCAAAGTTGTCTAAAGAATTTTACTTCTTGTCGAAAAATACAGAGTAAAAACTTACCAATCAATTAGGGTAAGTCCCTATTTATAGTATTGTGGTAAAATGCTTTTTTGGTAAGGGTTTTCCGATTTTTAATTAATTCTGAGGAGTTTGCAACTGTTTATTTTGTTAACGAAATTTTTTTATTCATCACTCTCATTGCTTTCTTGCTTTGCTTACACCATCAAAACCTAAAGTTTTGTTTACCTGATTTTTCCATGAATTTATTTGAAGAAAGTCAATTTATCATGAACTTGATTCTGAATATATTAAAGACAATCGTTGATGTTTTAGCATGGTAAAAAAGGAAAACAAAGAATACGGTTATTGAAGACAGGCTAAATTTTATCGGTTTAATCAAATGATGAACAAATCAAACAAATTTATATGATGAACCGAGCCAAGACAAAGTCATGACACACACGCACATGATTATAATGCGCGACATGTAAAGCATGCAGTCAGACTGTTGGCGAGCTCCATCTGACCTCTTTAATCAAATTATAAACAGATGAAATCGTATAAGACATTAAATTGGTATATTTGTGGTAAATAACCAAATATGTACATTATGCTATTCTTAAAATTTTATTTTTTCTATTTTTAAAAATCTCATTTTTAATATTTTTCGTTTATAACTTTCATTTAATTTTTTTATGCGGTCATTTTTTTTATTTGTTTTATTTTTTCTTGTTTCCAATATTTTTTTCTCTGCAAAAGCACAGGAGTTTTTTCCTAAAGGGCTTACAGAAGAAGAAAAAGAAAATTACGATGAATTTATTCGTACCTATTCTTACGGCGATAAAAATACTCAACCTCCTGCATTATCCCCGCGCACTCCTGCTGAGTTTGAAGAGGCCGGCGGGGTAATTGTTTCGTGGACCAGTTATACATACGAATTGAGGGAAATTGTAAAACATGCCAAAACAAGAGTGCCGGTATACATTGTTGCCGACAACGCTTCATCGGTACAGTCTTATTTAAGCGAGGGGGGTGTGAGTATGGATAATATAACCATCGTTAACATACCTTTCAATTCGGTTTGGGTGAGAGATTATGGTCCTCAGAGCACTTATCTTCAGGAAACTGATGAACTTGCTTTTGTTGACTGGGTTTATAATCGTCCCTCACGCCCGGAAGATAATCAAATCCCTTCGGAGTTTGCTCAATTCCTTGATGTTCCTTTATATCAAATGACAACCAATCCCAACAGACTGGTTGCTACCGGTGGTAATTTTATGACCGACGGACAGGGCACCGGATTCTCATCTGAGCTAATCCTGGCCGAGAATACAGATTTATCAGTGGATCAGGTAAATGATATTATGCATGATTATCTGGGGATTGAAAGGTATGTGCTTATGGATGAACTTCCTTTTGACAATATCAGCCACATTGACATGCACATGAAACTGCTCGATGAAGAAACTTTGCTCGTAGGAGAATTTCCAGAGGGTGTATCCGACGGACCTGCTATTGAAGCCAACCTGGAAGAGCTGCTTGCCAACTACCCAACCTGCTATGGACGCGAATATGACCTTGTGCGTATACCCATGGTTCCTTCGCCCAGTGGTAACTGGCCCGATGGGTCATGGAGCGGAGCGCATTACCGTACTTTTACTAATTCTCTGATTCTGAATGATCTGGTTTTGGTGCCCACCTATTACAATTCAAGTCTTAATGAAGAAGCATTGGATATTTATCAGCAGGCTATGCCAGGTTATGAGATTATAGGAATTGATATGGAATCGGTTATACCTGCCAGTGGGGCTATTCATTGTATTTCTAAAGAAATTGCGGCCACCGATCCTGTTTTTATTTCGCATGCACCATTAAGCGATAATGATGGAAATGATTTACAGATTGAAGCTGAAATCAAAAATGCTTCTGGTATTATTTCGGCAAGTGTTTTTTATGCAAGGGATGGGCAGGATTCTTTTACAGAAATACCCATGCAGAACAATGGGAATATTTATACTGCCAATATACCAGATCAACCTTGTGAAACCACTATCAATTATTATATCAGTGCCTCCAATGCCCATAAAACCATTACAAAACCTTTTACGGCACCAGGTCAGTTCTGGAGTTTTACCATAGAGGGTGAACCGGTTGAATTTGTATCAGATTTGAATACAGCAGAAACCAACCAGGAAATAGTTTTTTCCTATACAGGTTGTCTTAACTCAACAGAAGCAGAGCAGGCGGTATGGAATTTTGGTGAAGGTGCTGTACCACAAACGGCTTCTGGAATTGAGGATCATACCGTTGTATACGAAACAGAAGGTTATAAAACCATTTCGCTCACCATTAATGGAGAAGAGAAGATAAAGACAAATATGATTCTGATTACATCCGGACAAAATACATTTGAACTGGAGATATTAGTTGATGGGGAAGGGATTACTAACCCATCTGCAGGAACTCATGTTTACAGTGAGGGAGAAATGGTGGAAATTGAAGCTAGTCCCGCAGAAGGATGGGTTTTTGAAAACTGGGATATCAATGAAGGCACTCAAAATTCGGATAAGGATGAAGTTGTGATTTATATGAATGATAATTTTTCTGTTGAAGCTACTTTTCGAAGACTTGAAACCTCTGTTTCTCAATGGCAAGAGAAATTCCTTTTCAATGTATACCCCAATCCCACAAAAGGGAATCTGGTAGTTGTTATGAGTCCTTCTGAGGGACCAGTAACCATCGAGATCGTAAATCTTCAGGGACAAGTTGTGCATCGTAAAGAGGTAGTAAGTAAGCAGTGGGATGAGGAATTTTCATTTGATATTTCAAACCAGAAAAAAGGTGTTTATTTTGTAAAACTGGATGGTGCGCATGGAAGTAAAGTTAAAAAGGTTGTTTTGCGGTAATTTCAGAAAACGAAAAAGAAGCATTATACTTGTAAAAAATAAATCTTTCGGTAATATACCAATATAGAATGTTAAGATCGATATATTATTTTCTCAATCCGTTGCAAAGGCTGCAGGTCAGGCGCCTTTTTTTTGCTCCTTTAGACATGTGGGAGAAACTAACAGGGAAAAAGGATCCTGAAGTTCCACCACGTGGTATGATTTTTACTGGTGGAGGTGATTTTATAAAAGCAGGCAAAAAATTTCTGGGTTTTTTTATAAAGTATGGAAAACTCGAACCTCATCACCGGGTGTTGGATGTGGGCAGTGGAATTGGCAGAATGGCTATACCACTGACAAAATTTCTCAATGAAAAAGGGAGTTATGAAGGATTTGACATTATCAAATCTGGCATAAGGTGGTGTCGTGAAAATATCACTTCACGGTATCCGAAGTTTCGGTTTCAAATGGTTGATCTTCAGAACGATCTTTACCGGTCGGAAGGCAAACAGGCATCAGATTTCAGGTTTCCTTACCGCGATCAGGATTTTGATTTTGTTTTTCTTACTTCTGTTTTTACCCATATGCTTCCCAAAGAGGTTGAAAACTATATGAAAGAGATTAACAGGGTGCTTAAACCAGGGGGGCGTTGTTTTGCTACATTTTTTATCTTTAGTTCAAATGATCCTCATCAAGGGATAAAACCAGTTTTTGACTTTTCGGTAAACAAAAATTATTACCGTTTGATGGATGCAAAAGTGCAATCAGCCAATGTGGCCTACTCTATCGATTATGTTACGGATAATCTGGGAGGTAAAAATGGTTTTACAACCGAAAAAGTGGTTGAAGGATGGTGGAAGGGGTTTGGTGAAAAAGAAGATGCAGATTTTCAGGATATTGTTGTTTTTCACAAAATCTGATTTTCTGCATACAGACCTATTCCCTCAACTTGCGGTTTAAGCACTACTATTTCGGTCATTTCGCCTTTAAACAAAATTCTTATCTAAAATCCACAATATATGCCTTGAGTTTCATTTATCCGGTATGGTAAAGCAGAATTTCATCTGTTTATAATTTTTAAAATATTGAATATTAGAATGTTACAACTTTAATGAGAACCCGATAATGTCAGCGCTACGCGCCTTTGGGTTTACTGGTAGCATTAGATTTCTACCATAATGTCAGCGCTACGCGCCTTTGTCATT
>CAYPFV010000078.1:0-14368 GCA_964410015.1 uncultured Bacteroidales bacterium
GGGTATATCGAAGATGTAAGAGTGTCCAAAGGTTACGGTTTCCTTTCAGAATAACGTGTCCTCCCCTTCCACCATCTCCTCCGTCGGGGCCACCCTTAGGAACATATTTGGCTCTGTGAAAGTGTACAGAACCAGCCCCCCCCTTTCCAGATCTGCAATGTATCTTTATATAATCTATGAAATTTGAATTCATTTTTTTGCGCTTTATTTACATTTTGCCCGCAGACAAAAATTTTTCCGGTATTATGAAAGTTTTGAATCTACCAGACTGGCAATTTTGCCTGCTACCTCCCTTACCGGTGCCATTCCTGATACGAAATGCAATTTGTTTTGTTGCCGGTAATGATCAAGGATTGGTTTTGTGCGTTGCTGATATACTTCCAACCTTTTATTAATGATCTGTTCTTTATCATCGCTTCTGCCGGAATCCTCGCCCCTGCCGAGCATTCTTCTGATAAGTTCGTCTTTTTCCACCCAAATGGAAATAACCAGGAGCAATTCTATTTTATATATATTCAGAAATTTATTTAAAGCTTTGGCTTGTATAACAGACCTTGGGAAACCATCGAAAACAAAACCATTGGCATCATTATACTTTAATATTTCGTGATAGAGTAACCGCATCACAATTTTGTCGGGAACAAGCAAACCAGCATCTACAAAAGGTTCTACCTTTTGGCCAACATCAGTATTGTTTCTGATCTCACGGCGTAAAAGATCGCCGGTAGAGATGTGTGTCAGATTGAATCTACGTGCCACAAGTTTAGATTGTGTACCCTTACCGCAACCTGGCGGTCCGAAAATAATCAGGTTTAGCATAACATGATAAATAAACTCAAACAGTATTTTTTGTGCAATTAAATCTATAAGAATTAATAGACGACCATGAGTTTTTAATCTTTTTTCTTTTCTACTACTTTATAAATATCCTTTAGATTTCTGCCAAATCCGTCATAATCCAATCCAAATCCAACAATAAAATCCCTTGGAATTTTTAACCCAACATAATCAGGTTTAATGTCTGTTTTCAGTGCTTCGGGTTTCAGCAGAAGGGTAGCAACTTCAATACTTTTGGGATTATATTGTTGAAGGTCATTTAAAAGGTGTTTAATAGTAATTCCACTGTCAATAATATCTTCAAGAATCACAACCTCTCTGTTCCCGATATTTTCTGTAAGACCAATGAGTGTTTTTATCTCCTCTGTGGATTTGGTTCCGCTGTAGGAAGAAAGACGTATGAAGCTGATCTCGCAAACTCCCTGGTAGTATTTTAACAAATCTGATGAAAACATAAAGGAACCATTTAAAATAACTAAAAAGATCGGATTTTGTCCTTTGTGCCGGGCATAAATATCATTGGCAATTCTTTTTATACTTTCCTGAATAACTTCATGCTCTATATATTTTTTAAAATACAGATCTTTTACAAGTATAATATCTTTCTGATGGGTGGTATAATCCATGAGATGTGTTTTAAATTTTTACGAATGTACAAAATTACCATTTAAGCTTAGGGAAATAAGTTTTTTTTGGGGGAATTTATTCACACGATGTGGATAATCAAAACCAAGCTTTCTTTTTTATCTCTTAACCAAATAAGAGATTGCCGGATACTGAAATATGGATATTGAATTTTGTGGCAATTTCAACCCAACTGGTTGGTATTAATCTGAGAAATAAAAACATGTTTGTTTGCGCAAATCCTGGCAGATTACTTTAGGGAAACACTATTCTTTATTGCTCAGTTTAAAAAGAATCTCTTTTTCTTCAGCAGTAAGGCTTTCATATCCACTGGAAGATATTTTGTCAAGTATCTGATCCATTTTTTTTTGATTTTGGGCTTTTCGGCGATTATATTCTTCATCGCTAAGCGGTCTTTCACTTCTGTATTCAACCCGGAGTTTTGGTTTGGGTTTGAAAATAGATGAAAGCGCTTGTATCCATGATCCCGACCATTTTGCAGGATCTTGCCCCTTTTTCAGCAGTTTAATGTATAGAAACCCCCATAAGGCGCCACCCAGGTGAGCAAGGTGTCCTCCGGCATTTCCCTGATCTATGCTTATAATATCAATAACGATAAAGAAAATAGCGATATATTTAAGTTTAATACGCCCCAGCAGGATCAAAGGCAGTTGGTAATCTGGCATATAAGAGGCAATAGCAATAAATATTGCCAGAACCGAGGCGGAAGCACCTATTGCAACAGAAACAGTTTTTATTTCCTGAAAAACAGGAAAAATATTATAGGCCAGAATAAAGAAAAGAGCCCCTGCCAAACCACCTAAAATATAAGTACCTGTTAACCGTTTTTGCCCCAAAAACTCCGAAAAAAGTCTTCCGCCCACATAAAGCATGATCATATTAAACAAAATATGAAAAAAATCAAAATGTAGAAACATGTATGTAAAGAGAGTCCAGGGCTTTTGCAAAAGGGTTTGAAAATTAGAAGGTACCCCCAAAAGATTAATGATACCATCATAAGCAGCAGTTGCGGCAAAAAGGAAAAAAAGTACCCTGATAATGCTTACAATCAGGAAAACGATGATATTAATCCCCAGCAATCTGGACAATACAGATCCGTTGACGAAAAAATTCCTTATCTCTTTCCAAAAATTATTTTGCATGATCACATTTTTTATTCAATAACAATAATGGGATATATTTAAAACCTTGTTTCCCTGGATTGCCAGTATTTGATCAATAAATAACCGAAAATCATACCACCCAGGTGGGCAAAGTGAGCTACATTACTACCTCCTCCTCGCGTGGTAATACCAAAATATAATTCCATTGCACCATAAATCATCACAAAGTACTTGGCTTTAATAGGGATAGCAAAAAACACATAGATCAAAGAATTTGGGAAAAGCATTCCGAAGGCAAGCAAAATGCCAAAAACGGCTCCTGATGCCCCTACCACAACCGGTGCATTTAAAAAGTCAACCTTATACTGGTTTAAAAAGTTTATGGCTTCTACCATGGCTTCATTGGGTGAGGAATTGATCAGACTGTTGTATCTCTCCAGAAAATTCCTCAGATTATTTTGTATCTCCATGGAGCTGACCTTAAAATTCTCTGATTGCAAAAAACTTTTCAGACTCTCGTGATCGGGATCCTGCAGCAACGCATTTACCTGCTGCAGCGTAGGCAGCATTTCGACATAAAGAATGGCATAATGTATAATCGCCGCCCCAAATCCGGTTACAAGATAATAAATAAGAAACCTTTTGGCGCCCCAAACATTTTCAAGAACATTACCAAACATCCAGAGTGCAAACATATTGAAAAATAGATGCGTAAATCCACCATGCATGAACAGGTAGGTTAAAAACTGATAAGGTCTGAAATCCATAGCACCCGGAAAGTGCAATCCGAATATTTTATACAAATCTATATTAAAAGCACTGGAAAAAGTAATGGTTGCAAGAAAAAACAAACCATTGATGATCAAAAGGTTTTTTACCAATGGTGGCAAGATATTAAATCCTCCCGGGCGAAATTGTTGCATCTTTTTTATCTTTTTAGATCGAAATATGTGGATGTTCTATACAAAACTGAATAAAGATTAAAAGGTTTTGTTCAGCTGGCAAAAATACAATTTTAAATTTTCAAATCAGAGTTCTGATTTTTGTTCTTTCATCAGAGATGGAAACTTCACCACTGCTTTGTTTTTCCATTTGCCTGTTTTGTAATAAATAAAAGAAGCTATCAATCCAAAAGACCAGGCAATGGGTATCCCCCACCAAATGCCAACTGCTCCTATTTGTTCAGATAAAAAATAGGAAAACGGAACCCGTAAAACCCACAGAGAAAATAAAGTAATAAACATAGGAACGATTGTATCACCTGCCCCTCTGAGTAGTCCGTGGGTAGCAAACATCCCTCCAAAAATAACATAAAAGGAGCTTACAATCACCAGATAAGAATAACCAATTTCAATCACTTCAGCATCGCTGGTAAAAAAACCCAGGATTGTTTTCCCGAAAATCCACGCTACTGCTGTTACAACCAAAGAAATAGCCGAAGTCATGATAAAAGTAGAGATCAAACCCTTCCTGACTCTTTCTATTTTATTGGCGCCAATATTCTGCCCTACAAAAGTAGATAGTGCCATTCCAAAATTCATCGCCGGCAGTGTTGCCAACGAATCGATACGCCATGCAATGGAATAAGCGGCAATGGTGAGAGTACCGAATTGATTTACAATGGTCATGAGCGCTGCCATGCCAAAGGAAACAAAAGTGTGTTGCAAACCAGTGGGTATGCCTATGCGCAAGCTATGACGAAATATATGCCTGTCGAAAGTTAATCCTTTGAATGAAAAGCGAATCAGAGGATGATACCGGTTGAGATACAATACCGAAAGACCAAAAGCAATGGCTTGCGATAGCACAGTGGCAAAAGAAACCCCGGCAATTCCCCATTGAAAAACGATCACAAATAAAAGATCGAAACCTATGTTGAGAATAGTAGAAATGATAAGAAAATAAAGGGGGGTTTTCGAATCGCCCATTCCTCTTAATACTGCGCTTGTTCCATTGTATCCCGACATGAAAATCAACCCTGCCACATAAACATTAAAATACGATTGGGCATCGTCCATCAGCTCGGAAGGCAGTCCGATCAAAAGAAAAATCTGTTCACTGAAAAGAAGCCCTAAAGCGGATAAAACCAGGGAGGAAATAAACAAAAAGATAAAAGCAGTATCAATAGATTTTTTTACTTTTTGAAAATTCTTATTTCCAAAATATTGACTGATTACCACATTAATTCCAGTAGTAATACCGATCATCAAACTGATCAGGACAAAAATAACCGGAAAGGAAGCGCCGGATGCTGCGAGTGCCTGCGTACCCAGATAATGCCCGATAATAAGTGTATCAACAATATGGTACATTTGCTGAAAAACATTTCCCAGAAGCATGGGAATAGCAAAAATAAGGATTTGCCTGCCTTCGGGTCCTGTTGTCAAATCTCGCATTCGGTATATGATTTTATGTTTTGCCTAGCTACAGTTCTTAATCTAATGTTATTGAAAATGAATTGTTTAAATAAATTTAATTCGATTAACAGTTTAAGTAAAAAATCATTTTAAATTAATGCATTTTTCAGTCTGCTCTGAAAAATCCTTTTTAATTAATTAGTGCTTATAAGAAAACACTTATTTTTTTTTTGTCTTTGATAAGAAATCGTCAAAGACAAGGCTTTCGAAGTTTTTGAATCTAAGGAGTTTACTTTTCATAAATGACTGGTTCATCTGTTTTAAATTTGATTAAATAGGTCAGATGCCTGCCCCGTTCTTTTCTTACGGGGGAGATCTCCAAAACTCCGGTTTTGTGTTTTTAGCCTCGCTACGAAATCCAATCATCCGCGTGTGTGTCAAAAACTTTGTCATGTCTCGGTTCAAAAACAAGAATAACGCAGTATTTTGCATTTTCTTGCAAAGACTAATTAGTAAAAATATTAAATTTTTATTAGTATGTTAATAAACTACATAAATTAGTTTTAATTCGTGTAATTTGTGTATAATAAACTTTTCAGAGTTGACTCATTGTTGTTATTAAAAATTTTTTTTTCTGATCACAGCAAGTTATTTATATTTGATTTGCGTGCATGTTCGGTTTAGTTAACAATATTTTCACAGCTAAGTTTAATTGAAACAATGTATAATCTAATGCAGACAGAATCTGCACTTTTTGTTCGGAGAGTCCAAAACTTCTCCATGTTTTAAAAAGTCAGGAAAAGTCAGCAGTGAACAAAACTATAAAAGTTCCCTTACATTGTCATGAACGGTTATTCTGATTAATAATTGTAAAATTCTACAAATCAGTTATTATCCAGAAAATGTTACAATTTAATTCATGTAATCATGAAATTTTGCAAAGGAACCCATTCATCGAATTTCTTTTTGATAAAAACACCTTTTTTCGTCTTCAATTTTTGTAAATTTGCGCTCTTAGTTTAAATATGGAAAGCAGCAAAACAAATATAGACCTTTCGGTAGTTATACCATTGTACAACGAAGAGGAATCACTCCCTGAATTGATTGAGTGGATCATTGCAGTTGTAAAAGGGCGTTATACCACAGAAATAATCCTGGTTGATGATGGAAGCGATGATGATTCCTGGAGAGTTGTGATGGCTTTAAAAGAGAAATATCCAGAAGTAAAAGGTTTGCGATTCAGAAGAAATTATGGCAAATCAGCAGCGTTGAGTACAGGTTTTGCTTATGCAACCGGGCATGTAGTGATAACAATGGATGCCGATCTGCAAGACAGTCCGGAGGAAATACCAGCATTGTATCAGATGATCACAGAGCAGGATTATGATCTGGTAAGTGGGTGGAAGAAAAAAAGATATGACCCCCCGAGTAAAACAATTCCTACCAAAGTTTTCAACTGGGCAACCCGGCGAATGACAGGCATCATGCTGCATGATTTTAATTGTGGTTTAAAAGCATATAAGCGAAAAGTGGTAAAAACCATAGAAGTTTATGGAGAAATGCATCGCTATATACCTGTGATGGCAAAATGGGCGGGATTCAAAAAAATTGGCGAAAAAGTGGTCAGTCATCGAAAAAGAAAATATGGATCTACCAAATTTGGCATGGAAAGGTTTATGAATGGATTTTTGGACCTTTTATCCATAAGTTTTGTAATGCGGTTCCGAAGTAAACCAATGCATTTTTTTGGTTTGTACGGGTCATTGATCTTTTTGATAGGTTTTTTAATTGCCGCTTATCTTGCCTTTGCCAAATTTTTTATGATGGAATACAAAATGACCGAAAGGCCCCTGTTTTATTTTGGTTTATTGGCTATGGTCCTTGGTACTCAACTTTTTTTAGCAGGTTTTTTAGGAGAACTGATATCCAGAAATGCGCCCGACAGAAATAAATATATTGTAGAACATTCAACTGAAAAAAATTGGCAAAATTCGTCATATTAGGTTCGGCATACCCACTGAGAGCAGGAGGACTATCAACCTTCAATGAAAGGTTAGCCAATGAATTCCTTAAAATGGGGCATGAAGTGATCATATATACTTTTTCTCTTCAGTATCCAAAATTATTCTTTCCCGGAAAAACACAATATGCTACACGCCCCGCCCCCGAAAACATTGATATTCGCGTTAAGGTAAATAGCATTAACCCATTTAACTGGTTGAAAATAGGATGGGAAATTGGCAAACTAAACCCAGATTTTTTAGTCATTAGATATTGGTTACCCTTCATGGCACCCTGTCTGGGCACTATTGCTTTTCTGGCCAAACTAAACAGAAAGACACGTGTTGTTGCTATTACCGACAATATTATCCCTCATGAACGAAGAATTGGTGACCGTACACTTACAAAATATTTTATCAATCAATGTCATGGGTTTGTTACCCTTAGCAAATCGGTTTTAGAACAACTCAGGAATTTAGAGAATAAAGGTAAGCCCAAAGTTTATTCGCCTCATCCTCTCTACGATAATTTTGGCGATCTTGTTGGCAGAGAGGTGGCTCTGAAAAAATTGAAACTTTCAGATGATTATCGTTACCTGCTGTTTTTTGGATTTATAAGAGCTTACAAAGGTCTTGATATTTTATTGAAAGCCATGTCGGATGATACGGTCAAAGAACTACCTGTAAAACTGATTGTTGCCGGAGAGTTTTATACTTCAGAAATCGAATATCTGAAGATCATCCAGGAACTGGGGCTGGGAAACAGGGTGATTTTACACACGGAATTTATTCCCAATGAATTGGTTTCTTATTATTTCTGTGCCAGTGATTTGGTGGTACAACCCTATAAAGATGCTTCACAAAGCGGTGTAACACAGATTGCTTATCATTTTAACCGTCCGATGGTAGTATCGAATGTGGGTGCTTTGCCTGAAATGGTTCCGAATAATGTAGCTGGTTTCGTGGTTAATCCGGAACCTTCAGAAGTAGCAGCGGCCATTTACAAATATTTCAGTCAAAACCTGATGGCAAAATTCCAAAAGGGTGTAATCGCTCAAAAAGATCGGTTTACATGGGATAAATTGGTAAATGCTATCCTTAGTGTTGGCAAAAAAAAATCCGGTTTTAAATCATAAGTCTGAAATAATCTTCTTTACTACTCATTGGTATAATTACTACAGTATGCAAAACTCTATTTATGAAACCATACAATCCTCTGTTTTGGTCAAGCAAAAAGTCCTTGAATCCCCTGTTTTGCTTTATGATCTTGAAAAAGCCATCTCGTTAGTAGTAAAGACCTACAAAAACAAGGGTAAGGTTCTTTTTTGCGGAAACGGTGGTAGTGCAGCAGATGCACAGCACCTGGCAGCAGAATTAGCCGGACGCTTTTATTATGACCGTCCTCCCCTTTTTGCAGAGGCATTACATGTAAATACTTCTTTTATAACTGCCGTTTCCAATGATTATGGATATGATATGGCTTTTGCCCGCATGGTGAATGCGGCAGGCAAAAAAGGAGACATATTGGTGGCGCTTTCTACCTCCGGAAACTCACCCAATATCATTGAAGCATTGCAAGCTGCCCAAAAAAAGCAAATGTATGTAATTGGTTTTTCAGGATCAACAGGTGGTCAAATGAATGATATGTGTGACATTCTGTTGAAAGCACCCTCTAATGATACTCCACGTATTCAGGAAGTTCATATGCTTTTAGGACATATATTCTGCGAGCAGGTTGAAAAACAATTATTCCCTCAAAATGATTAACAAATATCAGTATTTCAGAAATTTAATCAATAATCAAAAGCCCTCCCTTTTTCTGGATCGTGATGGTGTAATCAACCAACGTATTGTAGATCAATATGTATTGAACGTAAATGATTTTCAATGGATTGAAGGAGTAAAAGAAAGTTTACGGTTATTCAGCAGCATTTTTGATCCAATAGTTGTAATTACCAATCAGCAGGGAATTGCAAAAGGGTTGATGACCGGGGATGACCTTAAAAAAATTCATTCAAAAATGATGATGGATATCAAAGAAAGTGGAGGAAGAATTGACAAAATATATTATTGTCCGGATTTGAAAGGAACCAATAGTTTTTTCAGAAAACCTCAACCGGGTATGGGTTTAAAAGCCAAAAAAGACTTCCCCTCCATTCATTTTAAAAAATCTGTGATGGTTGGCGATACATTATCCGATATGCAGTTTGGGAAAAAATTAAACATGATTACCGTATTGATTAGCCGCGATATCAGCCTGGCACGTAAGGCAGCTCATTTGGTAGATTATCGTTTTGATCTCCTCATGCATTTTGCCGATTATGTAAAAGATATCAAAAATTGAGAAAATAAAACCCTGATTTGCAAACAGATAAAAAAAATCAACCCTCAGCGAAGTCTATTTCGCCATACCATCATACAAAAATTTTGAAAGTTTCCATTCAATATTAAGTGATACAAGGCGTTAGTTTAAAAAACTTTTTTTTAAATTTACCGATCAATTTTTGTTGAAAATAAAGACTATGCATCTAAATTTTAAAACACATTATCTCCTTCCTACTATTTTGTTTTTATTATTGATTTCCCATTCTTTTTCACAGCCAAAAGAATATAATCAAAAAGATTCGCTGGGTCAGAAACAGGGGCAGTGGAGAGGCTATTTTGAAAGTGGTGCGTTGCGCTATGAAGGGCAATTTGTTGACGACCAGCCACACGGAGTTTTCAAGTATTATTATCCGGAGGGCGAACTCAGGGCAGAACTTATTCATCAACCGGAAGAAGAGGCAGTAAAAGCCACTTATTATCATCGCAATCAAGAAATCTTTGGTGAAGGTTTTTTTAAAAACAAGAAAAAAGATGGTCTGTGGCGATTCTTTACAGATGAAGGAATATTAATTGCTGATAATTACTATAAAAACGGTGTAAACCATGGTGTATGGAAATCTTATTTTGAAGATGGTAAAGTGGCGGAGATACAAACCTGGCACCAGGGAGAACAAACTGGTCTTTTTGAAAGGTATTATCCTAATAAGAAAGTATATCTGAGAGCGCAATACACCGATGGATTGCTTGATGGGAAATATGAAATATTTTATCAGGATGGTAAACCAATGGTTGTTGGTTATTATTCCCAGAATATTAATGACAAAATGTGGACATACTATTCTCCTGAAGGAGATATTGAAAAAAAAATTATTTATGATGAGGGCGAAGTCCTCAAAGAAGAAATTTTTATTGAAAAAGAAGAGGATGAAGCGATACCCCTCAGGCCAGGTCCAAGCAAATTCGATGAAATAGTGTCTCCCGATCAATTATGATATTGGTTGAGTAATTCTTTGAATGATGAAACACCCAAAAGTTCAATGCATCATTTTTGTTAGTGACTGCTAAAAAAAATAAACCTGCAATAACAACATGCACTTCAAAAGAACTCAGATAAAAAAAACGGAAACAAGAAATTCCGGTAGATCGAAGCCAACATCAGTGCTGTTGTTCTTTTTACTGGCACTATTATCCATATCATGCGAACAGCAAAAGGGAGAACTCTCTTATATGGGGTACGATTATTTTGGATTTGAAGAAGGAAAATGGATTATTTATGATGTGGATTCAACGGTTTATGATGATTTCCTGGACGAAGTGCTTCACTATCAATACCAGGTAAAGGAAGTCAATGCTGAGATATTTACAGATGCTGAACAAGAAGAATCTATGCGCCTGGAAAGATTTATCAGACAAGATGAAAACCACGACTGGGAGATAAAAAACGTTTGGTCAGCAAAGCTTAACTCTTCCCGGGCCTTAAGAACTGAAGAAAATGTAACTTTTATCAAATTAGTCTTTCCGGCCAAAATCAATCAATCCTGGAACGGGAATGCATTTAACCATCAAGATGAACTGGAGTATGAAATCACAGAAATACACCAACCCTTTGAAACCCATGATCAGCTATTCGATTCAACACTTACCATTTTACAAAACGATTTCGAAAGCCTTATCAGTGATGAATTGCAATACGAAATATATGCCGCAGGTGTGGGAATGGTAATAAAAAAATTTGTAGACCTGAAAAAACAGAGCGATGGAACCATTACCAAAGGCGTTGATTATACTTATACTATACGTGATTATGGTTATTTATCACCCTGATTCACACTTTTTTTAGTTGATAGAAAAAAAACCACATCGAAAAAATAATTTCTGCAGGCATGGCAGGATTATAAAAAGAAAAATACCTTTGAAAAATTAAAAACAAACATAAGAAGCGAGCCATGACAAAGTTTTTGACACACACGCCTGTGATTATAATGCGCGGCATGTAAAGCATGCAGTCAGACTGTTAGCGAGCTCCATCTGACTTTTGAATAAAATTATAACCAGATGAATAAACTACTTCTACCTTTTTTTCTTTTTCTGGGCATAACCTTTCACCTTTCGTCTGTGGCTTCTCCTATGGTATGGGTTGAATTCAGGGACAAAGAAAATTCACCCTATACCCTTGAAAACCCAGGCGACTTTCTTTCCCAACGATCGCTGGAGCGTCGTTTAAAAAATAACATCCCTCTCGATTTTTATGATCTGCCTGTTTCACCCGCTTATGTCGAGACTTTAACTACTGATTTAGAAGAACAACTCAAACTTTATTATACCAGCAGATGGTTTAATGGTGCCCTTTTCGAGGTTAATGATGAATTGGTAACCGACCTTATCAGTGATTATGAATTTGTGAAAAGTGTTGAGGTTGTAAAACCATCTCTTTCCCAAAAACCGGAAAAAAACACCGAACAAGATGAAGATTCTTCCTCAACACAGTCTGTAAACAACAATACGCCATCCAACGGATCATTTAAATTCCCCAGGGTGCATTACACTGCCATGGATGAAGATAATTTTTATTATCAAAATGATGAGGTGATGGAATTTATCGAACTTGTGAATGGACAATATTTACATGATAAAGGATACAATGGCCAGGGAACAATTATCACAGTGCTTGATTCCGGTTTTAAAGATGTAGATAAGATGGAAGGATTCAGATATTTATGGGATACGGGAAAGATCATGGGATATCACGATTTTGTAAATCCGCGGGGAAGTATTTTTGACACCCATACACATGGCACATCCGTTTTATCTGTAATGGCAGGAATGCTAAACCAGGATTATCGTGGAGGTGCGCCTGATGCTTATTATTATCTGGTACGTACGGAAGATGCCTCAACAGAATTTCGAATAGAGGAGTACAACTGGTTGGCGGGTGCTGAATATGCTGATAGCGTTGGCGCCGACATCATCAATTCTTCTTTGGGTTATTCGGAGTTTGATGATTCTGCACAAAATTACATTTACAACGACCTCAATGGCGAGACCACCGTTGCCGCGCGAGCTGCAAATATGGCTTTCGACCGCGGCATCCTGGTTGTAAACAGTGCAGGTAATTATGGAAATAACAACTGGCAATATATCGGCACCCCCGCAGACGCACTGGGTACATTAGCAATTGGGGGAACTGATAATCAAGGAGAAAGGGTTTCTTTCAGTTCTATCGGACCAACTGCCGATGGAAGAATTAAACCGGATGTGATGGCGCAGGGAAGATCAGTGCCGGTTATTAGTATTTCAGACCAGGTTATGAATGCCAATGGCACTTCTTTTGCTTCCCCACTTATGGCTGCTATGGCGGCTTGTTTGTTACAAAAACATCCGGAGGCAACAAACGAACAATTAAGAAATGCCATAACACGAAGCGCTGATAAATATTTTAATCCTGATAATTTTTATGGATACGGAATACCTGATTTTGAAGCCGCTTCTCTAATTTTACAACAAGAACAAAAAAACCAAAACATCGTATCGCTTTCTGTTAATCCTATCAGCCAAAAATCATCCTTAAAGTTTTTTCTGGAGCACGAAGATAAAGTAATGGTTGAATTGTTCAATTCAAAGGGGCATTTGGTATTGAGAACTAATCAATTAGATGCCAATCCGGGATACAATGAAATAAAACCTTTTACAGATGTAAATTCACTTGCTTCCGGAATTTATTTTATACGCATTGGATTTTCAGATCGTAACGAATTGATCAAAGCAATTAAACTTTAGTTTTTGGCTCTGAATATATGAGTCCACTCTGAAAAGTAAATTATCCACAGATTACACAGATTTACACTGATGCTAAATCCTGACAATCAATGTGTTTAAAAAAAGAAAATGAACACAGATTTGCCGAAAACAAGTTTTCGGAGTGGACTCATGTATAAATGAAAAATGTTTAAGGGGTTACCATAGTTGGATAACCAACAGACGCATCTGCAAACCTGATTACCTGACATCTCTGGTACTGATTCTGTCTTAGATTTTAAACCAGGCAATTTCCAAAATCATCCTTTTTATGCCTGCTTTCACCCGGGTTATGATTCAAAATCTTTCAATGTATTTATAATTCTTGCAAAATCGTATTCCTTCACTGGCTTGGTAAGGTATTCATCCATTCCTTTTTTCATATATTTTTCCCGGTCTCCCTCAAATGCATTAGCACTCAAACCCACTATAGGTGGAAGACCCTTTTTATACTTTTCTTTGAGTTTTTCAGTAGCGGTTATACCATCCATTACCGGCATCTGAATATCCATTAAAATAAGATCGAAACTCCCGGGTTTATATTTTTGAAGTGCGTCTTCTCCGTTTACAGCCAGCGTTACCTTATGTTGCATAGATTGCAACATAAGACTGATTACTTTTTGATTGACAACTTTATCTTCTACCAACAGAATACGTAGAGATTGTATTGCATCTGCTTTCTGATCCGCATCCATTCTGTCATTATCCTGCTCCTGTGCTTTTTCCACATTCTGATAGGCAATAGTAAACCAAAACCTGCTTCCGAGTCCGGGTTTACTATCAACACCCATCTGTCCTTTGAGTAATTGGGATAGCTCTTTGCAAATAGATAACCCCAGGCCTGTTCCGTCGTTAGATCTTTCGTACGACTGTTCTACCTGATAAAAAGGTTTGAAAAGGTTTTTCTGTTGGTCTTCACTGATACCTTGCCCGGTATCAATAACCTCTATTCGCAGCATCTGGGTTGCTCCATTTTCATTTGCTGTTTTCTCTGTCGCTGGTGAAATTTTTAGGGTAACACTCCCTGCTTCTGTAAATTTTACCGCATTGGAGATAAGATTACGCAAAATTTGCATAATTTTGGATCCATCACTTCTGATCCATTTTGGCAAAGCAGGATCCGTTTTAGAGATAAACTGAATGTTTTTTCTGCAAATAGATTTGAAGTATGTTTCAGATTCTGAAACAATTCTTGACAATTTAACATTTTCATGAGTGATTTTTAATTTCCCTGCTTCAATTTTTGAATAGTCCAAAACCAAATTGATGATCTCTCTTAGGTTTTCTCCTGATTGTGAAATGGTTT
>CAYPFV010000079.1:0-14183 GCA_964410015.1 uncultured Bacteroidales bacterium
TTGGTAAGCCGTTACCTTACCAACTAACTAATGGGGCGCATGCCCATCCTTTACCAATAAATCTTTAATATTTTTCAGATGCCTGAATAATATATTATGGGGTATTAGCTCCGCTTTCACAGAGTTATGCCCCGGTAAAGGGTAGGTTGCATACGTGTTACGCACCCGTGCGCCACTCGACAGCGCAGTATTGCTACCGCCTGTTTCCGTTCGACTTGCATGTATTAAGCCTGCCGCTAGCGTTCATCCTGAGCCAGGATCAAACTCTCCGTTGTTTGTTTTTACTTTAAATTTTTTCCTGACTACTCTTGTTGTTTCATTCGTACTTAATCTCCTATAGTGGAAATCTGTACGGGAACTCGCTCGCTCTTGGTTGATATCAATTCTTTCAATGAACTTTTTTCTATCTTATAAAGGCTTTTTTAAAACCTTTTTTTTGCTTTGTTTACCCTTTTGTTAAGGGACTGCAAAGTTAATGTTTTTTTAATTCGAAAAAATGTTTTTTTTACTTTTTCAATGTTTTTTTATAATGCATTGAACAACAAATTTTTAAAGTATTATTCCTGAACCTGATTACCAGGAAAACGAACTTTAAGACCGCTTTTTGATTGCACTTTTCGCTTATGCTATCAAATCAACCTGCAAAAAATCCCCTTCCGGGCAATCTTTATCTATCTCAAGGAACATATCTGTTTTTCCGATCCTGTTTTCCTGCCTTTTTATATTTTGGTTTTGCGGACTGCAAAGGTAGAAAGTTTTTTATTAACTGCAATATTATTATTTAACTTAAAAAAAAAGAAAATACACCATAAATGACAGAAATTGAGCCGTTTATGCAAGAAATTGTTTTTTAGTTAAATTGTTGAAATTATTTTTTGAGGAAGTTTATCAAAAAAAAATACATTACTCGAGCAGTTCACCAACAATTTTTTCTATAGAAAGTCCTTCTGCTTCTGCTTTATAATTCCGAACGATTCTATGACGAAGTATTGATTCTGCAATTGTATTTACATCTTCAATATCTGGTGAATATTTTCCATTGATAGCGGCATGGCATTTTGCACCAATAATCAAATATTGTGATGCTCTTGGGCCGGCACCCCAATTGATATATTCTTTAGTTATTTTTGGTGCCTTGTCGGAACCAGGACGAGTTCTGGAGGCAAGTCTTACTGCATATTCTACAACATTATCGGGAACCGGTATTCTTCGAATTAATTTTTGGTATTGAATAATATCCTGAGCATTAATGATTACCTTCAGTTGTTTGTCGAAGTTAGCGGTTGTGCTTTTAACAACCTGCACCTCTTCCTCAAAGGATGGATAATCAAGCCATACGTTGAACATAAAACGATCGAGTTGTGCTTCAGGTAATGGATATGTACCTTCTTGTTCGATTGGGTTTTGTGTAGCCAAAACAAAAAAAGGATCGTCGAGTTGATAAGTAACACCAGCAGCGGTTACAGATTTTTCCTGCATGGCTTCAAGTAATGCAGATTGTGTTTTTGGGGGTGTACGGTTAATTTCATCAGCCAAAATAATATTGGCAAAAACGGGTCCTGGAATAAACCTGAAATTACGCGATTCATCAAGTATTTCTGTTCCGATTATATCAGAAGGCATAAGGTCGGGTGTAAACTGTATTCTATTGTATTTGAGACCCAGCGTTTTAGCTATGGTATTTACCAGAAGAGTTTTAGCCAATCCAGGTACACCTACCAACAAACAATGTCCACGGCTGAAAATAGATATGATTACCTTGTTGATGACCTGTTCTTGTCCAACAATAATTTTAGCAATTTCCTTTCTAAGTGCTTTGTGCATTTGAGCAAAAGCATCAATAGCTTCAACATCAGATTTATATTCCATAATTACATTTTATCATCAATAATAAATAACCTGCAAGGTATTTGAGATTTTAGCCTAACCAGGTAACCAGGATTTGCAAAGATCATATTGAAAAAAGCAACTGAATTCCAAACCCGGTTTATAGATATAATCAACATCAAAATCAATGTTTATTATTTTCGGTTGCCGGTGAGTTCTTTGGATTTTTTCCAATCAGCAGAAAACTGGCAATGATCAAAATCATCACTGATATATACATATGTAGTGCTAATTTTTTTGTTTATCCAATTTTGAACTTCTTTCATTTTCTTTCTTTCCAGGGCAAGTTCTTGTATGAAATCATAATCGCTTTGGAGATTAGCCGTGTGTGCTTCAATTCTGTCAAGAATTTTTACAATCCGGTATCCTTGTTTTCCATCCTCGTTCCTGAAAGGTACGGGTTTGGTAATGTCATTTTTCTCAAGCTTTTCGATGGCAAAGAATAAATTTTGATCAATCTCATCATTTTTAAATCTTGTTGTATTTGTATAAGGATTCATTACCACACCTCCATTAACCTTATTGGGATCATCAGAAAATTTCGTTGCTGCTTTTTCAAAAGAGAGTGAATCTTTGACGATCAAATCCCTAATGCTATCGAGTTTGTTTTTGGCCTGGTTAAGTTGTAAAGGACTGATTTGGGGTTGCATTAAAATATGGCGGACATTAATTAAATCTCCTCTTCTTTCAATCATTTGAATGATATGATATCCGGCCTCGGTTTCAATAATTTCAGATATCTCACCTGGGGCTAATCCATAGGCGGTAGCTTCAAATTCAGGATATAGTTCACCTCTGCCATAAAAACCCAATTCTCCACCTTTACTGGCAGAACCGGGATCTTCCGAATACAGAATTGCCATTGTTTTAAAGTTTTCTCCTTGCAAAACCCGTGTTCTGATCTCATTCAGTCGGTCAATTGTCCGCTCTACTTCTTCCGGTTCATATTCGGGAATTATGGTGATATGAGCAAGTTTTGTTTCACTTTCTATGGTAGGAATACTGTCTTCCGGAAGACTATGGAAAAAATTTCTGACTTCTGAAGGGGTTACCCTTATATCCTGGGTAATCTGCGATTCCATCATCTGACTTAACTCTTGTTCCCTAACCATAGGTCGGAATTCATCTTTCAACTCTTCAATACTCTTGCCATAATAAGCTTCGAGTTGTTCGCGTGAACCGATTTGCTGGATAAAAAATCTTAGTCGTCTATCCAGTACCTGTTCTACCTGGTTATCTGAAACTTCAACGCTATCAAGAATAGCTTGATTATACAATAATTTCTGGTAAAGCATATCATCCAGAATCCTGCACTGTGAGTTTTCCTGAAAATCAATGCCCTGAGATTCAAGCTGGCGTTCCTGATTATACAAGTCAGATTTTAGAATTGGGCTATCTGCTACAACCGCTACTACCTGGTCAACAACTGCAGGTTCCTGACTATATGCTTCGTCAACAACTGAATAAAGGATGAAGTTTAAGAACAAGAATGAAACAAGTTTATAATTCATTTTTTTTATTTTTTTTGTTGATTAATAATCAGAAAAAAACAATCAGGTTTCGCCAAAATTGAATTTTATAGTGATCTCCATGTATTGTTCAATAAAATAAATGGAAATCGTTTCTATATTAATTTATGAAGCCATATTTTGTTTTTCTCTTTAATTTGCGATTCCCTGGTATTGCTTATTTAATTTTAAAAAATACTCTTTTACAATTAAAAACCCATTGTCTTCACAAACAAATTGTGCTGGAATGAGTGTATGCTTTATTATAGATTTTTCAAATATTAAGGGTTTCTATTTAACGAACGAGTTGCCTGCTGGATTGTTGGATACAAAAAGGCAAACAGTTTAATATATTTCAAATTCTGAATTCATAATAGCGTCTTTGTATAATTGCTGTCTGAAGTCGTTGATAAATTTTTGTTTTCTGTGGTTCATTATAATTGCTTTAATGTTATCGCTTTGAAACGCAAGAGGGGAAGTTGTTCCTTCAAGTTTATAATCTTTAATATATAAAAAATACCGGTAATAGTCATCTGTTATTTCTCTGAAATTATAATTACGCAAAAACTGCTCATGATTAGATATATTTAATGGAAAATCTCTGAGGATATCGTCAAAAATAAACCACGTATCCTGGTGCAAAAAATAAGTTGCTGCATGATTAACTGCATATTCCTCTAATTCTTCAACATCTTCTGTGCTTTCCGACCTGATAAGTGTTCTTACTTTCGCAATATCTGGTGCATCAAGGGGTAATTTCAGGAAATTTACCTTTACGATATGATTTCGAAGTTGAAATTCGTTTTTATGCTCTTCATAATAATTACTTAAGATAGTATCGGTGATGGTTGTATCTAATTGATTTTGGACAAGGTAGTTTTCATATGCAAAGATGATAAGCGAATTGCGGTAATCCTCTACCTTTCTGGAAAAATTTTGTTGTTCTTTAGACAGACTATTGAGAGCTTCCTGCAGAAATATTTGTTGTCTAATCCATTTTTCGATATACCTTTTTACCACAACAGCACTATCGGCAGGAGATGTACCGGGAGATACAATATCTTTTAGTTCATCCTTATACAAATACTTATTTCCTACCCGGGCTACTCTATCTTTTCGTTTTTGATCGAAAACAGTATCACAAGACGATATCAAGGCTACAGATACAACCAGTAGAAAAGACAAGGAATTTAAACGAAGTTTCATGTTTTGAGAATAAAAAAAACTTACAAATTGTTCTGATTTACTCATCGAGATCAAGTTGATTTAATACTTCTTTATGAACAAGAAAATCATATTTAGAACGAAGTTCTTCTATCCACTTTTGCTCCAGATAATTTTGATAATCTGCAATTACCAACCCTCGGACTTCTTCGATTTTTTTGGGTTGCGAGGGTAAGAATTCATGAACTTGTATCACTTTTGCTTCATCAAGATCTTTGATTACTTTACTTACACCAGGTTTTTCTGGAATATTGTTCCAGAACTCTGCTTCTGATATTTCAAACGTGCCATTTTCTTTAGAAACATGGGTTTGAGAATCCTGGTTAAGATCATTCATTAAATCATCTTCCGAAACTCCGTTTTTAAAGGCTTTTTTGATTTTCTTTCTGCCTTTTTTCGCATCATCATCAGAATTGAATGTGTAAACAGTAGCATTAAACCTGTCATCCCAGTAATAATCTTCTATATTTTTTCTGAAAAACTCTTTTAATCCTGTGGTATCCTCCATTGCTTTAGACCAAACCTTTTGGTCAGTAAGTTCAAATAAAAGGATTCCGTCGTGATATTCCTGAAGAATTTGTTTGAATTCCGGATATTTTTCAGGAAGTCTTTCTTTTTCGTACTCAAAGAGATTTTGCTTTACATAATTTTCATACATGCTATTGACATAATTACGAATACTTTCTGGTGATCTGACCGCTTGTGTTTTATGAAGGTTCTTGGCGAAATCCGATTGTGTATATTCATCTTCTGCAAAAGCAAATAATGGTTTTTGTGCATTGTTCATCAATGAATCATGTTTCCATTTGGCGTTAAAGACAGATTCGTCAACCAGTTGATAAAAAACATCGAGGTTTTCTTTATACTCTACAAAATCATATTCGTTTTTGAGTTTTTGCAACACAACCTGTTCACTGAGTTTGGCTCTTTGATCGCGTTTGATCTTGTTTTTAATCTCCTCAACCGACTCTTCCTGTTGATCAGGTGGTGTTTTTTCAATAAGTTTTATAATATGCCACCCATAAGGTGTTAAGATGGGTTTAGATATATCGCCAGGGTTGTCGATATCATGGATGGCTTTGATAAATTCGGGTACCATTCTGTTGGATGTAAAAGAGGGTAGTTCACCTCCTCTTGTAGCAGAAGACTTGTCATCAGAAAATCTTTGAGCGAGAGATTCAAAATCTTCCCCATCTTCTAATTTCTGATAAATTTCATTTATTTTTTCTTTGGCTTGTTCCTGCTGCCCGGAAGAGGCATCGGGAGGTGTTGCTACCATAATATGGGCAATCTTTGCCTGACCCATGGCAGGTAGTTTATCAGTAACTTTGATCAGGTGATATCCAAACCGTGATCTGGTTGGTTGTGATATCTCATTAACTGGTGTATTGTAAGCAGCTGACTCAAATGGATAAACCATATTAAAAACTGTAAAGTACCCCAAATCTCCATTATTTCCTCTCATGGCAGGTCTGTTGGCAGTAGCAGGCATACCTTTTGCAGAGGGATCATCAGAATATTCGGATGCCATCTTTTCAAAACTCTCGCCTTCCATTATTTTATCTCTGATTTCCATAATCCTGTTCCAAGCTTTTATTGTATCCTCAGGTGCAGCATGCTCTTCAAGATTGATAAGTATGTGCGAAGCCCTTATGTCAAATTTTAAGCGCTCCATGGCTTCTTTAACAAGATGATCGGTAACCTCCTGATCGGTGAGGTAAGGTTGCGCGAGTTGCTCTCTGTAACCTTCCAGTTCTTCAACAAAAGCTTTATTGGTATCCATGCCGAGTTGAAGTGCTTCATACACCTTCAAATTAAAATTTACAAACAACTCGAGATATTCTTCTATGGATTTGGGATCCATAACCTGGGGGTTGAGGTTGTTTTTTGTGTAAACATATTCAAATTCAGAAAGCGTAACCTTTCTTTCATTAATTTCAAGTAATACTGGATCATTTGGATTAGAATAGCTTTTGAATTGCAAAACAGCAAAAACAAGAATAAATCCAATCAAAATCTTTTTCATTTGGTTATAAGTTTGAATTTTTGATAATCTGATAATTTTCTTTGCCATTAAAGCAAAGAGAATGTTGTGAAAAAAAGTTTACCAAGGGGTATGTTATAACGATCAAACCTTGCATAACAATTCTAAAAAATAAAACCGGGAACAGTCTGGCCAATATAAACTAACGTACCCATAATTAAAATATTACATGCTTAAAAAAAGAGTTACCTTGAATAATTGGGTGATTCTCTGGTTATGGTTACATCGTGCACATGGCTTTCGTTGATTCCTGCATTTGTAATTCTTATAAACTTTGATTTCATGAGAGCTTCAATATCTTTTGCACCACAGTATCCCATTCCGGCTCTCAGTCCACCCACCATTTGATGTATAACTTCAGAGAGTGTTCCTTTGTATGGTACTCGTCCTACAATACCTTCGGGTACAAGTTTTTTCACATCATCTTCCACATCCTGAAAATAACGATCTTTTGACCCTTTTTGCATGGCTTCTACAGATCCCATTCCCCGGTAGGTTTTATATTTTCTTCCATCAAAAATAATTGTTTCACCCGGAGCTTCCTCTACTCCGGCAAATTGCGAACCTGCCATGATCGATGAGGCGCCTGCAGCGATAGCTTTCACAATATCTCCTGTATATCTGATACCGCCATCTGCTATGATAGGGATACCAGAACCGCGAATGGCTTTGGCAACATCATAAACAGCGGTAAGCTGTGGCACCCCAACACCTGCAACAATTCTTGTTGTGCATATAGAACCAGGGCCAATGCCGACCTTTATTCCGTCGGCACCATGTCTGATAAGATCCTTAGCTGCTTCTGCTGTACCTATGTTGCCTACAACAACCTCCAGTTCAGGATATTTCGCCTTAATTTTTTGCGTCATTTCCATTACTCCTCTTGAATGACCATGGGCAGTGTCAATAACTACACAATCCACATCTGCATTTACCAATGCGTCAACACGGTCTATGGTATCCCAGGTAACACCCACAGCGGCTGCTATTCTCAAACGACCTCTGTTATCTTTGCATGCATTAGGACGTTCCTTGATTTTCAATATATCGCGATAGGTAATCAGTCCGATTAAGTGATAATTTTTATCTACAACTGGTAGTTTTTCTATTTTATGCTCCTGCAGAATTTTTTCTGCCACCGAAAAATCCACAAATTCGGAAGTGGTAATGATGTTTTCATGAGTCATCACCTCCCTGACAGGTTTGGCGGCGTTTTTTTCGAAACGTAAATCGCGATTGGTAACAATTCCGACCAGTTTATTGGATTGATCAACAACTGGTATACCTCCAATTTTGTATTCTTTCATTATAGCTAGTGCATCTCCAACCAGGGCATTATCATCAAGGGTCACAGGATCAATAATCATCCCATTTTCTGAACGTTTTACCTTTCTTACTTTATTTGCCTGTTCTTCAATGGTCATGTTTTTATGCAATACCCCAATACCCCCTTCCTGAGCCATTGCTATTGCCATTCTTGATTCGGTTACAGTATCCATAGCTGCTGAAACCACAGGAATTTTTAATGAGATATTTCGGGAAAACTGGGTTTGAAGATTTACCTCCCGGGGAAGTATTTCGGAATAAGCAGGTACGAGCAAAACATCGTCGTATGTTAATCCTTCCTTCAGGAATTTATTGTCTTGATTATCCATGGATTTATCTTGGTTTTTTAATGTGCAAAAGTATGAAAATTTGTAAGAAACAGTAAAAAATATTCAATTCAGACGAGAAGTAAATTTCAACACCATAAGTGAAAAGTAATTGTTTACCAAATCATCAAAACTTCTCCACGCTTGGTGTGTTTTTTACCATCAGAATCTGAATATTGAATAACATAATAATACAACCCGGCAGGCAAAAGATCTTGCTGATCATGCCCATCCCAGGTTTGATTTTCATCATTGGTAGTGAAAACTGGTTCTCCCCATCTGTTATAAATATTCATAGAATAATCTGCTGGTGAAAAATTTGAAAAAATGGGTTTAAAGACCCTGTTTTGGTCTATATTGCTTTTAGGATGAAAAGCATTGGGAATAAATACCTGTGGAGAATTTTCGACCACAGCAATATTAGAACTTACCTCAACTGCAGAACCTGTATCTGATGACAAATTGCTTACGGCTATAATTCTGTATAAAATATCCTGGTCTGCAGTAGTTCCATTTTGATCTTCAAATGACAACACATCAGGTTCAACACTAGCAATGACCTGAAAATCTTCTTCTGCTCCCGTTTTTCTAAGCACAGCATAATGTTCTGTAAAAAGTGGCGTATTTTCCCATCCATTGTAATTATTCCATTCGAGGGTATTGATGTTGGAAGCGGTTTTGGATGCCCTAAGGAAAATTGTTGCAACAGAATCAGTTTTTTGGGCAACATGCAGGCAGCTATCTAATACAATGGTGCGATATGATTCGGCGAACATATCTGCCTGCGATTGCTCATCTATAAATCTGATATAAGATGACGAATCATTGGTTTTAACAATGGTATCAAACGAAACAAACTGATTTGTATCCCGGTCGAATTTTTCAAGAACAAAGGTGAGATGCTCTACCGGATCATCTATCATGACATCAATTTCAACATCTTCAGCATCTTCTGTCAGAGAGACACGGTGTGTATTTACATTGCCAGGCAGATCTGCATAGTTTGCCTCAATGCATGAATTATTTGAGGTGGAAGATATATTTCCGTCGATATCAAAAGATCTTACCTTGAAACAATATGTTGCATTAGACTGATGAGGGATTGTAAGATGGGTGGAATCAGCAGATAGAACTTTATGGCTAACATATTCGCTTCCGTTTACCGAAATAAAAATAGCCGTACTATCGAAAGGAAATTCAACGGGATCAGGGAATTGGTCGAAGTTACTGATCCTGTAATTGTCCCAGTGCAGAGATATTTCTTTTTCACAAATATTGAAGGTAGGTTTGTGTAAAAAAATCGTGGAGTGAATTTTTTCTGCTGGTATAATCTGTTCATCGAATTCATCATAAGGTACTACATAGTAAGAATAGGAGCGGTTTTGTGGATTAATGCTGTTATCTGTAAAAGTATTGGTGGTTAGCGGTAATCTTATTACAGTATTGAAAGTACCATCATCCAGATTTCTTTCTATTTTCACATATCCGTTTTCGACCTCTGTTTCCAAATCCCAGGAAATTATTACCTGGTTATTTTGATTTACGCTCACTGAATCAAGAACCAGGCTTATATTTTGTGCATTGGATATGGAGAAGATTGCAAAAAACAGATATAAAAAAAAACAGGTATGTCTGATGAGATTCATGAGAAAATTGTTATTTGCCAGCAGAAAAGGCAATATACCAAAATGCTTTTATTGATTGAGTCCACTCTGAAAAGTAAATTATCCACAGATTACACAGATTTACACAGATGCTAAATACTGATAATCAATGTGTTTAAAAAAAGAAAATGAACACAGATTTGCCGAAAACAAGTTTTCGGAGTGGACTCTTGATTTAAATATAAAAAAACATTCAGTTTTTTCATGTTTAATAATGAGGATTTTTATTATTTTCAGTCAAGATATGAAAGCGAAACCAGGGATAAAAGGTTTTATTAAAGATTTTGTATAAATTAATGATTTTCATAATAAACAGGATTCCTTTTGCAGAAAACAACGCCAGGATCAGGTCAAAATTACCTTAAAAGTTTGAAAAATAACGTTTTTTATCCTACTACAAGTTCTGTCATTTGTTCTTCGTGGAGATACCTTTCAGCAATATTCTGAAAGTCATCACTTTTAATGCTTTTAAGGGTTTTCAAAAAATCGGTGTAATAAGAAGGTTGTTGACCAAATATAAGGATCTCTTTCCACCTTTGAATCTGCGCGAAAGGTCCGTCAAACATTCTGAGAAAACTGCCTGCCAGATAATTTCTCAGCATCAATATCTCTTCATCAGATACGGGTTGAGTTCTGAGTTTATTCAGTTCCTGATATATTTCTGGTATAGCTTGATCAACAACCTTTTTACCAATTTGGGAGGTAATAAAAAAATATGATGAGTGAACTAATGTAACCAAACCTGAATGAATGCCATAAGTGAATCCTTTATTTTGCCTTATGTTTTGCATTAAACGTGAACCGAAATATCCACCCAGGAGGGTATTGGTTAAAGATAGTTTATGAAAATCGGGATGTTTTCGGTTGATGGCAATTTTTCCTATTCTAACCGAGGATTGGGAAGCATTTTCTTTGGAAATTAAATGCTTACCCTTCATGGGTTTTATTTCCTGAATATTGAACCCATTGTTATTAGCATGGTTGCTTAGATGAATGGATTTGAATTTATTTTTTATCAGCTGCCCGGTATTATCAGGGAAATTACCTGAAATAAAAATCATACAATTAGATAGTTGTAAAAAACGATTATAAAAAGCCAGGACATCTTCCCGTTGTAAATTATCAAAATCTTCTGATTTTAAAAATGTTCCATAGGGGTGATTATATCCATAAAGCAAACCAGCAAACTGAGCTCTGGCAACATAACTAACTTTTTTCAAATCAACAAGAAATATCTGTTTCCTGTTTTTGAGAAAAAGTTCCAATTCATCTTCAGGATAAGAGGGTTCTGTTAACATTTCTGTTAGAAGGTCTAAAGCAGTGGGCAGATATTTTGCGAGACAATAAAATCCAACAGTTATAAGGTCTTTTTGAGCGTCAACCTGAAGAGAAGAACCCATAAAATCCCATGCTTTATTGATTTCGGAAGAAGACTTTTTTATTGTTCCGTTTTTAAGCATATTAGCGGCAGTAAAAGCCTGAAGAGGTTTTTGCTGATGGTAGCTACCAAAAGGAAATACTACTTCTACTCTTACTATCTCACGGTCACCACCTCTTAAAAAATAAACAGGTATTTTATCATAGATAAGGATTTTAAGAGGTTCTGTCATAAAACCAACATGGTCTGCAATTGTAACATTTGGTGCTATAGCTCTTTCCTTAAAATCCATAAAAAGTTTTTGGTTTAATGATTCGATAAATATTTAAGAATGCTTGCTTTGGAAGGTTTGAAAATTTCCTGACAAGTTTGCAAAATATCTTGCTGTGATATATTATGATAGATTTGATTTTGAGAATTAATCAGGTCTGCGTCGCCCAGTAATTCGTAATATGCAAGATTCATTGCCTTTGGCAAAACACCAGACTGCGAAAAAACACTGGATGTTTCAGCTTTATTTATAACTTTTTGAAGTTCATAAGGATCGATTAAATTCCGGCAAAGATCATTTACTTCCTCCCATAGCATTTCCAATGCATCTTCTGCATTGTTGCCCTTATGTATTTTTCCCGTGAGGGCAAGGAATCCAGTATCAATACTACCAGATATCCATGCATTGGCTTCACTGAATATTTTCCTTTTTTTCACCAGGTTTTCCATCATACGCGAAGAGCGGCCACCAGCGAGGATGTCTGTAATAAGATCGGTAACATAAAATGATCTGTCAATCCTTGTGTTTGTATGGAAAGCCAAATAAACCTCATCAAAAGGCACATCTTTTTCAACCGTTAATTCTCTTTTTGCACTTTGTTGTGGTTCTGCTGGCAGGTTTCTGAGATTTGATTTTCCGGGTTTAATATCTGCAAACCATTTTTCTACCAGTTTTTTGGTTTTCTCCATGTCAATATTGCCTGCTATGGAAATGATGGCGTTGTTAGGTCGGTAAAACTTGTAAAAAAAATCTTTAGCTTGTTCTAAAGTAACGCTGCTTATGTGTTCAATATCTTTTCCGATAGTTGACCATTTGTATGGATGAACCTGATAAACCATAGACCTCAGAATAGCCATCACATCTCCATAAGGTTGATCCAGAACGGTTTGCCTGAACTCTTCGGTAACAACATTTTTCTGAATGAGGAGTTTTTTTTCAGAAAAGGCAAGTTCAAACATTCTGTCAGATTCGAGCCAGAGAGCAGTTTCTAAATTGTGTGCAGGAACAGTGAGATAATAATTGGTAATATCATTATTGGTAAAAGCGTTGTTTTCTCCTCCCGCCATCTGTAATTCATGGTCATAATTGGGGATATGTTTTGATCCTTCAAACATTAAATGTTCGAAAAGGTGAGCAAATCCTGTATGATCGGGGTTTTCATCGCGGGCACCAACATCATACAAGGTATTGACAGCCACTAAAGGAGTAGAAGGGTCGAAATGTAAAATCACCCTCAAACCATTATCCAATGTATATCTCTCGAAATTTATCATTTATAAGGTTACAATTATTTACTCATCTGCATTAAAAATCTATAATTACATCATCTGTTCAACCAAATTATATGTATCGAATACAAAACATTTCATTATTGAAAAAGGTATTTTCTTTTAAAACTTACCAAAAAAACTGTGTTTTCAAAACACCAAATTGACTGACAGTTACAATTGTAATTAATGCATAAATAACCGGCATGAATA
Source organism: uncultured Bacteroidales bacterium (assembly GCA_964410015.1). Classification (GTDB taxonomy): domain Bacteria; phylum Bacteroidota; class Bacteroidia; order Bacteroidales; family UBA7960; genus SKVR01. The sequence goes on from CAYPFV010000079.1 coordinate 13,110, forward strand.
TGCCAACCAATATTGTAAGTTTAAAATTCTGAATATCTATACCAATTTCAAGCAGTAAAAGATAAAGAAGTTTCTTGAAAGTTCTGAACTTTTGATATAAGTACAATTATCATACAGTTTTTTGTATGAATTTTGATAATAATCAATGGATAATTTTCCTCCAGGAAACGATAAATAGTTTGATTTACAAATTATGGCAAATCAAATACCAAAATGAAACAGGTCTGATTGAAAAAACATCTACTTACCAAATGAAAATATCCTCTTTTTGTTTAGGGCGGGGTTGAATTATCCAATTAAAATTTTGCAGTTTTCTTTCTTCAGCAGAGATTTCATTAGGAGGAAACATGTTGGCATCGATATCTTTGAAAAGAATGATTCTGTTAACGGTATTTTCTTTAAGATAAATGGTAATATCTGATGATAACGATTTGTTGATTCCGATGAGTTCTTCTGATTCATTTTTTACATAATACAGTGCTTCGCCGTTGCCAAATACTTCAATTTTTTTCATTTCCTGACCTTCAAAATAAGCAATAATCTTTCTACCCTTAATCTGATTAAAAGACGCGCTGTCTTCCTGACTGATGATAAATGCAGCATCAAACATGTGGATTGATTCCACAGAGTTGTTATTGGCTGTTTTGACCTCAATACGTTTGGCTTTTAGTTGATGAACATCCGACCATAGAACAGGATCATGGTAAAGATAAATGGTTGAATCAGAAAAATTGTAAACAATGGAATCGCTCAATCCCTGTATATCGGTTTTAAAAAATTTGGCTTTATGGAAGGCAAAAAGCATTTTTCTATCATTCTCTTCATCTTGAACAGAGCGCAAGGTATCGGCATGTAAAAACAAAGAATCTGTATCCGATACTACGGTAAGTAACGCCTTTTGCGTAACTTCAGAAAGAGATTCATTTTCAAAATGCTCAGCAAACTCACCAGTTACAAATGTGTTTTGCACCGAATCAAGAAGCAATACGTTACCAATTGCATTTCCATATCCTCTGTTTCTGTCATAATAAAGACTATCACCGGAGAGATATTGCTCCTGATTTGAAAACCAGG
>CAYPFV010000080.1:0-14169 GCA_964410015.1 uncultured Bacteroidales bacterium
TTTCCAGGCATCAGAACCTGATTCGCGTCCACCACCGGTATCTTTTTCACCACCAAAAGCACCGCCAATTTCGGCGCCGGAGGTTCCAATATTCACATTTGCGATACCACAATCGGAACCCGCTTCAGCCAGAAACAATTCCGATTCGCGCAAGTTGTTGGTGAAAATGGCCGAAGAAAGACCTTGTGGAACATCATTTTGTATATGAATTGCCTGCTCAATAGTATTGTATTTGATCAAGTAGAGAATAGGAGCAAATGTTTCCTGCTGTACAATTTCATAATTATTTTCTGCTTCAACCAGTGCAGGTATCACATAGTTGCACTTTTCCGGGTCATCACAATTGTATCGTGTACCACCAAAAAGCACTTTTCCTCCTTCTTGCTGAACTTTGTTTATGGCATTTAAGAAGTTCACGACTGCTTCCCCGGAGATTAACGGACCAACCAAGGTGTTTTCATCCAGGGGGTCTCCGATCTTTTCGGATACACTTTTGTATGCCATGATCAGTTTGTTTTTCACCTCATCAAAAATGCTTTCATGAATAATCAACCGACGGGTAGAAGTGCATCTTTGTCCGGCGGTACCAACAGCACCAAACACCACCGATTTAATTGCCATTTCCAGATTAGCAGAAGGTGTAATGATTACAGCATTGTTACCACCCAGTTCCATGATTGATTTTCCAAGACGGCTTCCAATAATTTGGTTCAGTTTCTTACCTACTGCAGTTGATCCGGTTACCGAGAAAAGAGGGATGCGTTTATCGGCAACAAAATTATCTCCTAAAACAGATGAGGGAGCGGCAATCATGTTAAAAACACCTTCGGGAACTTGCTTTTCTTTTAAAACCGGTGCGATAATATTTTGAACAGCGATAGCAGTTAAAGGAGTTTTGCTACTGGGTTTCCAAACCACTACATCACCACAAACAGCAGCCAGCATCGAATTCCAGGCCCACACTGCCACAGGAAAGTTAAAAGAGGTAATCAATCCCACTACACCAAGTGGATGATACTGATCGTAAATCCGGTGATGCTTTCTTTCGGAGTGCATAGTAAAACCATTAAGTAAACGGGATTGCCCTACGGCAAAATCGCAAATATCGATCATCTCCTGCACTTCACCTAATCCTTCCTGGTATATCTTACCCATTTCCCAGCTAACCAGGGTGCCCAGGTCTTCTTTGTGTTCGCGAAGTTTTAACCCTATCAGTCTTACTACTTCCCCCCGCGCAGGAGCAGGCACCTCACGCCATACTTTAAAAGCCTGGGTGGCTTTTTCCATAATGCGCTCATAATCCCTGGCAGATGCCGTGCGCACCTTTGCGATCACCTGATGATCAGAAGGAGATGAAGATACATTGATCTTACCTTCGGTTTCTATCCATTCAGCACCGGTGGAAGCACCATCATTAACTTCTTGAATGTTTAATCGTTCTAACAGCTCTTTCATACGTGTTTTAGATTTTCTCAAATGAAACAATTTTGAAATTTAATAAATTATATATGGGTGAATTTTTAGTTTAAATGCCTTTCTATTTTTAACTTTCGCCAATCTTTCTGATTAAAACTGTCATTTCGAATATCAAAATTAATTGATAATTTTGTTATAGATTAATATACTTTGAGAAAACTTTGATTATTTATTTTAATCCCTAATAATGGAGAAATATTTTCAGGAATCAGAACTTATATTAAACCCCGATGGAAGTATATATCATCTGCATTTAAAGCCTGAGCACGTTGCTGAAAATGTTTTGATTGTGGGCGATCAATCGCGTGTTGAAAGTATTTCGAAATATTTTGACAACATCGAATACAAAATTCAAAGTCGTGAATTTATTACCCATACCGGGAGATATAAAAACAAAAGAATTACCGTTATATCTACCGGTATTGGAACTGATAATATCGACATTGTAATCAATGAACTGGATGCAGTGGTAAATGTTGATCTGGAAAAAAGGGTTTTAAAGAAAGAACATACATCGCTTAATATCATAAGATTAGGAACTACCGGGGCCTTGCAACCCTGGTTGAAAACCGATACCTTAGTTGCTTCTGCATACGGATTGGGTCTTGACGGGCTGCTGAATTTTTATGAACATAAAGATGAAATAACTCAATCGAAAATATCGCAAGCATTTATAAAACACACCGGTTGGAATGATCACCTGCCCTACCCTTACGTAGTGAAAGCCTCCGAATCACTGCTCAATAAATATGCACAACAACTCAACAAAGGCATTACCGCAACTGCTCCTGGCTTTTATGGCCCACAAGGAAGAAAATTACGCATCCCTCTTGCTTTTCCTGACCTGAACAGCAAAATGGAAAGTTTTGACTTTGAAGGCCATGCCATTACAAATCTTGAAATGGAAACCTCTGCTTTATACGGGCTGGGACTAATACTAGGACACAATACACTCACCATCTGCAACATAATTGCTAATCGTGTTAACGGAACTTTTAGCAAAAACTACAAAAAATCAGTAGATGAAATGATCAGATATATTTTAGAAAAGATTTGATTCAATCACTAAACCACGTTGTTTAATATGGAAAGTGTAGAAAAAAACAAAAAAATGGAAGCGCTTGTAAGCCTTATCGATGAACCCGAACCAGAAATATTCAGAGATATTTCAACCAATATTTTGCAATTTGGCACCGATATTATTCCGGTGCTGGAAGATGCATGGGAAAATCAACATCTTCCGGAGGTTCAGAACAGAATAGAAAGCATTATTCACCAAATACAGTTTGATCAGGTTTGCAAAGACCTGGAAGAATGGAGCATATCCGATTCTGATAACCTTCTCAATGGGTGTATTATCATTGCCAGATATCATTATCCTGAGCTTGACGAAGAGCAGATCAGGTATGACATATCAAAGATTAAAAAAGATATCTGGATAGAATTGAATGAAAATCTTACAGCTTTAGAGCAAATAAAGGTTTTCAATCATGTTTTTTATAAAATACACGGATTCAGTGGCAATGTCGCTAATTATCATGATCCGAGAAATTCTTATATCAATAAAGTTTTGGAACTGAAAACAGGCAATCCTCTGTCTTTGGGTATTTTATACCTTATTTTGGCACAAAGTCTTGATATGCCCATTCAGGGGATTAACCTGCCTGAGCATTTTGTTTTGGCCTATACCGGAAATACACTTAACCCCGATACGCTTGAACTGAGTAAAGACAATGTTTTGTTTTATATCAATGCTTTTAGCAAAGGTGCTGTTTTTTCCTTCAAAGATATCGAAGTTTTTCTGAAACAGATCAACATAAAACCATTACCTCAATATTACTTGCCTTGCAGCAATAAGCAAATCATCATCAGGATGCTAAACAATTTGTCTATTGCTTACAGCAAAGAATCGCAAAAAGGTAAATCAGAAGAAATCAAGTTTTTAAATAAGATCGTCCAAAAGAATCTGGATGATAAAGTTTGATTATAATTTTTGAATTCCCTTTTAGAAAATCGTTTCACCTCTAAAACCCAGAAAGAAATGTTGGTAAAAATTTACCCGGAAAACCCAAATGAAAGAAAGATAAGAATGGTAACAGACTGTTTACGTGAAGGGGGAGTGATTATTTATCCTACCGATACAGTTTACACCATAGGTTGCGATCTTTTTAACTCGCGTGCAGTCGATAGAATAATCAACATAAAAGGATTGAAAAAAGCCGACAAAGCCAACTTCACCATTGTTTTTAACGATTTGAGTCATCTTACCGATTTCACAAAACCGTTTAATACAGAGATATACAAACTTATGAAAAAAGCATTGCCCGGTCCATTTACTTTTATACTGAATGCCAACAATAAAATACCCAAGATTTTTCAAACCCGTAAAAAGACCATAGGGATAAGAGTACCCGACAATAATATTACCAGGCAACTCATAGAATCTTTAGGCAACCCTATCATATCCACATCTGTATACGACGATGATGAAATACTCGAATACACCAGCGATGCCGAACTTATTCATGAAAAATACAACAAATTAGTGGATATGGTCATTGATGGCGGACCAGGTGGAAATATCCCCTCAACAGTGATAGACTGCACTGCTGACACCGTAGAATTGTTGCGGCAGGGTAAGGGTGACCTCAACTTATTAATATAAAATCTACCTGCCCGGAAAACTGTTGGATACAGAGAAAAACAGACTATTTGCTAAAGAAAAATGTGGTAAATTTATCTGAACAATTTACACTATATTTACGGCTATGATACCCAAAAACATTTTTGAGCACCTGGAGTTTCCCACAGGAGAAAAAGAGAAATTTCAGGCACTTCTGCAGGAAAAGAACATTAAGATTGAACGTATTCTCAGCAGTGGCCAGCGATCGCCGCATACGGGGTGGCATGATCAGGAAAAAGATGAATGGGTGCTTCTTCTTAGCGGAAAAGCCGGAATAGAATTTGAAGGACAGAAACTTATGCATCTCAAAAAAGGAGATCATTTACATATAAAAGCACATCTAAAACACAGGGTTGTTTATACCAGCAAACGTCCACCATGCATTTGGCTGGCAATACACTTTTAATCCTGCAAAACATTACAGCATGCACAAAACACTAAGAAAAATTTCAGAAAATCAGCAAAAAAAAACAGGAAGTTTCTTTTTGATTGCCGGTCCCTGCGTATTAGAAGACGAGAAGATGGGTTTTGAGATTGCCGGAAAAATAAAGGAGATTACAGATCAATTTGAAATTCCATATATTTTCAAAGCTTCTTATAAAAAAGCAAACCGGTCTCGTATAGACTCTTTTACAGGTATAGGTGATGAGAGAGCGCTGGTGATTCTTCAATCGATTGGGAAAGAATTTGATATACCAGTAATTACAGATATTCATACCCATGAGGAAGCATTTCAGGCGGCAAAATACGCTGATGTATTACAGATTCCGGCTTTTTTGTGCCGTCAAACCGAATTGCTGGTAGCTGCTGCCAAAACCCAAAGAGTTATTAATATAAAAAAAGGACAGTTTCTTTCTCCACATGCCATGAAATTTGCTTTGGAGAAAGTTCAGCAATCCGGAAATCAGAATGTTTGGTTAACCGAACGTGGTGTAAGTTTCGGATATGGTGATCTGGTTGTGGATTATACAGGAATACCGGTGATGCAATCTTTTGATGTGCCAGTGGTTTTGGATATAACCCATAGTTTACAAAAACCCAATCAAACATCGGGTATTACGGGCGGTGTTCCCCAGATGATTGAAACAATCTCAAGAGCAGGTATTGCTGTAGGGGTAGATGGTATCTTTCTGGAAACCCATCCTGATCCAGCAAAAGCTAAGTCGGATGGTGCCAATATGCTCCAGCTCAATAACCTGGAAAAACTGTTGGAAACACTGATAAAAGTAAGAAAAGCGGTTATGTGAGTACAGGATGAAGGATAGTTTGCACTGCTGAATAAAAAATCGTTCATTTCTTATTCATTAACAGCTATCATTTGTTGCTCCTGTTCAAAGGTGAGGCTATCCAGTTGTGCTTTCCAATGATCTCTTACAGGGAAAAACGCATCAAAATAATCTTCATGCAGGGGGTCGGCACTGGGGAATTCTTCCTTACGATGGTCTACTTGTTTACCATTTTTCCAGAACCTGAAGCAGACGTGCGGACCGGTTGCCAAACCCGTCATACCCACATATCCGATCACATCTCCTTGTTTGACCCTGGTGCCTTTGGTTACCCCTTTGGCGAATTTAGACATGTGCAAATATTGGGTTTCGTATACTGAATTATGTCTGATCTTAATATAATTTCCGTTTCCGGAGGTATAAGCCCGTTCACTTACTATACCATCGCCTACGGCATAAATAGGTGTACCAGTTGGTGCAGCATAGTCGGTACCATAATGAGGGCGCCGGGTGCCTAAAACAGGATGTAATCTGCTGGCAGAATAACCACTGCTGACGCGGCCAAATTTCAGGGGTGCTTTCAGAAAAACCTTCCTCAGATTCTGACCATCATCAGCAAAAAAACCTGATACAGTATCTTTCTCGAAATGATATCCATACACCTCACGACCTTCATTCATAAAGTAAATGGCATGGATATGATCGATACCTGTGGATTGGTCACCCACATAGTTTTCATCATAGAACACTTTAAATTTATCACCATTCTGAATGCGATGAAAATCCACTTCCCATGCCAGTACTTCAGACATTTCGATAGCCAATTCAGGATTCTGATTATTTTGTTTCAGGGTAACCCATAAAGAAGAATTAATGATGCCTGACGCTGATTTGGAAACCTTCGCAACCTGTTTCTTTTCACGACTAAGATCAAAACTATCTTTCAAGTTTATTTTAAGGTATTCAAGAGTAGAAATATCGTAAATAAAATAGGCAGCATCAGGCAAAGTATCATTGTATAAATAAGCACGATAAGAATTGCCTGACCTTACGTGCCGTGGATCAAACACATCAGTCTGCTGCATTTTTTTTACTATTTGGTCGATTTTATATGCATCAATATTATACTGATCCAGGATATGTGACAGGGTTTGTCCTCCTTGTACTTTTGATTCATGAAGAGAATATTTACCCGATTCTACACCATAATCATCATATTCAATGAGGGTTTCTGGTGGCAATTCATTTTCGGTATGCTCATTTTCATTCGCTTTATCTGTATTTTTCGTGTACAAACTGAAAGAAATAATGAAAATTGTCAGAAAAAAAAGAATTGTAATGACGCTCCACTTTTTATTTTTCATAGATCAGAAATTGATATGTAAATTAATTAATTCGGATTTTTGCAACCTCAAAAAAAGAGTTGATATGACCGGAAAACAAAAAACCTCTTATGAAAATGTGTTTTCAATCCTTGTCAATGATTTTGCTAAATTAAAAAAAAACAAATTAGCAAAACATCCGTGATAGTACTAACAAACCACAAAAGAATATACTTTAAAATGGGCAAAAAGGTTACTTATCAGGAAGGAAATGCTTGGTCAGGCACCTCACCAGAAGCGACAAGAAAAATGGCAGAAAATACAGAAGTAACTACCAGCCGGGTCAAAAAAAGCAATATCAGAGTTACTATTACAAAACCGGTTTGCTTATTTTCAGGGACTTTCAACAAAACATCCGTGCCTCTCCAAAATAAGAAAACCATAAAGATCATTCCCGCAATACTAATGATCTGTAGTGCCTGATGCCAACTTCCAACCAAAGTAGATAAATAAACAGGTAAATATGAAAATGCAAGCAATGCAACACTTTTATCAAAAGAACTAACAGCACCAAATCGGGGTGCCAGTTGTGCAGTGAAATATGCAGATAGTAAAACAGATATGAGTGTACCCAGAAAAAGAGAAAGAAATAACTGATTGGGATTAAGGCTGATCTGCATTCCCTGCATTCCCTGCATATCTAAATTAATAACACTTACATAGGAACTCAGGAACACAAGTGGAATATTATAATATATGTATATATTATTCCAACTGTATTCTTTTTCTGATATTTTTTGCCATCCTGCCGCAGGGGCGAGCAAAAGGGTTCTCAATTCATCAAGCAAAATATATACATTCACAGTAATGGATCAGATTTAAGTAATTAATTCATAATTAATTAAAAAAAAACAACTTACAGATGCAACAAATGGACTTACAAAAAATCTGCTTTTATTATTCGAAAGTGTATCTTTTCGGAACAAAACCTTAAAAACCATAACCACATTCACAAAAGCGATTCAAAAGTACAATTAATTATTTTTGGACAGTAAAAAACAAAGGGTAAAAATTGATTTAGGTAATAAACGGTTTTTATTTTGAGAAAAAAGTATGAAATTTGAAGTACAAAATAATACTTTACGAGTTATTGTGCGTTATGATAACAACACTTTTAAGGCCAATAAAAGTATTTTGGTAAACGAATTCAGATTGAATCTACAAACGAAGAAAATAAGATTATAAATGCAAATTACCTCCGTTACTAATAAAATTTCAACAATCCATTATTTTATAACAAAAAGAGCGTTTATCGTTGTATTTAGTATGCTCACGGTTTTATTAACCAGTTCCTGCAACAGTTTGTATCATTTCCCGGAATTTACCAATCATGAAGTTCACCATTTTGAAATGCTTGATATCGGAGGAACAGAGCAGGCCGTGCTAATCAATGGAAAAAATGCTGAAAATCCTGTTTTGGTATATCTTCATGGGGGTCCGGGTTTTCCAATGCTGCCTTTTGACCCGTATTCAGAAAGCATGAAAAAACTTGAAGAGCAGTTTACTATTGTATATTGGGAGCAACGAGGTACAGGCAGTTCTTATCACTCCAAACTCAGTCGGGAGAGTATGAATATAAACAGATTTGTAAAAGATACGCATGCAGTGATAAAATACGCCCGTAAAAAGTTGAATGTCGACAAAGTATTTTTATGGGGACATTCCTGGGGTACCAATATTGGAGCTTTGTATGCCGCAAAACACCCCGAGTTTCTTCATGCATACATATCTACAGGACAAAGTGTAAACCCATTTGAAAATGAAAGACTGGGATACGAATTTGTAAAACAAAATGCGATCCGTGAAAATAATATTGTCGCTTTGCAGGATCTTTCACTTATCGATACTGTTCCCGAAAATTATACACTCGATGATGCCTTAACCGTAAGAAAGTGGGTATATAAATATGGTGGAATTGTGCATAGCAATGAACACAAAAGACCTTATGTTGATGTAAAAGAGATAGCAACGATATTATTATCGCCTGTATATTCTTTAGGAGTTCGCATCAACTTACTTTTGAATCCTTATTTCAGTGCGATAGCATTGTGGGAAGACCTTAAAAGCATAGACTTATTCACACAAGCACCCGAAATAACAGTTCCGGTTTATTTTCTTGTGGGCAGGCACGATATCATTGTTTCACATGTACTTGCAGAGCAATATTACGAGCATTTGAGTGCCCCCGCCGGAAAAAACCTTGTTTGGTTTGAGAAATCAGCACACCGCCCTTTTTATGAAGAACAAGAGAAATTTATGGATGTAATGATCAATCAAATAAAAAACGAAACCCTGGAAATGATTTCTTATGATTAATTTTTTTGATTAAAAAAACGATAACCTTTTTTTTTAATCAGAATTAAAATAAAAAACTAACACATCCTACTTTTGAATTCTTTCCTGAAACAAAATAATCAGGAAAGACCAATAAAAAAGAAAAGCGGAGAAGGAAAATCCTTACTCCGCTTTTTAGTTTTGCTTTCATGAAGAGAATTAAAAACAAAACATTTACAAACCAAAACAAAACAAAACAAAACAAAACAAAACAATTTTTTCTGTAAGAATCACACTTCCTGGCTAAGTGTAACTTTTTGTATCTTATTAAATATTATATCTTTATCATCATCAAGATTGATCTGGGCAATTTTTATTTCAGGAAATCGATTCACCAGATATCCCATTAATTGGTGACTGAATTTTTCTGTGATCATGGGGCCCAAAACAACAAGATCATAAGGAATCTGTTCTACCAGAGCACAAAGATGGTTGTACTTCATTGCCTTGCCTACAATTTGCACAAAAGGAATTTCCTTAATGATCTCGGTAATACCATCAATCATGATATCACTGCTTTCTGCTAATATAATTCTGGTATCTGTCATATTTCTAATTTTTATTCAAATTTACAGGTTGAAGGCAAATCAGAAAACAGTATAATTACGTGATTAGCGTTGGTGGATTACTGAAAAATGCATGGTACAAATTACTCAGAAAGCAATAATAATGTGGATTTACGAAAGCGAGTCTCTATACCATTACAAACAAAATCCACCAATCATCCAAGCAGGTAAACTACCTTTACAACGCTCCAGATATCAATTTATTGAATAGTGAAAAAAGCAAATGGATAATATATCAAAAAAAGATGGCAAAGGGTGTATTAATGAAGGAAGGTAAAAGATTAAATTTCGATGATCTTATTTTTTATGGCAAACTTGATCAGCTCAACTGAATTTTTCATATTCGTTTTCTGTAAAATATGATTCTTATGCGATTCTATAGTTCTTACACTCAAATATAGTTTATCGGCAATTTCAGAGTTGTTATAACCTTCGGCAAAAAGTTGCAAAACTTCAAGTTCTCTTTTGGTTAATTGTGGAAGTATATCGTTGTTGGTTTGCTTTTTTGTTGCATAATTTTTAACAATTTCATCAGAGATGGTAGCATGAAAGTAGTTTTTACCTCTTGAGATGGTATGTATAGCCTCCACCAATTCTTCTGAAGAAACATCTTTGGGAACATAACCATCGGCACCTGCATCAATAGCATTAGATATATTGTTATAATCAGAATGCATGGAAAGGATCAGTATTCTGATGTTGTTATATTTTTTCTTGATAGCTTCAGTAACCTGAATTCCAGACATTTCAGGCATGCTAATATCGAGTAAAACCACCTGGGGTACTGTTTTTTTCAGCATACTCAAGGCATCTTTCCCGCTGTGCGCCACACCAATCACTTCAATATCTTTGGCGCCTTTCAGAAACAAGTCAATACAATCTGTTACTAATTTATGATCATCTACAATAATAACTTTGATGCTGTTGGCCATTTGATGGATTTTTTAATGAAAAGGAATACAATATACAGTAATAACAACCAAAATGGGTTTTTCTGTTCAAAAATCTCCTTATTTCATATAGTCAGATAATAATTTTATTGATTACTTGATCTGGATCTAAATCTATATCTAAATTTTTTGATTGCTCCTGGCATTATCTTAAACTTTGAAATGCTAAAATAATCAAAAAAAAGATTTTAATCCAATTAAAAAAAGATTAAAACGCCCGAATTCTCTTTTTTATAAGAAAAAAAATAAAAGATTTTTCGAACGTATATATTACAACTAATTGATAATAAGCATATTTTGATAATTGATTAAAAGTAAATAATAATTGATTAAATAAAATGATGTTCAACAAATACAAATAAACAATAAGTTTCTAAAAAAACAAAATATGAGCAACCCAACTATCATTGAAAAAAATAGTTCTAAGGTTTTATTTTATGAAAAATGGTAGCATTGACCTGCGCTGAAGGCATTATAAGCATATCATTAATATTTACATGTTGCGGTAAACTGGCACAAAACAGGGCACAATCAGCAACATCTTCGGGATTTAAAGGTTGAAATCCTTCATAAACCTTTTCTGCTTTTTCTTTATCACCTTTAAAGCGCACTTGCGAAAATTCGGTTTTTACTGCGCCGGGGCTCAAAAGTGTAACCTTAATGTTGTCTGCAACCAATTCCATGCGCATAGCTTCTGTAATGCTTTCCACTGCATGTTTAGTGGCACAATAAACATTTCCTTTTAAATAGGTTTGCCGCCCTGCAATACTGCCGATATTTATAATATGACCGTTCTTTCTTACAATCATATCCTTCATTACAGCTTTACTTACATACAGAAGTCCTTTTACATTGGTATCTATCATTTGTTCCCAGTCTTCTTCCAGACCGCTGTCAATATTACTCAAACCCAAAGCAAGTCCTGCATTGTTAATAAGAATATCAATCTTTCGCCAGGCATCAGGTAAACTTTCAATAGCAGCATACACTTGCTTTTTATTTCTTACATCAAAAGCGAGCTTAAAAACCTCTGCTTGGTAGGTTTTCACAAGATAATCGGAAAATTGTTGTAACCTCTCTTCCCTCCTGCCATTTAAAATAACTCTGAAACCATTGCTGGCAAACTTTTCGGCACAAGCACGACCTATTCCGCTGGTACTACCTGTAATAAAAACAGTTTTGTGCATGTATAATTTACTCTTTATATAGTTTTAATGATAATAAAAATCGTCTTGTTTTTTTATGATTACAAAGTTTTTTACGCAAAAAGACCAAAAATGTTTGGTTTGTTTATCCTTTTTTGAAGAAATTAGCACTGCAGATCAAAATCAGTTATAAATTTGGATTGTCAAATTTTGTTATTTTTTTTATCAGGGTTTATCAAGAATATCATTTTCGCGTATGAAGGCAACCGGCAAATAGAAATAAATACATACCATATAAAAGGAAGAACCAGTATTTTGTACCTTACAAAAGCACCATGCAATGGGGTTACCAATCCGATAAACCCAAGAATCAAAATTATAAACCAAAAAGAAAGATGAACCACTGGATTATAAAAACCCTTTTTATCAGTTTTTATGAATACAAACACCATCATGAAAAGAACCAGCAGGTTTTCTAAAGCCGCCATGAGCACTACCGGAGAATAAACCTCAAAAATATGGGGTCGGGTCAGCACATAAAACAATCCCCGGGGAAAAAAAAGAATCATATCCCATAACTCGGGTTTGATGTATCTGGTATGAATTAAACTGCCTGCCCCTTGCTCAGAAGTATAATTGACAAAATCATTTTGTTTTCTGGCAATAATTTCCAATACATTGTATTGTGGAAAGACAGAGCTCAGAATCAATCCCAATAACACTATGGCAATAACCGAAGTTGTATAAATGATATGCTTTTGCCAAATATTTTTATGCATCCCCAAATAAAATGCAATTTGAAGGGGGAGAAAAAAGATCAGGTTATAAGGTTTAAGCAGAACTAAAATAAAAACACTGATAATCAAAACAATAAGAGAGCTATAAGCAAATTCTCGGGTCATTTTATCAACAAAATAAACCCATACTCCAAAAGCAAAAATCATCAATCCTTCCTTTAATATTCCTGACCCCCAAAAAAGTAAGCCGGGAAAAAGAAATATACCCCATGGCAGCCACTCCAGTTTTGAGGGATGTATATACCGTATAAAAAATTTATATAGTGCCACCAACCCCAGAAATGATAAAAAATTCATAAACACATTGTGCACATGTATATAACCAAACGAGAACAAACGTACCAGTGCATTAAACCTCACCACCAATCTGTTGTCATTGTAAACCGGGGTTTCCCAGGGGCGATACCAACTGCTCATAGCCTCCAGATATGGTTCAGTGCCTCCTGCGTTTATCCCAATACCGGTAAGCATACGTAAATAATCTACCGGATTTTCTCTGAGAGCGCTGAACATTATATTCCCATCCACAAAATATTTATAAAAATCGGCTATAGATAAATCATAATAATAAGTGTAGACAGAAATAAGAATTACTCCTGATAATACTTTCAGATAAAAGAAAATCAGTAGTAATTTCCATGACATCCCTTTTATGTTTTGAAAAAAAGATGCAAAACGAATAAAAAGACTAAAAATAACCAGATAAAGCAACGATAAAATAATTTGCATAAATGCCATTTTTAAGGGATTACAAAGATAATTGAATAAACAACGATAAAAATCAGGGTTTGAACTTTCATTTTGATTTTCATGTTAAGCAAATAAACCATTTAATTATGATCAGACAATTATTCACAGGATTCTTATTATTGGTATTGATTTCATGCAATGCCAAATCCGAAAAAAACATACAAACTATGACAACAGAAAATAGAGAAATCGAACAAGCTACCCTGGGCGGAGGCTGCTTTTGGTGTATTGAAGCCGTTTTTGAGGAGTTAAAAGGGGTAGAATCGGCTGTGAACGGATACAGTGGCGGTACTGTAAAAAATCCGTCTTATCGTGAAGTTACCAGCGGAAGAACCGGACATGCGGAAGTTGTGCAGATCAGCTATGATCCTGAACAAATCTCTTACAGTCAGATTCTCGAAGTGTTTTTCCATCTGCATGATCCTACTACCTTAAACAGGCAAGGGGCCGATGTGGGTACACAATACAGGTCGGTTATTTTCTATCATGATGAGCAACAGGAAAAAATTGCCCGGAGAGTTTTTGAAGAAATCGATAAATCTGACCTCTGGAAGGATCCCCTGGTTACTGAAATAAAACCCCTCGAAGAGTTTTATGTAGCAGAAGATTATCATCAGAATTACTTCGAAAACAACCCTAATCAACCCTATTGCACATTTGTAATTGGACCGAAAATGAGCAAACTCAAAAACTTGTTCAAGGATAAATTAAAGGATTAGTTTACTTTTCTAATTTCCTTATTTGCTTTCATCTGTTTATATTTTTCAATATTTAGATTATGAGGTGCTTATGGCTTTAATGAGGACCCGATAATGTCAGCGCTACGCGCCTTTGGGTTCACTGGTAACATCAGATTTCTA
>CAYPFV010000081.1:0-14149 GCA_964410015.1 uncultured Bacteroidales bacterium
ATTTTAGAAAAAAAATATAAAAATGTCTGACTTTATGGACAGACACTAATTAGTGAAATGGAGGTTCTGTCCTATCAATTTACTCAAAATAATTACAGGACTAAAAGTAAGAAGTTTCAATTACACGAATAAAATACAATCAAATAAAGCCAACACTGAAATTCATTTTGATTCTGTTGATTCGTAAGCACTAAATGTTTTGTGTAATTTTATGAACCGAGCCATGATAATAATATTGATAAACAGGCTGATGATTATAATTCGTAGCATGGAAAAATTCCAAAACAGTATTTTGGCGAGCTCCATCTGACCGAATGATTCAAATTTTAAGCAGATTAAAAATATGATAAACGGCCGGGCATATTTGGGTGTTTTCAAGGCACACCGGCAGGATTGATTTAATATTTTTCTGATTGGTATGAGGATATTGTCGACAGGCTTTAGGGCGCGCTGGATATACCGAGCAGTAATTATCTTCCATCAAAAAGGGACATGGGATTTGCTGGAAAACATAATCATCATCTTCATCGGAAGTAATATATTTTTGCATAAAATCCGCTTCTTTGATTTTTAAAAAAGCAGCCAATCTTTTTATATCAGAGAGAGTGATCCGTGGGCCTAAACCACGGCAGCAATTAGCACATTCCAGGCAATTGATCTTTGAAAAAGCATCATCATGAAACGAATGAAAAAGTATATCAATTTGCTTTGATTTAAGATTTCTGATTTTTTTTACTATATGCTTAAATTCTTTTTTCCGGCTTTTTGCATTGTTTCTTAATATATCAGGATTTTTAATCATAGTAAAATGAACCAATTTCAGGGTGTAAGGGTTTAAAAAATATCCTGATCGAAAATACCCCTGGGGTTTGTTTGTTCGGGTTCAAATTTATCGCAATCGGTTTGAATATTTAAAGGATTGAGTGGGGGTTCAAAATCTTCTGTGGATATTTCAACAGATTTATCATTATATAATCTTTTCATATAAAGCGCCCAAATGGGTAATGCCATATTGGCTCCTTGTCCCAGTGTAATGGTTCTGAATCTGATTCCGCGGTCTTCAGCACCCACCCAAACACCAGTAACCAGATCGGGAGTGAGTCCGATAAACCAACCATCGGAGTTGTTTTGTGTGGTACCTGTTTTTCCTGCAATGGGATTGGTGAGTTCGTATTTGTATCTGAGTCTGACCCCTGTACCGCTTTGCACAACTCCTTTCATAAGTTCGAGCATCAGGTATGCGGTCTGTTCGTTCATGGCTTCGTTTTGTACCGGATTGAAAGATTCGATGAGGTTGCCATTACTATCTTCAATATGGGTAACAAAGCTGGGTTGTATATACACACCTTTGTTGGCATAAGACGACATGGCGCCCACCATTTCGTAGACTGATATATCCGGAGTTCCCAGAGAGATTGCCGGAACAGGATCGAGAGGGCTGGTAATGCCAAGTTTTCTAACCAGGTCTATCAAAGCATGAGGAGAGTATCTTTTGATTAAAAAAGCAGATATGTAATTCACCGAGTTGGCCAGAGCCCATTTGAGTGTTACCATTTCGCCCTCTCTTTTATCGGTTGAATTTTTTGGGGTCCACACATCGCCGTTGCCTAGTTCAAATGAAACAGGTGTGTTGGGGATTTCGGAGCAAGGGCCAAATTCTCCTTCCCGCATGGCAAGTGTGTATAAAAATGGTTTAAAAGTAGAGCCTACCTGCCTTTTGCTTTGTGTTACATGATCAAACTTAAAGTGCTTGTAGTCAATTCCTCCAACATATGCTCTTACAAACCCGGTTTGTGGTTCCACTGACATCAAGCCTGTGTTGAGGAAAAATTTATAATATCTGATGGAATCCATAGGGGTCATAACCGTATCAATTTCTCCTTCCCACGAAAAAACATTCATCTCAACGGGAGTATTAAAGATTTTACGGATAGAATCCTGGGTGACATTGGCTACCCTGAGTTTTCTGTATCTTTCGCTTCTTCGCATGGAGTTATCCATGAGTCGGTTAATCTCTTCGGGTTTCAGGTCTTCACCAAAGGGAGCATTTGTATACCCCTTCCAATGATTAAAAAACTCTTTCTGAAGGTCTTCACCCATATGTTTTGCCACAGCTGCTTCGGCGTGTTCCTGCATTCTGCTATCTATGGTGGTATATATCTTCAACCCATCTTTATAGATATTGTAGTTTGATCCATCGGGTTTCTTCTTCTTACTGGCCCATTCATTAAGTTGGCCTCTCAGGTATTCACGGAAATAGGTAGCTGTACCGGTATTTTGGTCTTGTATCTGAAATTCTGACATATCAAGTGGAAGAGTACGAAGTGAGTCATATTCTTGTTCTTCGAGGTATCCGTATCGTGCCATTTGGTTTAAAACCACTTCTCTTCTCAGGAGAGCTCTTTCGGGATTGCGAACAGGATGATACCAGGTGGGTGCTTTCAACAATCCTACAAGCATCGCAGCTTCTTCTACCTTCAAAGAGTCGGGAGAGGTATTATAATAAGTTTTGGAAGCCAACTTAATACCATATGCATGACTGCCAAAGTTTACGGTGTTTAAATACATGGCAATAATTTCTTCTTTGGTATAGTTTCGCTCCAGTTTGCTGGCAACCACCCACTCTTTGAGTTTGATAATGATCATTTGAAAAGTAGAGGGGTTTTGTTGTCTTGGGAAAAGATTTTTTGCCAGCTGCTGGCTTAATGTGCTGCCACCACCAGAGCTTCTCTGTCCCATAAGTATGCTTCTGAAAATAACTCTCATTACACTTCTTATATCTACACCAGAATGATCATAAAACCTGATATCCTCTGTAGCAATAAGAGCTTCAATGAGATTAGGCGATATTTCATCATAGGTAATATTAGATCTGTTTTGAATGGCATAAGTTCCCAGCAGTTTTTGATCGGCAGAATAAATTTCGCTTGCCAAATTGCTTTTAGGATTTTCCAGTTCTTCAAAAGAGGGCATATAGCCCCATAATCCCAGAGAAATGGTAGAAAAAATAAGTATTGTTAGTACAACAGGTGTAAATATAATTATCCAGAAAACTTTCAGGTATTTTCGGAAGTTTTGTGGTTCTTTTTTGCTCATAAAATTGGGTATTTGCTGATTTAT
Source organism: uncultured Bacteroidales bacterium (assembly GCA_964410015.1). Lineage (GTDB taxonomy): Bacteria > Bacteroidota > Bacteroidia > Bacteroidales > UBA7960 > SKVR01. The sequence continues at coordinate 3,121 of CAYPFV010000081.1, forward strand.
AACGAAACTTCAACAGGTTTATTTTTCCTCAATTCTGATTCCGATATGGGTAATGCCTGGTAAGTATTCATTGCGCATAGCGTGTTGAATAAAAAATTTATAATTTCCCTTTTCCGGAAACCATACATCGCGTCTGAAATGAAAACTATTGGATTTAATGTTTCCAAAACCTTCACCTGTCCATTGGCCGGAACGTCTTGCCAGGTTAGCTTCGATGGTATCTGTAAAAATTCTTCCATCGGGAAAGTGTGTCTGAAAAAAAACAATAAAATTCCGGTAAGGATAATCCCTGTTGTTTCTTACATTGAGGTAAATGTTGTAAAGGGCAGATGTGTCCTGCGATTCAAATTCAAAATCTACTTTTTCAAGGTAGTGCCAACCTTGCGTATCAATTTTTTTATTTTTTTCGAAAACCACCTGATTGTTGCAGGCATAGAATAAAAACATGCTTAGTATAGACCCGAGGGTTAGCAAAAAAACAATAGGATTACTTTTGTTCATATATGGTTTTTATAAGATTTAAAAATACAAAAAATCCCGGATCAACAGTGCGCTACTATGCAATATTAGTTTTTTCTGTCGGATCTTTTTTTTCTTGATTTTTTTCTTTTTGACTTTCTTTTGTTTTGGTTTTTGGGAGCTTTATCAAAACGTGTGAGGCTGTCTTCTTCATAGCCTGTATCATTGTTCAATGATTCAGCAACCTTATTATCCTCAAAAGTATTTTCATCTTTGAGGTCTTCGGGCAGGATATTTTTTTTGTTCATTTCCATAATCTCTCTTACTCTTTGGTAAGTTAAGCAGATGAAATTATTAGGTGCATCGAGGTAGGTATACCACATAAGGTTTCTGAGTATATCGGATTTCATAAACCTTGCCGAACCTTTCTTTGTTTTTAACAATATATTGGTATCGGGTTGATCCTTTAAAATATCCAGATAACAGTCGTTTTCATAATTGATACAACATTTCAGTTTAGAGCATTGGCCGGCAAGTTTTTGAGGGTTTAGTGAAAGCTGCTGTGTACGAGCGGCATTGGTAGAAACCGACTGAAAATTTGTAAGCCATGTTGCACAACAGAGTTCCCTGCCACACGATCCAATACCTCCCAGTCTGCTTGCTTCCTGGCGCATGCCGATTTGTCGCATTTCTATGCGAACATTAAACATCTCCGCCAAAACTTTTATCAATTGCCTGAAATCGACTCTTTCATCGGCAGTATAATAAAAGATTGCTTTAGTTTTATCACCCTGATATTCCACATCGCTAATTTTCATTTGCAGATGAAGGTCAGAAGCAGCGGTTCGTGATCCATGCATGGTTTTATGCTCCAGACTAACAGCGTTTACATATTTTTCAATGTCAGAAAGTTTTGCTTTTCTGTATACCTTTTTAAACTCGGTTTTCTCCGGGTCAATTTTTTTCTTTTTTACCTGAAGGTTTACCAGTTCACCGGTAAGGGTTACGATACCGATATCGTGCCCCGGAGAAGCTTCTACTGCTACTATATCACCTTCTTCAATTTGAAGATCGTCAGGAACAGTATAAAAATCTTTCCGGCTATTTTTAAATCTTACTTCTGCCAATTCACTCCCAGGATATATTTTGGGTGGTTTAATATTTTCAATCCAGTTAAAAACATTTAGTTTTGTGCAAGAGTGTGCATGAGCTTTTTTCTGGCATGTGTGTGTTAAATCAGGTTTATCCCTGAATCCTCTTGATATATAATTGTTGTTTTTCAAAATTCACGTTTTTTATTAATTTTAAATCATTGCAAATTTAAGGAAATTAATGCTTTTGTTTAATAAACTTGGATGGTTTAAGGATTATTCATGGTTTGATCTTATTGGATTATTCCATGAGAACAATGTAATTACTCATGATTAAACTTAATTTTACGGTCTGCTGGAATTTTTTTATGATATATGATGAAAATAATTATGTTTCAAGTTGTCGGATTCGTTTTCTTCATCTGTATTATTGAGTCCACTCTGAAAAGTAAATTATCCACAGATTACACAGATTTACACAGATGCTAAACTTTGATAATCAATGATTTTGAAAAAACAAAATGAACACAGATTTGCCGAAAACAAGTTTTCGGAGTGTACTCATTATTGCATCTCTAATTTACCGATCGCAGGATCATATTGGTTTTTAAAGAAAGATCAGTAAATAGTATCTTTGGGTTGGCATTTCTCTCGATATGAAAAACTGCCTGTGAAAACTCCTGAGTCAGCGGGGTTGCTATTTCTGGTTTTAAGACCCCGGAAAATTTTCGGATAAAATCTTCATTATATGAGTTGGTTCTTAAAAGTTTTTCTGCTTTAAAGTTTAGCAGCGTGCATTGTCTGAAGATTTCAATGGCAAAAGACAGAAACGTTTTTTGTTTTTCTCTGCCCAGTTTAGAGAATATGTCAACAAAAGACACAATAGATTCAATATCTGGTTTGTAGCATGCTCTGAGCCAGTCTCTCAGTAAATTTGTATTGTTTTGGTTGATTTCGCTGTTTTGGAGCATTTGCTGTGCTCTCAGAAAATTACCTTCTGCCAGAAATGCGATCTGATGGGCTTGTTCGGGTTCGCAGTTGTATTGTTTTATTAGTCCTTGTTCTATGGCATTGTCGTCCAAACAGGGAATTTTGATCAGTTGTGTTCTGGACAGAATGGTGTTCAGGATCAGATCCTGATTTTCGGAAATGATCAGAAAAATTGTGTTTTCAGGAGGTTCTTCCAGGATTTTGAGCAACTTAGGTGCCGCTGCATGATAAAGCCTTTCAATCATCCAAATGATAACTATTTTATATTTAGATTCAAAAGATTTGTATCCCAGAACCCTGATGATTTCGTTGCAATCTTCCGAATTGATGATTCCCTGTTTGTTTTCCATCCCTATGAAGTTGTACCAGTTGTTTAAACTTACATAAGGAGATATTGACAGGTATTCCCTCCATTGATGAATAAAATCTTTGCTTATCAGCGATCTGTCGCCTTGTTTTTTTGAAGGTATGGGGTAAAAGAAGTTTACATCGGGGTGCGCCAGTTTATTGAATTTGATGCATGAGGTACATCTGCCACAAGCATCCTCAATTCCCTGATTTTTGCAGCAAAGGAAGCGTGCATAAGCAAGAGCAAGACCCATTTTGCCACTTCCCTCACTGCCCAGAAATAATTGAGCATGGCTTACCCGGTTTTTTTTTGCATTTTCAATAAGTTTTTGCTTTATAATATCTTGACCCAGTACATCTTTAAAAAACATAATGATTTCATTATTTACTTTTATGGATAAAATTACACACAATTTTCTAAACTGGTCAATAATAAGTGTAGAAAGGTTGTGGAATATAAACCACTTGTGGGGTATTTTTTGGGATATAAAAGTGCATGTGCTGCAAAAAAAAGTTTAAAATAGTTAAAAAAAAGAGTAAACCTGAAACTTTTGAAAAAAGCTAATCTTTTCAATTTGAAAAGTTTTCAACACCGTTTTTCTATCCAAAGAATTGATTTCTCTAAGCTTTTGTTTCGATCAGTATAATTTCTGTTGGTAAATAATAGTGGTTAAGATACTTTTTAGTGTACTTTATGGTTATCTTTGCAATTTCCAGAAAAAAGTGAAAATTATCTCTGGTGTAAGTAGAAAATTTGTACCTTTGCACTCTTTTTTGCGAAAAAGAAAATTTCAAGTCAATTAAAAAAAAACTGAAGATCGGTAAAGCGAAATATAGTTCAGGTTTAATTTTTGATTCGACAAGTAGAAATTAAAAAATCCACTAATGAAGCAACAAAATGTATTTAAACTTGTTCTGGTTGTTTTCATACCCCTGATCATTTTTGCAGGTTTGGTTATTTTTAACCAAACAGATACAGTAGTTGAGGAGGTGGTAGATGAGGATGTTGAAGTGCAATACGATTTACCAGTCATTCTTGAACGGGGGGTCTTGAAGGCAACAACAGATTATAATTCCACCAACTATTTTATTTATCGCGGTCAGCCAATGGGTTTCCATCTGGAAATGCTGAAATTATTTACTCAGCACATCGGGGTAGACCTGGAATTATTTGTAAGCAATGATCTTCAGGAGAATTTTGCCTGTTTGATGGCACAGAACGAGTGTGATTTGATAGCCATGGATTTGACAGTTACACGGCAAAGAAGAAATCTTCTTGATTTTACCGAGCCACATAGTCAAACCAGGCAGGTTCTTATTCAACGCCGTCCTGATGACTGGTATAATATGCGTTCTGCAGAAATTGAGGATCAACTCGTGAGAAGCCAGCTGGATCTTGCCCGCAAAACCATCCATGTGCAAAAGAACACATCTTTTATGGTAAGACTCAACAATCTGATGGATGAAATTGGTGACACTATTTACATAGTAGAAGTTGAAGAAGAAACAGAACAACTGATTGAGATGGTAGCCAACGGAGAGATAGAATACACTGTAAGCGATGAACATGTAGCTATGGTAAATCAAACGTATTATCCTAACATTGACATTCAAACTCCGCTGAGTTTTTCTCAGAATCTCTCCTGGGCGGTAAGGCATGATACACCGCTTCTCAAAGAAGCAATCGATGAGTGGATGCGTAATTTTAAGCAAACCCGCCAATATGCCAATTTGTATGCCAAATACTTTAAAAACCCCCGCAGTTCTTATATGGCACGCAGCGATTACCATTCTTTGGGAGGAGGTAAAATATCTGTTTTCGATGATCACTTTAAGCGGTTTGCCGAGATTATAGGATGGGATTGGCGACTGATTGCTTCTTTGGCTTTTCAGGAATCAAGATTCCAAACCGATGCTGTTTCGTGGGCAGGTGCTTTCGGAATTATGCAGTTAATGCCCAATACTGCTTCTATGTATAACGTGAATTATAATTCCTCACCCTCAGAAAACATTATAGCTGGTATAAAATATCTCAGGTGGATTGAAGACAGGCTTGTTAATATTATTGAAGATGATCAAGAAAGGATCAAATTCGTATTAGCAAGTTACAATGTAGGAATAGGTCATGTGCTTGATGCCAGACGACTGGCAGAGAAATACGGAAAAGACCCGAATGTGTGGGAAGATAATGTAGATTACTATGTGCTCAACAAATCAAAACCTAAATATTACCTTGACCCTTTGGTGAAACACGGATATGCTAGAGGTTCAGAACCATATAATTATGTCACTGAGATTCTGGAGCGTTATGAGCATTATAAAAACATTGTTGACCAGGGATAATTCGAAGTAGCATAAATAATAATTCTCCTGAAAGAGGCAACCCAAAAGGTTGCCTTTTTTTTCATAATTCTGTTTATCACCTTACCAGGTTTAATGAGCCTCTAGCCAATTATTTCCGGTATTCATATCGGTAACCAGTTCTACTTCAAGTTTCATGGCGTTTGTCATATGTTGTTTTACGAGTTTTTTCAATTCTTCAATTTCATTTTTGGCGGCATCAAAGACCAATTCATCATGCACTTGCAGGATCATTGCCGATTGAAAATTTTTCTTTTTCATTTCGTTGTAAATGCTGATCATAGCCATTTTGATCATATCAGCAGCAGAACCCTGTATGGGAGAATTGATAGCGTTTCTTTCAGCATATCCTCTAACTGCTCCGTTAGAGCTGTTTATGTCTGGCAAATAGCGCCTTCGTTTCATAATGGTTTCCACATATCCTTTTTCACGTGCAAAAGCGATGGTTTGCTCCATATACTTTTTGATCCCGGGATATTGTGCAAAATAATTGTTGATGATCTCTGCTGCTTCACTTCTTGCTATGTTGAGCCGGTCGGCCAATCCAAAGGCAGATATGCCGTAAATAATTCCAAAATTGACAGTTTTTGCCTTTCGCCGCATTTCTTTTGTAACATCTTTGATATTTACACCAAAAACTTTTGCTGCTGTAGCAGCATGGATGTCGAGATTGTTCTTAAATGCTTCGATCATTGATTCATCCTTGCTCAGTGCTGCAATAATTCTGAGTTCGATCTGAGAATAATCTGCTGCCAGGATAATATGGTTTTCTGAGCTAGGCACAAAAGATTTGCGTATTTCGCGACCTTGCTCTGTGCGTATAGGAATATTCTGCAGATTGGGGTTGTTGGATGATAAACGCCCAGTGGCCGCCACCGTTTGATTAAATTGGGCATGAAGGCGGCCGGTTTTTTTGTTTATCAATTTCGGAAAAGTATCTACATACGTTGATTTTAGTTTGGTAAGCGAACGGTAATTCAGAATTTTTTCTACGATGGGGTGTTTATGGGCCAATTTAGAAAGTACATCCTCACTGGTACTGTATTGTTTGGTTTTGGTTTTTTTTGCCTTCTCCACAATTTTGAGTTTATCAAATAATATTTCTCCCAACTGCTTGGGCGATCCAATATTAAATTGGGTTCCGGCCATGTCATAGATTTCTTTTTCTATATTTTCTATCTCTTTTTGCAGTTTCTTTGAGTATTCGTTTAGTGCATGTGTATCCAGTTTTACGCCATTTGACTCCATATCAGAAAGTACATAAATCAAAGGAGTCTCCATTTCGTAAAATAATTTCTCCAGATTATTCGCTTTAAGTTGGGGTTCGAATACCTTTCTTAGTTTTATGGTTATATCAGCATCTTCGCATGCATAGGCAGTTATAATATCTATGGGTACATTGCGCATACTTTTCTGATTTTTACCTTTTTTGCCAATAAGCAGTTCAATGCTCAAGGGTTGATGGTTCAGATATGTTTGCGAAAGAACATCCATATTGTGGCGCATATCCGGTTGAAGCAGATAATGGGCAATCATGGTGTCAAATAACTTTCCCTGGACATTAATATTATAGTTTTTCATCACTCCTATGTCGAACTTTAGGTTTTGTCCTGTTTTTTCAATATCAGGGTCTTCAAAAATCTTTTGAAATTTTATTGCCAATTCTTTTGCTTTCTTTTGTTCTTCAGGAAAAGGAACATACCATGCTTGTTGTGGTTTCAAAGAAAAAGCAATACCTACAAGTTGAGTGTTGTTGCTGGTGAGGCCTGTAGTTTCGGTGTCAAAGCAGAAGGACTTGTTTTGTTTTAGCTGGTCAACCAGTATGTTTACCTTATCCATTGTATCTACCAGTTGAAAATCGTTTTGCTTCATCAATTGTTCTGCTTTTTTTTTGACCAATACTAAGGGGTCTTCAAAAGCATCGGTTCCGGAGAACATATCCATTTGTGCTGAAACCTTTTCTTTGGAAGGCATTGCCTGTGGTGCTTCTTCGCTAATGTGTTCAAACACCCGTTTGGCATAGGTTCTGAATTCCAGTTCATCGAAAAGTGGTATCAGTAGATTGGGGTTGGGGTCTTTTCTTTTCAGTTTTTCTTCATTCCATTCTACAGGAACATCCAGAATAATGGTGGCAAGGCTTTTCGACATGAGAGCCTGTTGAGCATTTTCTTTCAAGCTTTCGCGGCTGCGTTTTTCGGCAACTTTATCCAAATTTTCCAGAATATTTTCAACAGAGCCGAATTCACCTATGAGTTTTTTTGCCTTTTTCTCTCCAATGCCTGGTACTCCTGGTATATTATCTGAGGCATCGCCCCATAATCCGAGTATATCAATGAGTTGGTCAGGTGTGTTGATAGCGAATTTTTCACAAACTTCTTTAACTCCCCATATTTCTGCTCCGTTTCCCATTCTGGCGGGTTTATAGATGAAAATATTTTCCGATACCAGTTGTCCGAAGTCTTTATCGGAAGTCATCATGAAAACAGTAAAATTTTCTTTTTCTGCTTTCTTGGCCAAGGTACCAACAATATCATCGGCTTCGTATCCCGGAACTTCAAGTACCGGAATATTAAACCCTTCAATAAGTTTTTTAATGTAAGGTATTGCCAGTAAAATGTCTTCTGGAGTATCTTCGCGATTGGCCTTGTATTGCGTAAAATCAGTTTTTCTTTGCGTAGGAGCAAAAGCATCAAAAGCAACAGCGATATGTGTGGGGTTCTCTTTTTTGAGCACTTCGAGTAATGTATTGGCAAAACCTAACACTGCCGAAGTGTTTAATCCTTTTGAGTTGATTCTGGGGTTGCGGTTCAGGGCAAAATAAGCCCTGTAGATGAGCGCCATGGCATCTAATAAAAACAATTTCTTCTTTTCCTGCATGAATAATGATTTTTTGAGTTTCTTTTTTCAAAGATACAGCAAAAAAATGGCAGGTAAGAAAATGAATGTATAGAAAGTATTTTTACTGAAATATTCAGGAAAACTTATGAATCTGAGATATTGGGCAAAAAGTAACAGAATTATTCATTAGGGTTTACTACACTGCCCATAAAAAGCAGAGTATTGGTGGTTCGTTCACGAATGGCAAAAATGAAAGGTTTGTTGGCAAAAAATACCGGACCTGTACTTTCGGTATTGATACCAATGGTTGTAACTGCTGCTGCTTCTGTACCCTCTTCGTTTACATCTATAAACGTGTTTTGTTTCACAAAATTTACATAAAGTTCTTCCTCAGAAATACCTGAGAGGTCAGCCAATCTTTCGCTAAAGGCATCTGCCATGCCCATTTTTTTTAAAATTTTATTCAGTGTTTTTTCATATTCGAAACTAAATTTGGGCAATTGAACCTGCACCGGAACCCAGTTTTCCTGATTTTGAAAAGATTCCGTTATTTCCTGCCATGTTTGTCTGGTAAATTTGTTATAAAAATCATCGAGCGTATTTTGGGGTTTGATGAGCACCATCGAAAAATTTTTACGTCCGTAAGGTAGTTCTAAAGCGCTATACTCGCTATTATTCAATGTTTTTGCCGGAATTTCGCCGGTCATGGTCTGTACTTCAACCTCCTGTGTTTTGTTATCCAAATAAAAAGGAAGAGAGGTAGTATTGGAGACATCAAACTGATTGGACCAGTCACCTTTAAAATAGAGAGCATTCATTATAAACATAACTGTTAAAGGATCAATGGATTGAATTACATTGTCAATTTTTCCGTTTGTGTTATCACCTGCCCATTGGTTAATGGTATGAACTGCCTGCTGGCTTTTAAAGTCGAGGCTTTCTGCATGAGCATCAAAATTGTTGTTGAGCTGATCAAGAAAAGATTGCCTGAAGCTGAAATTCATGTGGTAAAAAACTGCATTGGCAATGGTAGTTGTTACTTTTTGGTCGGCATTGATTAATTGAGGAACAAGGCTCATATAGGCATCATTGATCTCCTCTAGAGTCATATTTTCATCATAATCAAGCATTTCTTTAATTTGGTTATAAGTTTCATTTTCGGCACCATTTAACAACATGGTGAGAGCAATGCCGGCACTCAAGGGAGATATCATCATATTGCTGGTTTCATCTTTGGCGATATGGGTAAAAAAATCAATACCAAATTGATTGTTGCTTTTTATTACCTCTTTTGCTTTGCTTGTCAGCGTAAGTTTTTTAGTTTCATTTTCAGGATTTTCATTACTTTTCTCACAGGAAGACAGGAAAAGGACAGAAAGAATAAATGTAACAATAGCGAATGTGTTTTTCATTTTTTCAGGAGTTTGGTGATAAAATAGTTTTTTTAATTGAAGAATGTGTCTGATAAATTTGTGTAATACAACTATTGTTGAATACGAGTGAAAGTACAAAAATGCTGTAAAATTTGAAAAATAACCCATTTAACGGTTTAATTGATTTGCAGAATGCCAAATTTGACTATATTTTTGCTTTGATTAAAAGAAATACAACAAACCATATTCCAGTATTCACGAAAACAGAAAAAATTATGTCGAGACCTGTAACTTTATTTACCGGACAGTGGGCAGATTTGCCCATAGAAATCATGTGTGAAAAAGCCAAATCATTTGGCTACGATGGAGTGGAATTATGCACCTGGGGCGATCATATGGAAATTGATAAAGCCGATCAAGACTATTGTGATCAAAGAAAAGAATTATTGCAAAAATACGGATTACAACTTTTTACGATTTCTACCCATCTTGTAGGCCAGTGTGTATGCGATCCCATCGATGAGCGTCATAAAGGAATTTTACCAGAATACATTTGGGGCGATGGAGATCCTGAAGGGGTGAGGCAGCGCGCCGCCGAAGAGATTATTGAAACAGGGAAAGTTGCCAAAAGACTAGGACTGGATACTGTTGTTGGATTTACTGGCAGCCCTATCTGGCATTTGCTTTATTCTTTTCCGCCAACACCTCAAATATTGATAGACAGGGGTTTTGATGAGTTCGCTGCCCGGTGGAAACCAATTTTAAATGTTTATGAAAAAATTGGGGTTAAGTTTGCCCTCGAGGTGCATCCTACAGAGATTGCTTTCGATATTGCTTCAGCCCAAAGGGCGTTGAAAGCCCTTGATGATCATCCTGCCTTTGGTTTTAACTACGATCCAAGTCATCTTGGTTACCAGGGAGTGGATTATGTAAAATTTATCTATGATTTTGCCGATCGCATTTTTCATGTGCACATGAAAGATGTGTACTGGAGTGATGTACCCAAAGATGTTGGTGTTTTTGGCGGACATACACAATTTGGAGATCACCGGCGATTTTGGAATTTTCGCAGCATAGGGCGAGGCAAAATTGATTTTGAAAGTATTATCAGAGCATTGAATGATATCAACTATCAGGGACCTCTTTCGATTGAGTGGGAAGACAGTGTTATGGACAGGGAAGCCGGGGCAACTGAGTCTTGCACATTTACCAAAAATATTGATTTTAAACCTTCTGATTTCGCTTTCGATGACGCTATGCAGAAATAAAGGAAAGACATTAACTGGCGAATTTCCAATTCAATACGGCCCTCTCACAAATACGCTGAAATATTGCTGTTAATTCGAAAGATGCGCTTTGGAACGTATTGATGAACCATGATTACCAGCATCTTTGACGCAATGCTTTTGCTTTGGGAAATCCTGAATTTCTATCCAGGCAAAAAAGGGATTTCATCTGGTTGTAAATTACAGTTTTTTGATTATGAAGTACTTATGTTTTTAATAAGAACCCGGTAATGTCAGCGCTACGCGCCTTTGGGTTCACTGGTAGCATCAGATTTCTACCATA
>CAYPFV010000082.1:0-14062 GCA_964410015.1 uncultured Bacteroidales bacterium
CATTTTCTTTTTTGTACACCAACTGTCCGTTCAGGTTAAAAATTTCAAGTTTATAGGTAGTGTCGGCATCCAATGAAAAATAAAAGCCGTTGTCAGATGGATTGGGTGAAACAGCAAGGCCCTGGTTGGCATTTGTATGCTGTAATTCATCAGAAAGCGCTACACCGTGGTCTGGAAATTCCACAGTCGAATAGAGTCTGTATTCACCGGGTTGCAGGGTAATAGTGGCGGCAAGGTCAGTTACTTCAAGTGTTTCGCGCGAAAAGAATTCGTACCAGGTTCCGGTTTGCTGAAAACTGGGGACAAAAGTAGCTTCTGTAACATTGAAATTTCCAATCACAGTAACTTTGGCAGATTCATGATTCAGATGTATTCTTTTAACGCCACCTGAAAGTGACAGATCGTAGTCTTCAGTACGGAATACTTCCTGTTCTTTTTTGAGATTGATCAGCATTGCGTAAACATCGTAAAGTCTTTTACGGCGCCAATCGTCATAATAATCCCATCGGATGGGTTTGGGATCAACGCGGCATCCCTCATCGATACTTCCGTCCTGACAATGGTTGATCGAAAAGTCGTATCCCAGTTCTCCGAATTGCCAGATCATTTTGGGGCCGGGAATGGTAAAGTAAAATGCAGCCATCAATTCAGCCCTTTCCAGAGCAATGCCAGGTTCCTGAATGTTGTAACCATTGGCGGCATTGCCAAAATTTAAATTCTTAAACATGATTCTTTCTTCATCATGACTTTCCATATATCCGATCAGGTGAGGGTGCTCCCAGTCTCTTTGAGTGTAAGAGATACCACTAAAATCGCTGTCGGGTATCCATCCCATTCCTGCTTCCTGGTAGCTATGGGTCAGGTTTCCCCATATCATCATTCCGTAATCTGCCAGTTCTTTTTCTTCAGTGTTTTCAGTAAAATGTTCCAGGATAACATAAGCATAAGGATTGACAGATTTTACATGGTTGTAAACTCTTTTGAGATTGTTTATTCGGGCTTGATCATACTCCCAACCTTGTCCGCCAGTTTGCTGATTGGTAAATCCTTTTGTAAAGTCAAACCGGAAGCCATCAATATTGAATTCTGTTAGCCAGTATTCCGTAATCCGGTTAAAGAGTTCGTGGGTGTATTCACTATCCTGATCAAATGTATTACCCCAGCACCAGGGTTCGTGGGGGCAGTCGGTGAGAAACCAGGGGTTTTCCGGCAATGGTTTTCCCCAATCGCCCGCCTCTGGGTCGAAATACATTTGTACAAAGGGTGAAAGATTGAAAGAGTGGTTCAAAACGATATCCATGATCACGGCAATGCCTCTTCGGTGGCATTCATCAATAAAAGCTTTGTAATCGTTGGCTGTTCCGTAGGCTTTATCTGTTGCAAAATAAAAAGATGGGTTATATCCCCAGGATATATTTCCTTCAAATTCATTGAAAGGCATGAGTTCAATAGCATTAACCCCCAGATTTTGCAGATAATCCAAGGAATCCATCACGGTTTTGATGTCGGAGGTTTCCACGAAATCCCGGATGAGTAATTCATAGATGACAAGGTCTTCGGGATCAGGAGGGGTAAAGTCGGTCACTTCCCAAACATAGTCTTGTTTTCCGGGGTGAATAACACTTACGATTCCTTCTGCTTTTCCTTGAGGATATTCTTTCAGGTTGGGATAGGTTGTTGATGAAATATATTGGTCGTTCCATGGATCCAGAACTTTTTGAGCATAAGGGTCTGCCAGTCTTAGTTCATTATCAATAAAATACTGGTATGCATATTCAGTACCGTCGGTAAGGTTTTCAAGGGTTAGCCAAAAGTGCTTGCCATCAGGGGTACGATTCATATATCCTTCTTCTGATATAATCCAGTCGTTAAAATCGCCTGTAACAAACACGTATTCCTTGAGTGCGGGTGGATCATGCAAAACCAATGTAACCGATCCATCGTCATGGTAATTCGCACCTGGCACAGTGTTTTCTGGAAGGGATGCGACCTGAGGTTCATCTCTTATAAAAATATAAGTAGAATCGTAAATGGAGGTATTGGCATCGTCTGCTTTGGCGATGATCCAGTATCCGCCGGGGTTGTAAAGGGAAGCGTCCAGATCGAAAAATACAGATGTTTCGGTGGTGGTAACCAGTGGATCATCATCAAGAAAAACAGACAGATTATCTGATTCATTGGAAACGGCCTGGATATAAAGCGTTTCATCTGATTCCACAATGGGTTGATCAGCAGGAGGATTGACAATGGAAACGCTCAATCCTGCTTCATACACATCGAGGAAAAGGTCTTCAGACTGCGGAGAACCTTCCGCGGCTCTGAAAACAAATGCCAGTCCGGTGATGGTTTCCGATGAGGTAACATTGTAAAAATCCCTGATGTTGGGCGTTATGTCCAGCCGAAAAAGGTTGTCTTCTCCATCAACGCGGGTTAGTTGGGGTTGGTTGTTGTTATCACCCCAGCTTCCGATTACATGCTGCCAGTTGCCGGCTTGTTCAAGATTTACACCTGTATGGGCATAAACATCTCCTGTGTAGGATTCCAGTGGTGTATCAGTAGCATTGAAAAATACACTAATCTCTTCCTGGTCGGTTGGCAGAGAAGGCTCTGAGTAAATGACCTGCGAAAATGCACTCCCTGTAAGCAGCAAAAACGGGAGCATGAAAAGAACAAACAAACGGTGTTGAATAAAAGATAGGATCATAGGATGCTTTTAGTTGAATGAATATATTGAATTGAATAAATTGGTTACGACAATCAAAAAAGTGTAAAATTTATAAAGTTAAGACGAATCACGGATTAAAATAATATTTCTTCAATACAAACTAATTTGTTATATATCATGTAAGAATTTATGGATTTAATATGTTGTTTATTGAGGAATTGGCAAACTTATCAAGGGCACTATTTTAAATTTATGAAATCAAATATACAAAATCTAATTCATAAAAGAATAGAATAATTCAATCGCTTGTAATATGAAAATAATAGTTTAATTTTACATTCGTAAGTTTTTGATAACTGCCTGTTTTTTGTCTCATAATCTGATAGTTTTGAATTAATTTCTCATCAAAATGCTGGAAAAATGAAAAAAATATTAAAAATTACTGGAATTGTTCTTCTGGTAGTGTTTCTGCTGTTATTAACACTACCCTACATCTTTAAGGATCGCATTGTAGAACAGGTAAAAATTACTATGAACCAAAATTTGGATGCTACCATCGCTTTTAGTGATTTTGGATTGTCTTTCTTAAGGAGTTTTCCTGATGTTTCGTTCAGGATAAATGAGCTGAGTGTGGTTGGAAAAGATGTCTTTGAAGGCGACACCCTTTTGCATGCCGGCACCATATTTCTTACTTTTGACTTGTCTGGTATCTGGAAAGGTGAAGAATATGAAATAAAAACATTGAGGATAAACGATCCTGTAGTAAATGTATTGGTACTTGAAGATGGTACCACCAATTATGATATCGTTCCTGAAACAGGGGTTGAGGAGCAGAAGCCGGATACTGTGGCATCAGAACCGGCAGATTTTACTGTTGCCCTGAAAAAGCTAACGCTCAACAATGCACAGATTGTTTACGACGACCGCTATTACAAGGTTTACACCAAACTCAGTAACTTTGATCATGCCCTTTCCGGTGATTTTTCAGCTGATTTTACAACCCTTCAAATTTCCGATACTCGTGTGGGGGCATTTTATTTTTCATACGATGGCATTGCTTATCTGGAAGGTGTGCAAGCCCGCCTGAACGCTAATATTGATGCCGATCTCAATGAATGGATTTTTACACTTGATGATAATGAATTGTTTCTGAATGATTTAAAAATTGAAACTGAGGGCACTTTTGCCATGCCTGAAGGTGGCTATGATCTTGATCTTACCTTTGGTTCACCACAAACACAATTTAAATCTTTTTTATCCATCTTACCAGGTCTTTACACCGAGGATTTCAACGATTTGCAAACTTCAGGTTCCATGAGTTTCGGTGGTAGTGTAAAAGGTGTTTATGATGAGGAAAGTATTCCTGGTTTTGATATTAACCTACGTGTCGAAAATGGCATGTTTCAATATCCAGACCTACCGGCAGCAGTGGAAAATGTGAATATAACCACCAACCTTTTTAATCCGGGAGGCGATGCTGATTTAACGGTAATAGATATCAACACTTTTGAATTGCAGGTTGGCGGCAACCCTGTTCACATGGGTTTGAGACTGGAAACACCTGTATCTGATCCGCAAATTGATGCAAGATTTGATGGTAAGATCGATCTGGCAAGGATACAGGATGTGTATCCGCTTGAAGATATGAGTCTGTCAGGAATTATTGAGAGTAATATGATTGCAAAGGGAAGCATGTCATCACTTGAAAATGAAGAATATGATGATTTTGTTTTTACAGGAAACCTTTCAATGACTGATTTTGAATTTGCTGGTGATGATATTCCCCAAAACCTGAACATATCTCTGATGGAAATGATGTTTACACCTCAATGGGCAGAACTGAATAATTTTTCTATGAACATGGGTGAAAGCGATTTGTCAGCCAACGGAAAAATTGATAATATTCTGGGGTATGCCTTGAATGAAGAGATACTTGCAGGAAGTTTTGAAACCAGATCAAGCTTCTTTGATCTGAATCCTTTGATGGAAACTTCTGATACCATACCTGTAAATGAAGAAGATACCACAGCAGAGCTTTCAGTCATAGAGATTCCTGCAAACATCGATTTCTTTTTGCAAAGCAGTTTTGAGCGCTTGTATTACGATCAGTTGGAGATGACACAAGTGAAAGGTACCATAGTGGTTGCAGAACAAAAGGCGGAATTGCGCAATTTAAGGATGAATATGCTTGATGGTGAAATGACTGTGAATGGTTCCTATTTTACAACCGATCCTGATAATCCCGGATTTGATTTTGGTTTGGATATAGCAGGTTTTGATCTTGGTACCACTTTTTCTACTTTCAATACCTTTCATAAACTTGCTCCTGTTGGGGATAAAGCCAAAGGGACATTTTCGGCATCTCTTGCAATCACTTCATCGCTGAATCAAAAAATGGAACCTGTAATGAATTCTCTGTCAGGTTCAGGGCGTTTTCAATCGGATGCTGTTAGAATTGAAAACAGTGATGTATTGGTAAAGATCGCCGAAAGGTTGAAACTGGAAAGATTCAAAACCCTGAATGTGAGAGATGTGAATTTTAATTTTGCTTTTTCGGAGGGAAAAGTGGAGGTAGCACCTTTTGACATGCAACTGGGCGATGCTACGGCTACGCTATCGGGTAGTCATTCCTTTGATCAAACCTTGGATTACCTGATGGTATTCTCCATACCCCGCAGCGAATTCGGTAGTGCAGCCAATGATCTTATTAATGAATTAGCCGGGCGGGCAGAAGCTGCCACAGGAATTAATGTTGGTCTTGCTGAAACTGTAAAGGTACCTTTGTCTATAACAGGAAATGTGAGTGATCCCTCTGTTGGTGTTCGCATGGGCGATAGTGAAACAAATGCCCGCGATCAGGCAGGAAGCACCCTTGAAGACATCGTTGAAGAGGAAAAAGATGAACTCAGAGATCAGGCAGAGGAGGTGCTAGATGAAAATCGCGACAAAGCACAACAGGAATTGGAACAAAGAGCAGATCAGGTTTTGGCAGAAGCCCGGCAACAGGGACAAAACATTCGTAATGAAGCCAAAAAAGCTGCTGAAGCCATCAGAGAGGAAGCACGCCAGAAAGCAGAAAAACTGGAAGAAGAGGCAGGAAATCCCATTACCAGAGCTGCTGCCCGCAGAGCAGGGCAGGAACTGATAGAAGAAGCAGACAGGCAAGCCAATACCCTTGAACAACAAGCAAATGAACAGGCAGATAATCTGCTGCAAAAAGCAGAAGAACGTGCAGAAAAGATAAGAGCAGGGGAGGAGTAAGGGGTTCCTTAATGCGTGTTGCATGATGGACTGACCCTTTTATTTTGATCAATATACCGGAACTACCAAAATTGCAAACGTAGTTGCTTACCGTTGCTGTGTTGATTGCTTTCAAGCTGAGAAAAGGTGGCTCCCAGCAACCTGATGGGTTTATCTTTTTGCCTGTTTTCATGCAGCAGTTGTACGGACTGTTCAAAGATCATATCCTTGTCCGTAACGGGTTCAACAAAGGTTCGGCTACGCGTTATCTGATTAAAATCATGATATTTGATTTTTACCGTTAAGGTTTTCCCCCACATATCGGCTTTTGTAAGTCTTAAAAACAGTGTTTGGCAAATATCTTCCATTGCCTGGTTGAGTTCCTGGGTTGTACTCAGGTCGTGAAAAAAAGTATTTTCTGCACCAACCGATTTGCGTATGCGCTCTGGCTGAACATCGCGGTTGTCATACCCTCTGGCGATATTGTAAAAGAAAATACCGTGTTTTCCAAAATGTCTGATCAGAACCTCTTTCTCTGTTTTTTTCAGACCGGCACCGTTCTTTATGCCCAGTTTATGCAGTTTTTCGGCAGTAACTTTGCCAACGCCAAAAAATTTGCTGACGGGTAATTTATCTATAAAGGCTTGGGCTTCTTCGGGTTTTATGACAAAAAAACCATTGGGTTTGTTAACATCGGATGCGGTTTTGGCAAGAAACTTATTAAAAGAAATGCCAGCAGATGCTTTCAGATGCAGTTCTTTATCAATTCTTTTTCTGATTTCGTTGGCGATAAGGGTAGCAGAATTGGGTCCTTTAAGGGGATGGGTTACATCCAGATAGGCTTCATCAAGAGACAGAGGTTCGACCAGTTTTGTATATTCTAAAAATATTTTTCTGATCTGATTAGAAACACTTCGGTAAACATCGAACCGGGGTTTAACAAAGATCAGTTGCGGACATTTTCTTTTTGCTACAGAAGCTGGCATTGCTGATCTCACTCCAAATTTTCTGGCTTCATAGCTGGCAGCAGCTACCACGCCCCTTTCGGCGCCACCACCCACGGCAATGGGTTTTCCGCACAGATGGGGGTTGTCTCTTTGTTCTACCGATGCATAAAATGCATCCATATCGATATGTATTATTTTTCTGAATTCTGCCACGCAACAAAGATAGTGTTGTTTAAAATTGAAACGGGAATCATTGTGAATAAAACACTATAGATATCCTGAAATACGCATCGTCTATTTATTTTTAAATTCAACAGAGAGTTGATTATAATTTGTTTTGGGAAGTATAAAAAAAAAACGACACCCTGCGGTATGCAGGATGCCGTTTTGGAAATCAAACTACTAAAAAACTAAACTACTAAAAACGATTTACAAAAAATAATTATAAAACAATGTTGTGTTTATCTTATTATTTACAATCCTGCCACCATGCCTTCTACCGATTCTTTGAGTTCGCGTGCCTGAGAAAGGAACTCGTCAACATTCATTTCTTTTACGTAAAGTAATCCATGGCAAGCTCTTATACGTGGGTCTTCATTCAGGTAGAAATAATTTTTACCCAGCAGTAATTGTACATCTTTCAGTTGCTGCACCCATATTTTCTGTGCCAGTTCGCTGAATTTGCCATTATGTTCATAGCTGGGAAAAGAAGCATCTACCTGGCTAACGTAACAATTGGTAAACGAATCATTCATTTCAGCCATAGCATTAAGGGAAACGGGGAATATGATATCGGCTTCGGCGGGGTGGAATCGGTACCAAACATTGCGGTATCCCCAGATGCGCAATTGAGAGAGGTCTTCTTCCTTTTTCCACAATCGCAGTGCTTCTGCGGTTGCCTGTAAAACCTTGTAATGTGTGTCGGGTCCGCTGCCTTCGGGATCAAAAGTTAGACTTAAAACAGTAGGTCTTACTTCTTTGAGCAATTTCAGCACCGGTTCAACATCGCGATTGAGTTTGGGTTGTTCGGTAAAGATATCGCCTTTGTAGAATCCCAGGCGCAAATGTTCCACATTTTTCACCTGAACACCAAAGTGAGCCCATACCAATTCTTCTTCAAACTCTCTGATCATTCCCTTGATTCTTTGAATCTTGGGTGGGTTTTTCTCTCCGTCGTAGCTTTTTTTCAGGATTACGATCACTTCGTTGAGCGTATCGCGCAGGTGTTCAATATTTTTCACATTATAGGTGTCAACTAAAGCCCTTACCAATCTGTGGCACACACCCCTTCTGCATTCTTCCTGGTTTCCTGAAGCAACATTGTTTAGATAATGATAAACATCTTTATCGCTTTTCAATTTATATCCAACATCAAAAAAGTCGGGGTAGTTGATCATTTGTATCTGCCCTTTGTCCATCAATCTTTTGGTATCGTTGAGCAGGTCGGTAACAAATCTGTTGGTTACTGCTGTAAAACCACTGGTAAGAACAGCAAACTTAAATTTGTTGGAAGGTGTGCTAATGTGATTGGTAATAAAAGGCAGGATTCCGAGCATGATGTCATCATGGTGAGGTCCGGTATGCAGAAAAACCTGGTTTTCTTCTTTTTGGAGGCCTTTTTTCATTTTGGCCACAATGTCATCAGACACTTGCTGTACGATGTTTTCATCCAGGTTTGGTATCATTTGGGTAAAAGGATCATTCTTCAGATCATCGAGCACTAGTCGATGTCCGAATTTTTGTACTTTTTTACAAAGGTCAATCACTGATTTTTCACTTTTTTCCTGCGTCCATTTACCAGTTTTGTATTGTCTTACCACCATGTCATTCAACTTGCTGGCGGCACCCTGAGTTAGGTAGAAGCGTCCGTTTTTCAATTTCGCCAGTACCGAAGCCGGGTAAAGGTTTGAAATTTCGTTTTCCAGGGAATCTTTTACAATGCCTGCTTTTGCTTCGCCTGCGGCAATAATGATTGCTACGGCATCGGGATTATAAGTAATGGATTCAAGTCCGATGGTAATCACCAGTCTGTTGGCCGATATTTCAATACCACCCAGATCAGAAGCGGCTACAGCCTGGGTTTCAAAATTGGTTGCTGTAAGTCTGGTTGTGCTGAATTCATCTGATCCTCTTACGTTAAAAGCGATGTGTCCGTCAGGGCCAATACCACCCAGGAAGAATCCAATACCTCCTTTTTGTCGGATCTTTTGTTCATAATCACTGCACCAGTTATCAATCATAAAAATTGATTTTTGTTGCATCTCCTCAGTATGGTTTCTGGATTCACGATATCGCAGTGAAAGATCAATATTTCCTTCAGGAAAAACTTCACTGAAGTGTTTGTTGTCGGCGAGGGGTATTTCATCGCTGTTGATCAGTAGTGCCCGATTTTTATCCAAACCAAAATTTTTGAGGTAAAAATTGATCACATAATCATAAAAACTATTGTGTTGCTTACTGCTGATGGGATAAAACTCATCAATCTGGATAAAATGTAACCCCTTTAATTCAGGTTTTTTGCTCACTTGTAATCCAAATTGTTTTCTCATTTCCTCACCTTTTGGGCTTTGCCAATTTGCCAGCAGGTAATCTGTCCATTTAATAAAAAATTCGGGTGTTTTTCCTGTGGGCAGGCTGATTACTCCTTCGGGATTTTCCGAAACCCATTCCAAAAACCGCAACGCTGTTATTAGTCCAAGTTGAGGGAAATTGTCAACGGTTATGTATGGAATCTGAGTGCTGATCTGGTTCAGGCCTGATTTTTTTCTGAAAGTTTCTTCAACGTTACTGTAAACAACTTTGGAAGAATCTAGGGCAGCAGTTTTTCTTGTCATGATAGGTTTGGTTTTAGAAAAGTTATCCTTTAATGTAAAGAAAAAGTAGGTTCGATATGATTTGTATTTGTAAAAATCACAAAGAATAGCACAAAGGTAAAAGAAAAATAAATAAGATTCGAATAGTTTTTAAAATTATTTATTTAATAGTTGTTATTTCTGTATATTCATACTATTAAATTATATGCTTGTCTTTTTAATGTGATATTCAGCAAACATATTTGAATCTGGTTTTGAAAGTGAAAATAAAATTGCTTACATTTACATAAAAAAAATTTTTAAAAACCTTGTGCATGAAAAATATTAATATTTTAGTTTTATTTGTATTGATAGTTATTAACAGTAATGTAGCTCAAAACATTAACTGGATCGAAATTACATCAGAATATGATTTCCCTGCAGGTTTAAAACTATTTCATGGAACTATTCCGGGAAATGATAATTTTGAGGCCTGGTATTATGAAGTTGATCTTACTGTCGAAGAGATTGCCATCCGACCGTATTTAACATCAGGTACGCAGCAGGTTGATGATTTTTCGGACGAGGTGGGCGCTTATGGAGCCATTAACGGAGGTTTTTTTGCTGGTACTTCCTCTGTTTCTTCTGTAATTTACCCCGATGAAGTGCTGGCACGTAATCTTATTTCTGTAAATCGCAATGATAAAACTTATCCGGTTATTCGACCTGTTTTTGCCATGAATCAGGATCGTACCCTTTCGGCAGAATGGGTTTATCATCACTCCTACAATTTCGATGATATTTATATTTATGAGCGACCTCTTTCTTATACCTGCGACGACCCTGATCCATTGCCTGTTCCATCAGCAGAAGAGGGAACACAATATGAAAATATAGCTTACGGTATCGGAGGCGGCCCCATGCTGATAAAAAATGGAGAGATAGATATCACCTATTGCGAAGAGGTTTGGTGGGGTTCGGGAGTATACCTTACTGATTTTCGTCCGCGCAGTGCTGTAGGTTATACAGAAGAGAATAAAGCCATCTTTTTTGTAACCAATTCTATGAAAATAGAAGAGATGGCAGAAGAGCTAGCATCCATTGGATGCTATGAGGCAATGAATCTTGACGGTGGAGGGAGTAGTGCCATGGCAGCAGGTTCTGAGAGTATTTATGACCAGGGAAGGGCTGTTCCCTCTATCCTCGCCATTGTGCATACCGATTCGCTTTATCTTCCACAAACACCTGAATTTGAGAAAATAATTGACACTTCTGATGAGGAGGTGAGTTCACAGGGTAGTTGGTTTGAGACTGCAAATGATGGTTTTTGGGAAACTCCCAGCCTACTTCACCCCCTTGGTTCTGATGATGATTTTTATGAATTTCCTCTCCATTTGCCTCAACCTGGCGAATATGAAATATACGGTTGGTGGGTGTCCCATTCAAACAGGGCATCAGACACTCCTTTTATTATTGAACATGCTGAGGGAGTTACAGAAGAGAGAGTAGATCAATCAATCAATGGCTCCAGGTGGGCTCATATCGGTACTTATCGGTTTAACGGCGATGCCTCTGAAAAAGTAACCATTACCGCCGATGCCACTACCAATGACTATGTGGTGGCAGATGCCATCCGTGTGGTTTCATACGATGATTTTTCTTCATTAAACCAAATTGCAGGTATTGAAGATGTGGAGGATATATATGTTGAAACAGGCACTAGTCTGGAAGATGCCTTGGCCATGCTCAGTGATCAAACAACCATAACCAATGAAGCAGGTATCAGTTATACAGTTGACCTTAATTGGTCATCAGATGATTATAATGGCAGTGAACCCGGTGTTTATAATGCTACAGGTATTTTTGATCTGCCGGAAGAGGTAGAGCAGACCGACCCACCTACTCCGCTTGAGGTTACAGCACTGATCACTGTACAGGATAATGAAACGAATGTAGTTGAACAATCTGGTTTGCAGGTAAAAATCTACCCCAATCCCGGAGACGGCATTTTTACCCTTGATGGGGACTTGAGCAGAGAATCACAAATTCAGATCATGGGATTGGATGGCAGAGTCATTAATAAAACAGTTTTATCTGGCAATGGCAATCATACTTTAAAATTAGACAATCTATCGCCGGGGATTTATCTGATGAAGATATCAAATGAGAAGGGTTCTTTGATTAAAAAGATCGTCATTGAATGAATAGTGTAACACTGAAATTTGTGTATTGAATTCAGGATTAGTTAGTTGTCAAATGCCATGATGGTTCCGTCAGTAGTTGATATCCAGATTCTGTTAGTTTCGTTGTCGGGATAAAAGAAGTTGATTGCTGAGTTGCTCACTTTGTACTTCCATTGCACTGTTTGTTCCCGGATGTTGACAGCCATAATTACTCCGTTTTTGGTTGCCGCAAATAATGTATTATTCATTTGGATTAAAGGACATGGATTGTGGTCATACCCAAATCCGGCATCTATAACCCATGCACTTTCAAACTCCCTGTTTTGGGTGTTTACCGCCAGTATGCTGTCGTTCATGAGTTTAGCAAAAACAAGTTCGTCAGTATATGAAATTCCCATAGACTCCCGTACCTGATGTTTGCCGGTTCGCCAAATCTGCTTTCCTGTTTTCAGGTCTAGGGCAGTCATTTTGCGGTCAGGTGCCACAATAAATACCGTCTCATTCTGGATTACCGGTACTACATTACCCGGTGAAAGGAGTGAAACCGGTCTGTCATTGTTCCATTTCCATAATAGTGCACCGGTTTTATTATCAAGACAATACACATGGGTGTCCCAGGATGTGAATACAATATAGTTTTCATAAACTGCTGCTTTGGCCTGCATAAGTCCGTTTACCTCTTCAAAAGACCAGATGATATCGCCTGTATTGGCATCAATTTTCAAAAAAGCGTTGCTTCCGGAACCTGTAAAAACATGCCCGTCATGTATCAGTGGTGTTGACAATACCGGACCTTCAGTCCTGACCGACCATGATTGTTTGCCGCTGGATGCATCCAGTGCCCAAAGAATTCCTTTTGTATCTCCTAAAATGATTAATCCATTGTAATCAACCGGAGTTGAGAACAATGGGCCGTTTAGTTGGGTTTCCCACACCAGTTTCTGGCTTTTTAGGTGTATTGCTTTCAGCATTCCCAGAGAATTTCCATAGATCAGAATCGAATCACCCAAAACTAATGGTCCCGTAAATACAGAAGAAATCGAATCTCTGTAAGCAAAGGAAGGTTTTACAAATGCATAATCCTGGTTTATGCTGTAATCTGGCATAGGCGAAGAAGCAATATTGAGTGTGGTTTGAGAATCTTCCAAAGCAAAAGAAATTGTTTTTCTGAGTTGGGGATTATACAAAATTTTTTCATGCACAAAAACACTGTCATCAGACAGATGAACAATATTATATCCAGGTTCATTTTCTCCTCTCAGCACCCTTGAGCGACCCATAATACCCGGAATACCATCGAAATTGAGCAACTGAAGCTGATGTCCGTGCCCGCAAAAAGCCATTTGGGTATCATACTCTTTCAGCAGGCTTGTTATTTCGGGCCATCTGTCTAATCCTTCGGCAAGAGGATAATGGGCAAAGAAAATGACTTTTTTTTCTGAATGTTCAATCAATGTATTTTCTATCCATCTCATATCTTCATTTTTGATATGACCATCCCCCATACGCATAAAAGGACCTGAGTTGATCCCTGTAAAGAGGAAGTCATCTTTCACAAATGAAAATTTATCATCACCAAATATTCTATTAAAACTTTCTCCTGCACTTTCAGACCAATTTGTTTCATGGTTGCCCGGGAGGACATAATAAGGTTTTTCCAGTTCATCGAAAATTTCGTAAGCAAATTGCAATTCGCTGTCCGAACCCTGGTTGCTAAAATCACCATTGATGATTACAAATTCCAGTTCGCTGCTATTGATTTCACTGATGATCTCCTGCATTTGCTCAGCACTTTCGTTGCCCTCAGCAAAATGCATATCTGTGAGAAATGCAAAATGGATTTCTTTTTTTTCAGAAGTATTGCATCCTGCATGAATAAATGCAAACAGGATGATGGTGTAAATGAACTGTAAGTTTTTTATGTGCATTGGAATTATTTTTTGAAAAATAAATGTTAACTGAATTCGTCATGAGCACAGTTGAAATAATAGATTGTCAAAATTACAAAAATACTTTGCCAGGTAAGATGAAGTTTACATGAAATACACAACGATAGTTGATGGGATTAACTAAATTTTTGTTGTCGCATGTTACAGTTTCGTATCCCAGCTTGCATAATCCTCTCAAATAAAATTTATTATTTTTTACAAATTAGTATCGGAAAAATGAAGCATAATACTTATTTAGTCTTTGCAAGAAAACGCCAAATACTGCGTTATTCTCGTTTTTGAACCG
>CAYPFV010000083.1:0-13588 GCA_964410015.1 uncultured Bacteroidales bacterium
CATTAAAAAACATAAGCACCTCTTAATCTAAATATTGAAAATTATAAACAGATGAAAAAAACAATTACAATCTTCAGTACATTTTTAACTCTTTTTTCTGCCCTTCAGGCACAAGTATATTTCGAAGAAACTTTCCAGTCTGGTTTGTTTCCACCAGAAAACTGGGAAATATCATCACATTCAGATAATTGGAGCTTATCAGAAACATCTGAAGCCGGAGCAGAAGCACCAGAAGCAAAATTGAACTACCAACCGCAATTTAATGGAAAAACAAGACTGATTACACCAGAACTTGATCTGAGTTATGTAAATGCTGATTTTCTGGTTTTTTCTTTTATGCATAGTCTTGACAGATATACTGGATTTTTCAATGTAGGACTTTCCTACCGCACAGATGGAGGAGCATGGAAAAACCTTTGGAAAGAAAACATTTACAATGACATTCCTACTGAAGAAAAAACCTTTGTATTGGCATATAGTTCCCTGGACAACAGCGATAACATCCAGTTTTCTTTTTTTTTCGATGGGAAAAGCAGCAATTTAAATAATTGGTTTATTGACAACATAAAATTATTTTATCCTGAAGACTATGATGCATCACTGACCAGCATTAATATACCCGGCATTGTAAATGAACCCCTAACCATTGAGGGGAGTATTCAGAACAAAGGAAACCTTCCACTTTATTCATTTGATCTGAATTGGAGGATCAACAATGGTGATGTGATTACAGAATCTTTTTATGGATTCAATACTGAATATTCAGAAACGATAAATTTTGAAACTGCTCAAACAATATCACCCCAATCAGGTGAAAATTATGTGGAGTTTTTCATATCTAATGTAAATGGCACCAATTCCGATAGCAACTCTCATAATGACACCATTAACACAACCTTTACCAATCCGCTAATAGTTTCTGACAAAAAACCACTTTTTGAGTCTTTTACCAGTTCATCCTGTCCGCCCTGTGCCAGTTTTAACCTGGGGTTTTTCAATGACTTTCTTGAAAACAATACTGAAAACCTTTCTGTGGTTAAATACCAGATGAATTGGCCCGGAAGTGGTGATCCTTATTTTAATTCTGACGGTAACACACGCAGGCAATATTATAATGTTTCTTCCGTGCCTGATCTTATCATCAATGGAAACAGAACAGGTGTTAATTCGGGTGCAGTGAATAGTGCTTTTAACAATGCTATTCAGGAAAAATCTTTGGTAGATATTACCGGTGCTTTTTATGTCGATGGAGATGACATTTACATTGAAGGTTCTGTAATACCCTATGCTGATCATGAAAATCTCACACTACAAATAGCAATCCTTGAAAATTCTACTACCGAAAATGCCTCCACCAATGGAGAAACTGTTTTTTACAGCGTAATGATGAAAATGGTACCCAATGCCAATGGGACAACTTTAGATCTCTTATCTGGTGAATCTGTTGATTTTTCGCATTCGGTTGATATGTCTTCTACCAATGTGGAGGAAATGTCAGACTTAAATGTGCTTGTATTTTTGCAGGAAGACGACACAAAAAATATCGTGCAATCATCTTACCTTAGCGGATCAGAAGAAGGTGCACCCCATGCAATATCCGAACCCCAAAATGGCGATACAGGTGTTTCGGTGTGGGAAAAAATTACCATTACTTTTGACCAGAAAATACAAATACCCGGAAAGAATAAAATTGACGATGATGACATTCAGGAGCTTGTAAGTTTTTATGAAACAGATAATCCCGATAATACAATTAGTTTTACTTCTTCCATCAACTCATATGGAAATCAGTTTACTTTAAAACCAACCGAATACCTGCAGGTTGAAACACAATATACAGTGGAGGTTGGACAGGTAAATGGTTACTGGGGAACACCCAGCGACCCGTTCAGTTTTACCTTTACTACCCGCACCCCATTGGGTGCACCCCAGCTAACCATTGAACCGGAAGATGGATCAGATAATATAGACCTGCATCATGCATCATTTCAGGTGTTTTTTGATCAGCAAATAAGAGGTCAGGAAGGAGACTTTCTTCAGGATGCAGACATTGAAGATATTGTACATCTTTTCGAAGAAAATAACGAAGGAGAGAAATTATCCATATCAGGCATTACCACAGATGACCATACGCAGTTTCTTATCAAACCAGTTCAATCCCTTCTTCCCGAAAAAACTTATGTATTGCAGATCAAACCCGTTTTGGGTGAAGACGATGTAATGAGTAATCAAACAGAAATAACATTTACAACCAGAGCATCTGCCGGAGCACCTTCTGTCCTTTTTCATCCCGTTAACAATGCATCAGAACTGGATCCAGAAGACCAACTTATGGTTATATTTTCACAACCTGTTAAACTTGCTAATGGCAATGCCATTACACCTGTTGAAGTACCTGATATTTTCACACTGATGGTTGATGATCAGGAGGTTGAAAATGTTGAATTGGAAGTTGAGATCAACAATAAACACAATATATTTTTTGTGAATGCTACCGAAGGTTTTGATTTGGGAACTGATTATCAACTAAAAATTGCTCCATTGATGGGTTATGAAGGTGATCTGACGGAGGAGATCATATATCAGTTTAGCACAGGAGAATCTTTTGGCCCTCCTGTGGCTGAATTTGATCCATCCCCGCAAAGCTTTAGTGTACCTGTAAATAAGATTCTTCAGGTTGCATTTAATCAAAGCGTAAGACTAGAGGATGGTTCTGAAATAAACTCCGGGAACATTTCCCAGGCAGTTGTATTACAAAAAGGATCAGGTAACAAAGGAGAGGCTGTTCCAGTGCAAGCAGATATAAATACACAAAAAACACAAATATCTGTTCAACCTCTGCAGGATTTGGACTACAACCAAAATTACGAAATCAAGGTTTCTCCGTTATTAGGCGTCGATGATGAGTTAAGTGATTCTTTATCCTCCAGTTTTACAACCGAAATATCTTTCAATACAGATTTACCGGAATTCACGGATGTGAAAATTTTCCCCAATCCTGCTTCTGATGTTCTACATATCGAGGGTCTGCCTCAGAAGGGTGAAAATCTTTTCATTCGTTTGCTTTCCATCAAACCTAAAATGATATTTTCTGAAAGAACGGATGCCTCTTTTACGGAAATCCCGGTTCATCATTTGCAGCCTGGTGTATATTTTCTGGAGATTATAAGCCATGAAAAAGTGCTCAGGAAAAAGATCACAATTTTAAGATAAGTGTCAATCAATGATCTTGAGTGTGAATGGAAACCTATTGTATTCTGTTTGGATATCGCTGATCAGCAGGAAGGCTAATCATGGGAAGAATCTGAAAGGAATATGTTTTTAATATCTTCGGTAATTCTTGCAGGACGAAGAGTATCTGCATTAAGCATGCACCATTTGGTAATGCTTTCAACAAGAAGTTTCTGATCATTTGCTCTGTAAATTTTCACACTTCTCCGGGAGGTGACCCCTTTGGCGTCCAGTACTTTTGTTTCGATGGTAAGGAGATCGCCTTGTTTAGCTGGGTTTTTATAGTCAATTTCGTGCCTGAGTATAACCCATACATACTTTTCTCTTATCTCTGCTGGTATGGCGCTGTTCCAATGTTTCACTGCAGCATCCTGTATCCATTGTACATAAACTATATTGTTTACATGATCTAACTGATCAATATCACTGGGTTGAACCTTCTGGTTGTATTGATATATAAACTTGCTCATAATGATAAGAAAAATTATATCGTTTTTTTGAAATATATTCTCAAATTAAATGTTTTTACTGGTTCCAAAATTAGCAAAAATTACGGGTGGTTCATCTTTTCATTTCAGGTGAGATGATTTGCACGGCTATCTTTAACTCACAACATAATCACCTTTGCCAAATTTTTCGACATTCCATTTTCTCATCCCAGTGATTTTCGCATGTTTATAATTCTATTGATTAGATCAGATCGGCCTCGCCAAAACTCCGGTATTTTTATTTTTTTCCCATACTGCGAAATCTAATCATCTTCGTGTGTGTCAATAATATTGTCATGGCTCGGTTCATCCTTAAATAATTTGTTTTAAATAGCTCGCATGAAACTTTAGCTTTGCTGTTTTCATTGTGTTTGTGTGTAATAACACATAAAGGTTTCATCGTTTCAAAAAACTGATCCGGTCAACTTCCCCGATAGTATTTCCCGTACTGAATCATATAATGACACAAATTAATTTGTATAAAAGAGTCTGATCCGAAAAGTCCTTTTAGATTCATTAGTGAGAATAATGAATTTCTAATTGCCAGATAATCTGAGATATAAATTAGTATTAATTCGTGTAATTTGTGGATAATAAGCTTTTCAGTGTGGCTTCATAGAATGATTTTGGCTGTATCAAAATCATCTGCCTGTTTATGTGGTAAAAATTTGCAATAGTTGCATTGCTGTTCATTACCGGACAACATTTGTGCGAAGGCGTACAAAAGGTTTAAACGTCAAGATAAAAAGCAATACTTATCTGTTTGATATTATGAAGCTTGCACAAATTGGTCTGATATTGGAAATGCAGACAAAAACTAAAAGCTTATACAATGATAATACTTAAAGATCTGCATAAATCATACATTACAGGCAGTAATATTTTACATGTGCTCAAAGGCATCAATCTCGAAATCTCAAGAGGCGATCTGGTATCCATTATGGGCAGTTCCGGATCAGGAAAATCGACTCTGCTCAATATACTGGGTATTCTAGACCATTATGATAAAGGTGAATACTATCTGGACGGCCGTCATATAAAAAATTTGTCGGAAACACGGGCAGCACTGCTAAGAAACGAATACATAGGTTTTGTATTTCAGTCCTTTAATCTAATATCATTCAAAAACGCTATGGAGAATGTAGCCCTGCCACTCTACTATAAAAAAGTGAACAGGAAAAAGCGCAACAAAATTGCTCTTGATTATCTGGATAAAGTGGGATTGCTTGAATGGGCAGAACACATGCCCAATGAAATGTCGGGAGGGCAAAAGCAAAGAGTAGCCATTGCACGTGCGCTGATTGCCCAACCCAAAGTAATCTTTGCCGATGAACCTACCGGAGCACTCGATACCACAACCTCTTACGAGGTGATGGAATTGCTCAAAAATATCAATGCAGAAGGTATTACCGTGATCATTGTTACCCACGAAAATGATATTGCCAACATGAGCAAAAGAGTTATTAAACTCAAAGATGGCAGCATTGAAGCAGATTATGCACCCCGAAATAATGACCGGGAGTTGGTTATAACCGAAAATACCATGAAATAAATTCTGATCAGAACATTGGATAAACAAAAAGATTATAAAAACCATACAATCATGTTTGATATCGATAAATGGCAGGAAATAATTGCTACCATCCAAAAAAATAAACTTCGTACATTCCTGACTGGTTTTAGTGTGGCCTGGGGCATTTTTATGCTGATTGTTTTGCTCGGATCGGGCAAAGGACTGGAAAACGGTTTTGAAAATCAGTTTTCACGCTCAGCAAAAAATTCCTTGTGGATATGGACAGGCCGCACAAGTGTGGCACATAACGGAATGAACGTTGGAAGAGAGATCAGATTTACCAATGATGACTACAACAACTTATATCATAATATACCCGAAAGAGAATATATTTCAGGCAGATTCAACATCTGGTTCAACAGTCAGATCACTTACAAAAACGAGGTTCATTCTTTTGCAATCCGAAATGTACACCCCGATTATCAGCATATAGAAAAACTGGATATTTTACAAGGACGGTTTGTAAATGAGATAGACCTGAGGGAAAATCGTAAGATAGTGGTCATCAGCACACTTGTTAAAGAAACGCTATTTAAAAATGAAAAGGAAAGTGTACTGGGAAAATATATAAAAGTCAATAACATCCCTTTTAAAGTAGTGGGTGTTTTTGAAGATGATGTAAGAAACGAAAATCGTCTGAGAATGATTTACATACCCATAAGTACAGCACAAAGGGTTTTCAATGGCGCAAACCGGTTACACGAATTATCAATGACCATAAAAGCCAATACCATGGAGGAGGCGCAGGAGGCAGAAAAAAAAGTTCGTAGCCGCCTGGCAAAAGCACACCATTTCGAACCGGAAGACCACCGGGCTCTGGGTACTTTTAATAGTTTCGAAAACTACATGCAGGTGCAGGGTATTTTTAAAGGTATACGCCTGTTTATCTGGATCATTGGCATTGGTACTATCATAGCAGGTATTGTGGGTGTAAGCAACATAATGGTCATCGTAGTAAAAGAACGAACCAAAGAAATAGGCATTCGTAAATCATTGGGCGCCACACCGCTTTCTGTAGTATCGCTCATATTGTTTGAATCCGTTATGATCACCACCTTTGCCGGATACATAGGATTGGTTCTGGGAGTAGGTATTATGGAACTGTTATCGGGTATGGAATTCGAATTTTTCAGCAATCCCTCCGCTGATTTTGGTATCGCTGTGAATGCTACCCTGATCCTGATTATCTCCGGAGCGATTGCAGGATTTGTGCCTGCTGTGAGGGCTGCAAAAATAAAACCCATTGAGGCACTCAGAGATGAATAATATTACAACCTGTGGGGATTGAAAACAAAGTAAACAGCAATTATGAATCTAATCTCCATATTGGTTGCGGGAAATTTTTGATAATCCTTTGTCTTTAAAAAATAGTATATCAGATATTAAAACAGCACCAACATATGTAATTTGCATGCACTTTTTAAGAACAGACTCAATTATCAATTACAAAAACAGTTATCATGTTTGATCTGGATAAATGGCAGGAAATATTTGCAGCATTGAAAAAAAACAAGATGCGCACTTTCTTAACAGCTTTCGGGGTTTTCTGGGGTATTTTTATGCTCATCATTATGCTGGGATCGGGCAAAGGACTTAGCAATGGAGTTATGGAAGGGATGAAAGATTTTGCTACCAACAGTGTTTTTATATGGACACAGCCCACTTCTGAACCCTATGCAGGTTTTCCACGGGGCAGAAGATTCAGCTTCAGAACAGAAGATATTGAAGCGCTCGAAAACAATATCCCGGAAATAGAGATTCTTGCTCCCCGTTTGCAGGCAAGAGGCGGAACAAACTCTACCGATAATGTGGTAAGAGGTCTGCTCACCGGGTCTTTTACTATCAATGGGGATTTCCCTGAATGGAATTTGATAGATCCGGTGAAAATAGAAATGGGAAGATTTCTAAATCAAATAGATATAGACAAAACCCGGAAAGTTGCAGTTATTGGAAAATATGTTTATGAAACCCTTTTCAATAAAAACGAAAACCCCATAGGTGAATACATAAGGATCAACGGAGTTTATTTTCAGGTGGTGGGTGTTTTCAGCCCTCTCAACAGCAATGTAAATTTTGGAGGAGATAAGTCACAAAGCATTTATATTCCTCTTACCACATTGCAAAGGACCTATAATTATGGCGATGTAGTGGGTTGGTTTGCCATCACAGCCAAAGAAAACATTCCGGCAAGTTTGGTTGATGAAAAAGCAAAAACTCTTTTAAAAAGTCGCCATAAAATTGCTCCTCACGATACAGCTGCCATTACAGGTTTTAATCTTGAAGAGCAATTTCGCAAAATGAGTGGTTTATTTCTTGGTATCAATGTTCTGGTTTGGATTGTAGGCATAGGAACATTGCTTGCCGGTGTTATAGGCATCAGCAACATCATGCTGATAGTCGTAAAAGAGCGTACAAAAGAAATAGGCATACAACGGGCTTTAGGAGCTACCCCTCGCATTATCATCAGTCAAATCATCACCGAATCTGTTCTTCTTACTACCATGGCCGGATATTTCGGACTAACCCTCGCTGTTTTCCTCCTGGAAGCTATTAATAAAGCTCTGATAGCAAATGCAGCAGAAAATCAAGCTTTTCAAAACCCGGGAGTGGATTTTAACATTGGCATTACAGCACTGCTTATCCTGATTATTTCAGGCGCACTTGCAGGATTTATGCCTGCCAAACGCGCTGTATCTATAAAACCCATCGATGCTTTGCGCGATGAATAATACATTACTTACCTAAACTTTATCTGAAAATAATAATAATAAATTTTAATGTTCAATAAAATACATATATCATGAAAAAAATATTAAGAATATCATTGATCGTTATTGTACTTTTACTCTTTCTGGGAACCATTGGGTTTTTGTACTCCAAGTCGAGAAGCAAACCAGAGGTTTTTGAAACTGAAAAACCTTTTTATACCGATATTATCGTCAAAACAGTGGCAACAGGTTCTATCGTACCCCGCAACCAGATAGAGGTAAAACCAACGGTATCCGGGATTATCGACGAAATTTTTGTTACTGAAGGAGACCTGGTAGAAAAAGGACAGATTATTGCCCGTATACGCATTGTGCCCAACATGGTTAGCCTCAATACAGCACAAAGTCGTTTAAAAAGAGCAAAAATTGCACATGAAGAGGCAAAAATAAATTTCGACAGGCAAAAGAAACTTTTTGAAAAACAAGTGATCGCCGAAAGTGAATATATCACTTTTGAAATTGCCTTAAAAAATGCAGAGGAAGAACTGAGCGCAGCGGAAAACAATCTTGAACTCATTAGAGATGGTGTTAGCCAGTCATCTGGTGAATCGAGCAACACACTCATCAGATCAACTATTGATGGTATGGTTTTGGAAATACCAGTTGAAATTGGAAACTCCGTTATAGAGGCTAATAATTTTAATGCAGGAACAACCATTGTTACCGTTGCTGACATGGGTGAAATGATCTTTGAAGGAAAGGTTGATGAATCGGAAGTAGGAAAAATCAAAGAAGGTATGAATCTTATCCTAACTATTGGTGCTATTGAAAAGGAATCTTTTAATGCAACACTGGAACACATTTCACCTAAAGGATTGGAAGAAAATGGTGCAATACAATTTGAAATACGAGCTGCTATTGAACTGAATAAAGATCATTTTGTCCGCGCAGGATATAGTGCTACCGCTGATATTGTTTTGCAAAGAAAAGATAGTGTGCTGGCCATAAAAGAAAGTCTGTTGATCTTTGAGAACGATACAACTTACGTGGAAGTTGAAAAAGAAGATCAGGTTTTTGAAAAAGTTGCCATTAAAACCGGTATCTCTGATGGTATCAATATTGAAGTGCTGCAAGGTGTTACGGATGAAACCTCAATAATTCATTACCCACAACCAAATGAATAGAATAATCAGCAAATTGGAGGTTCCATCATAACAAATTAATCAATTGATTATTGGATGCAACAAACCGGTTATGGAATAAAAACACAAACACCAATAAAAATAACATACATGAGTTTGCTCCGAAAAGTTACATCCTCAAATCGCCAATTTATATTATTTTTTAATTGTAATTATTCTAATCTAAGAACAATTATTGTTTTGTATTGTTACTAAAGTGTGACAGAAAACTAAAAATAACAAAATGCAGCAATTCGTAGAAAAAATATCGGAAGCAGGTCTGAAAATTACTCCGCAGCGAGTAGCAGTAGCACAAGCTTTAAATGATTTGAAACATCCTACTGTTGAAGAAATATTCTCAGTGGTTATCAAAACAATACCTGGTTTGTCGCTTGCAACCGTTTACAATGTTCTGGATGTTTTTATATCTAAAGGCATTGTGGAAAAAGTAAAGAACGATAGTGATAAGATGCGTTATGATTTGATTACGCAACATCACCATCATATTTACGACAACCAATCTAATCGTGTTGAAGATTATTTTGACCCCGATCTTGATCTGTTGTTGCAGAAATATTTTGAACAAAAAAAAATTAAAGGATTCAAACTCAAACAGGTTAAATTGCAGATCATGGGCGAGTTTGATGATATCACAGTAAATAACACATGAAAAATTAATTATTAACACTAAAATTTTAAAATGATGGATACACAAGGCGTAACAATGACTAAAAATCAACTTGGATTAGAAAATCAACAAGTAGAAGAACTGATTGGCAAACTCAACGATCTGTTGGCAAACTACCAGGTTTTCTACCAAAATGTAAGAGGTTTTCACTGGAATATTAAAGGCAACAATTTTTTTGAATTGCATGCCAAATTTGAAGAACTCTATAACGACCTTCATGAAAAAATTGACGAAATTGCAGAAAGAATCTTAACCCTGGGAGGTACACCAATGCATACTTTTGAAGATTACATGCATATGTCGGACGTAAAACCCCTGAAAAACGCTTCTAAAGATGTTGACTGTGTGAATGGTGTGCTCGATGGACTAAAAGAGATCATTGCCAAACAACGTGGAATTATAGACCTTACATCAGAAATGGATGATGAAGGTACCAATGACATGGCTATCCAGTATACCCGCGAACAGGAAAAACTGATTTGGATGTATACTGCCTGGTTAAACAGATAATTTTTAACAGATAATACAAAAAAACACTTCAGTGGTTTCTGTAAAACAACATTTGCAGAAAACTGAAGTGTTTTTTTGTGAGGATAAATCAGTTTAAAGGATTGGCTGTCATTTTTGCCGTAATCTCAACTGTAACAACAAAATCCAGTGGTGCTTCATTTACAGACCCATCCAGGGTAAGAGTCAGGGAAAATGGACTTGTTTCCATAAGTTCTTCGAGGAGTTTTACCCCATCCGAATTTAAATCCAGTTCCATGGGAGTGTTGACCAAATCGCTTATATTGAGATTCTCATAATAAGCAATAACCGACTTATCACTCCCATCGGCACGTGCCACCGAAAAAGTTCCTTCAACCAGTGCCTGCTCATCTGTTCCCTGGTGCGATTTTACCCAGAACATGATTTGCTCAACTTCCATATTTTTAATTTTATCATCATAATCTTCAATTAAAGATTCCTCTTCCGACAACACGACCACACTTTCATTGTTGTATTCAGTAGTACTTGTATTTATAATAAAATCATGCTGGTAATCAAATGATTCTGTTACATCCAGCCAATCTTCGCAAGAAGAAAAAAAGGTGAAAGAAACCATAAAAATTAAAATAACCCATCTCTTGTTTTCCATAGTTTTTTTTAAAAATACACAATATGTTTTCTTCAAATTTAGTTTGTTTTTCTCTAAATTGCCAACATAACTTGCTAAAAACATTTTTTTGATTTCATTTATGGAAATATTATCCTACGGAGGTATAGATGCTTGTCGCTCAGGTTGGATCATGATAGTTATTCATAAGCCTGAAAACCAGTTTTCTTATCACTTTTCACCAACATTTTCCGACCTGGTAAACAACGTTAAAACGAAAAAGAAATCTTACAGGTTCCTTGTGGATATGCCTATTGGTTTATTGTCGCTGAAAAATATTGATCCGGTTCAACCCCATCAGAGAAAATGCGATATGCAGGCTCGCAAAATCCTGGGTAAGAAACATTCTTCGGTATTCACACCCCCTTGTCGTCAGGCACTTTACCAAAAAACTTATTCAAGTGCTTCTGCCACCAATTACATGATTACGGGAAAAAAAATCAGTAAGCAAACTTGGAATATTTTTCACCGCATAAAAGAGGTTAACGAGTATTTGCAGGAAAACCAGTGGGCACGTTCCATCATTTTTGAATCTCATCCTGAATTAGCGTATCAAAAACTAAACAATCAAATTTCTCTTCAGTATTCAAAAAAAAAGAATGAGGGTATTTTGGAAAGGCTTAACATCTTAAGCAGATATCATCCCGGGACTACTTCTCTTTGCAGGGTAATTGCCTCAGACAAGACATTAAAAGGGAAAATGCAGAAAGATGATATTGTTGATGCAATGGTACTAAGCATTCTTAACTATTACAGAGATGACAAACTCAGCAACATAACCGAAGAAAACCTGGAAGATGAAATGGGTTTAACGATGGGAATATGGTGCTAGTTGCAATTAAACAATGATTACACCAGATAAAAGAGGTACAATGCAGGTGAAAAATGGGTCAGTTTCAGTTACCGTCATCGCTGTTTTCATCTTTGATGCCGGATGCAAGAAAGCCATCTTCGCGGTTAATTTTAGAAAAAGCAATTTCAGCTGCCATTTGTTCTGCTTTTTTAATAGAAAAGTCTTTGCCACGTGAAACAGGTTCAAGATCAATCAAAAGTTCAACAACATAAATTTTCATTTTTTTGTTGTTCTCCAGTTCTTCAACGACTTTAAACTCTATCTCCCTTTTCATTTTTTGCGACCACTCAATAAGTTTACTTTTAAAATTGACCTCTTTATTGATGAGTTGGTCAAGATCAAGATGATTTTGCATGATCTTTTGGGTGATAATACGATAGGTAAATCGATATCCTTTATCGAGGTAAAGTGCTCCAACAAATGCTTCAAAGGCATCGCCAGGGATACTGGTACCTTCCGATTGATTTTCGCGGGTAGTTCTTATTAAATGATTAAACCCAAGTTTTCTGGAAAGCAGGTTAAGGTTTTGCCGGCTTACAATGCGTGATCTGATTTCAGTAAGAAACCCCTCTTCTTTATAGGGAAATTTTTTGAAAAGGAAATCGGCAATAACTGAGCTCAACACAGCATCGCCGAGGTATTCAAGGCGTTCATTGCTATGCCGGAAACCATTTTCTTCAGGAGTGGCAACAGACTTATGCCGGAATGCCAATTTATAAAGAGAAATATTTCCAGGTTTAAACCCGAAAATATTTCTCATTGCCAAGATAATGCTCGCACTATCTTCGTCCGAATGTTTTTTAAGAAAAGGTGATTTAAAAATGATCAAAATTTCAGAAGTTATTCTGTATATTTTCTGAAAGCGATACAAGCATTGTGCCCTCCAAATCCAAAAGTATTACTGAGGGCAACATTTACGCTTCTTTTCTTTGCCTTATGATACGTGAAATCAAGTTTAGGGATTTCGGGGTCATCAGTAAAGTGGTTGATGGTAGGTGGAACAATATCATTTTTTACCGTCAGTACAGAAGCGATAGCTTCAACGGCTCCTGCGGCACCCAGCAGGTGCCCGGTCATTGACTTGGTTGAGTTGACAGCAATATTTTTGGCATGATCACCAAAAAGATCAACAATTGCTTTAGGTTCTGCAATATCGCCCAATGGTGTTGAAGTACCGTGTGTATTGATATGGTCAACTTCTTCTGGTTGAATTT
Organism: uncultured Bacteroidales bacterium; assembly: GCA_964410015.1. Taxonomy (GTDB): domain Bacteria; phylum Bacteroidota; class Bacteroidia; order Bacteroidales; family UBA7960; genus SKVR01. The sequence goes on from CAYPFV010000083.1 coordinate 13,093, forward strand.
CTGCGTCTTCCAGTGTATATTTCATTACATTTTTGGCGCCAAGGCCTTCTGGATGTGGGCCTGTCATATGATGAGCATCGGCAGATAAACCACCACCAATTACTTCAGCATATATTTTCGCTCCTCTTGCTTTTGCATGCTCAAGCTCTTCAAAAACAAGGCTTCCGGCACCTTCACCCAAAACAAATCCATCCCTGTCTTTATCAAAAGGTCTGGATCCGGTTTTAGGATCATCATTTCTTACGGAAATAGCAGTAAGTGCATTAAATCCGCCGATACCTGCCTCATTAACAGCTGCTTCTGAACCACCACTGATAAATATATCCGCTTTTCCTAAGCGGATGTAAATAAGCGCATCAACCAATGCATTGGCTGCTGAAGCACAGGCTGATGTAGTGGTAAAATTGGGACCCCGGAAATTGTACTTAATAGAGATATGACCCGCAGCGATATCGGCAATCATTTTCGGGATAAAAAACGGATTAAAACGAGGTGT
>CAYPFV010000084.1:0-13576 GCA_964410015.1 uncultured Bacteroidales bacterium
ATTTTCCACAATTAGTATCAGAACACTGATGAAGCTGATTTTACAGATAATCGCTAACAGAAGAAATCTGCGTCAATCCGCTCAATCTGTTTAATCTGCGTTCTATTTATCTTAATCCTCTGTGTGTGTCAAAAATATTATCATACTTCTGTTCATGGAAGCAGGTGCAAAATTAAAAGAAAAAAATAGCTAAATAAAAAAGGCAGAGAAACAATTCAGAATAACGCCTGTTACACGTTGGAAACTAATTTAACACAGGAAGTTTCCAAAGTTTTGAGAACCTTTATCTTAAATAAATAAGTTAAATGATGTTCGGATTAATTTTTAAAGAATAATTTTCAATGCAGGAAATCATACAGAAAATTGCTGACATATATTACAAATACGGGATCAAAAGCATAACGATGGACGATCTGGCAAGAGAACTGGGAATATCGAAAAAAACATTGTACTTACATTTTAAGGATAAGAAAGATGTGGTAGCCAAAGTGATTGATTATTTGATCACAACTCAAAAATGTGGAATCAATGAAGCACTGAATGAACCAGATACCAATGCTATTGATCAGCTGATGATGATTACCGTTTTTTTTACCCAACAATTAAAGAATTCAAACCCTTCTTTCACCTACGATCTTCAAAAATATTATTCCGACATCTGGGATGAGGTCATTTCTTTTAAACGTGAAGAAGTATATAACCATATCCTGGATAATGTAAGGGCAGGTATTGAGCAAGGAATATACAGAACAGACCTTAATTATGAAATCATTGCCCATACCTATGTTTCCCGAATTGAGATGTATCAGACGGAATTATGGAAACCACTGGAAAAGTATTCACTTGCAGAAGTTTTTCATACCCTTTTTGTTTATCATATCAGAGGGATATCAAATGAAAAAGGACTGGCCCACTTAGAAAAAATTCTTGAGAAAAATCGTGAAAACAAAATCTGACCTTTTCCATATTTATCCTTAAAAAGAGGTATTCACCTTTTTATTTTACCTATTCACCGAATTTTATTTTACAGATACACTCACAAATCTAATTTCGCACCCATTATTCATTTAAATCCATAAAACGAACAGTATGCAACCTCAAAAAAACCTTATTACAAAAATGAATTTACCAGTATTTTTCATCCTGGTGTTTATCTCCGGATTTTTGTATGCCCAGGAACAAACCGAGGCCCCTATGGAAGTATCGCTGGAACAAGCAGTAGAATATGCTCTGAAGCATAATTATGAAGTTATCAACGCCAAAGCCGATGCTCGTATTGCCGACAAGCAGGTTTGGGAAATTACAGCCAGTGGTTTGCCCCAGGTAAATGCCACAGCAGAATACCAATACTTTCTGGACATACCTACAAATCTTGTTCCTGCCGAATTCTTCGGGGGAGAACCTGGTGAATTTGCCGAAATTCAGTTTGGTACTGAGCAAAATCTTGCTCTTACCGGCACAGTGAGTCAGTTGGTTTTTGATGGAAGCTATATCGTGGGATTGCAGGCGGCAAGAGTATTTAGGGAACTGTCTGAACGTAATTATCAAAGATCGGAAACAGAGGTAAAAAGTATGGTTACCCAAACCTATTACCTGGCCCTGGTAAGCTCTGAAAATCTTGCCATTATCCGTGAAAATCTTACCAATATGGAGAAAACACTCAGTGAAACGGAAAAACAATTTGAGGAAGGGTTTACAGATGCTATTAATGTTGACCAACTCAAACTCAATGTGGCCAATATGAGAAATTCCATCAATAACCTTGAAAGACAGGAAAAAATAACCCTCGATATGCTCAAATTTCAAATGGGGATGGATGTGGAAGGTGATTTGAAACTTTCTGACAACCTCCAGTCCTTGTTTGAAGATGTTTCTCTGGAGATTCTTTCTGTTGAGAATTTTGATCCTACCAATCATATTGATTTCAGAATCATGGAATCGCAGGAGAGAATGCAGCTGATGGCCTACCGCAGAGAGATCAGTTTTTACCTACCTACCCTCAATGCCTCCTATACTCGCCAGGAAAGTGCTCAAAGAAACGAATTCAACTTTTTTCAGAGCGGTGAATCGTGGTTTCCAACCTCTATTATTGGGTTAAACCTTAATATTCCCATTTTTTCGAGCGGGATGAGAAGGTCAAAAGTACAACAGGCAAAACTTGAACTGGAAAAAGCCAAAAACGATAAGCAGCGGGTTTTTCAGTCTTTAATCCTGCAAAAGCAGGAAGCTACAGCTGAGATCAATACCGCCATGGAAAGTTTTAACAACGAAAAAGAAAACCTCGAACTGGCAGAAACGATCATGAAGAGAACACGCGTTATGTTTCGCGAAGGAATGGCCAGCAGTCTTGAACTTACCCAGGCCAGTGACCAGATGCTTACCACACAAGCAAATTTTGTAAACGCTATGTTTGAACTTCTGGAAGCCAAAACAAAACTCGAAAAAGCATTAGACAAATTATAATCACTTAAACTATATAAAAATAACAATCATTGAAATTATAAAAATACTTGTGAAATGAAAACAAATAAAGATAATCCGATCACAAAGAGATATGTTTTTGCAACCTTCTTGACTTTGGGGTTGATACTCATAACTTCTTGCAATGCAGATGAAAATTCTGATGACCCGGAAGAGATCAAACAAAAAATCTCTGAATATAATCAGCAAATTGTAGATTTAAACCAAAAAGTTACTGATTTGGAAAATAAACTGGAAGATATGGGAATACAAACTCGCAACAGGCAAAAGATGAAAGTAACTGCACAGGAAATAAAGAAAGAAACATTTACCAATTATGTAACAGTAAAAGGCACCGTAGAAGCGGTGAATGAAGCAACCATCAGCCCGGAAACAAATGGACAGATAAGACAAATAATGGTGAAGAAAGGGGAAATGGTAGAAAAAGGTCAAACACTTGCCAGACTAAACACTTCAGTGATAGAAAATAACATTGCCGAAACCAAAAGCGCTCTTTCACTGGCAGAAACCGTTTATCAGAGACAAAAAAGGTTGTGGGATCAGGAAATTGGCAGTGAGATTCAATATCTGGAAGCAAAAAATAATTTTGAAACAACCCGAGAAAGACTCAAATCACTGGAATCACAACTTGAAATGTCAATCATAAAAGCACCTTTCAATGGTATTATTGATGATATTTTCGCTAAAGAAGGTGAACTGGCCATGCCTGGTAATCCGGTAATGCATATCGTAAACCTGAATAACCTATATGTAAATGCTGAAATATCTGAATCATTTCTACCACTAGTTAATCAGGGAGACCGTGTAATACTCAGGTTCCCCTCCTACCCCGATTTTGAAATGAAAACAACAATTCACCGACTGGGAAACACCATCAATCCCGAAAACAGAACTTTTACTCTGCAACTGCTGATCAACAATCAAAACGACAAGTTTAAACCCAACATGGTGGCCAATATCAGCGTAAACTCATTTACACAGGAAGATGCTCTGGTCATACCCTCTATTAATGTTAAACAGGATACTCAGGGGTACTATGTTTATCTTGCCCATGAAGAAAATGATCAGGACATGGTATCCAAAAAAGTTTACATTGAGCGTGGAGAAAACAGCGAGGGAAAAACAGTGGTTAAAGAAGGTTTAAAAGAAGGAGATTTACTGATCAGGGAGGGACATAACCAGGTTTCGGAAGGCACTCTGATTGAAATTATCGACAACCCTTTATCTATGGCACAAACAAATCACAGAGATTAATTATTTCCAATTTATTCTATCATCAGCATTATCAATCACTTTTATTTGATATACAATATGAGCGAACAACAAGATTCTCCGAAAAAAAAGATACGTGATTTTAAAATTACCACGGTAGCGTTAAAAAATAAAAATACCATTTTCCTGATTTCATTTTTAATGGCTGTATTTGGTTTTTTCTCTTATCAATCGTTGCCCAAAGAATTATTTCCTGAAGTAGTGATACCAACGGTGATGGTGCAAACCACATATCCGGGTAATCCACCCATTGATATCGAAAATCTCATAACGCGTCCGCTGGAAAATGAGATTAATACCGTTACTGGCATCAAAAAACTTTCTTCTAATTCTACACAGGACAACTCCTCCATTTTTGCGGAATTTCAAACCGATATTGAAATTGAAGATGCTCTGCAGGACGTAAAAGATGCCGTAGACAGGGTGAAAGGAGATTTACCGGGCGATCTGCCTGCTGACCCCGCGGTGTTAGATATTGATTTCTCTGAATTCCCCATCATCAATGTAAACCTCTCTGGTGACTATTCAACCAGACAACTCAAAAGATATGCCGATTTTCTGGAAGAAGAGTTTGAAACAATTAATGAAATCTCAAAAGTGGATATTACAGGGTTGGATGAAAGAGAAATACAGATCAATGTAGACCCTGTTAAACTCGATGCTCAGGAACTTGGCTTTTCCGATATTGAAAATGCTATCAATCAGGAAAATGTTTCTATTTCCGGAGGATCCATCCTTTTTGATGACTATACTCGCTGGGCATTACGTACTATCGGAGAATTTCAGGATGTGAGGGAAATGGAAGAGATTATAATTAAGCAGGAAGAGGGCAATATCGTTTACCTTCGTGATGTAGCATCCATTGCGGATACGCAGGCGTATCCAACCAGCTTTGCACGGTTGGATGAACAAAACGTGGTTTCGCTTCAGGTAGTTAAAAAATCGGGAGAAAACCTGCTTTCTGCCACCAGTCAGATTTTTGATATTCTGGATGAAGCCAAAAAAAATGGAAATCTGCCGGAAGAACTTAATGTAACCATTACCAACGATCAGTCTGAGGAGATCAGAAACCAACTTACTAATCTGGAGAATAGTGTGATCATGGCAGTCATACTTGTTATTCTGGTATTGTACTTTTTTCTGGGACTGAAAAATGCGCTTTTTGTGGGTATTGCCATACCTCTGTCGATGCTTATATCCTTTGTGGTTTTTGGTATTGCTGATTTGAAGATCAACATGATCGTACTTTTTTCTCTGATCCTTGCTTTAGGTTTGTTGGTTGACAATGCTATTGTAGCCGTTGATAATATCTACAGATATGTAGAAAAAGGTTTTCCGGTGATAAAGGCTGCACGCATGGGAATTGGTGAAATTGCCTGGCCCATCATTACCTCCACTACTACTACCCTATCGGCTTTTCTGCCCCTGGCTTTCTGGTCTGGAATTGTAGGCGAGTTTATGAAATTTCTGCCCCTCACTCTGATTATCGTTTTGACCTCATCACTATTTGTTGCACTGGTGATTATTCCGGTTTTTTCTAATTCTTTTTTCAAACAAATCAAAAGCAACAAAGAAGAAAAAGAAAAAGAGAAAAACCGCAAAAGAAAAACAATTACCCGCAATCGTCTTATTTTCATAGCACTGGCAGTATCCGTCGGTATGATCTTACACCTGTTGGGTAGCACACTTTGGGGCAATATATTTCTGCTCATTGCATTTCTGGTGGCTATCGGATACTTCGTATTCCGGAAACTTTCCGACTTTTTCAGGGAAAAAGTACTACCTTTTAACGAACGGTTGTATTCGAGAACATTGAAATTTGCCCTCAGAGGTAAAAATCCCTATTTTTTTGTGGGAGGTACAATTGTATTTCTTATCATTTCTATCGGATTCTATATTGTAAGAAGCCCAAATGTTTTGTTTTTCCCTGATAATGAACCACAATACATCAACATTATTGCCGAATTACCCATCGGAACTGACATTAAAGAGACGGATCGAAAGATCAAACAAATTGAAAATCACGTAGAAGAGATTATCGAACCTTACCAGCATATTGTGAAATCTGTTCTCACTACTGTTGGACAAGGCGCTGTAGGTGAGTTTGAAATGGCATCGGGAGATACACCCAATCGTGGACGCATTACAGTTACTTTTGTGGAATTTGAAAACCGCAGAGGAATCAATACCAATGATGTTATGGCCGATATTACCGACGATTTGCTGGAAGCTTATCCTGGTATTGAATTCAACATCGCTAAAAATCAGAACGGCCCACCAACAGGTTCGCCTGTAAACTTAGAAATTTCGGGTAGGGATTTTGACCGGCTCATTGCCATTACCAATGACGTAGAAAAGATGATTGAAGAATCTGCTATTGAGGGAATTGAAGGATTGAGAAAAGACCTGGATACCGATAAACCTGAGATCATTGTGCATATCGACAGGGAAAAAGCACGCAGATTCGGACTTTCAACAGCCTCAATTGCCAACACAATCCGAACTGCACTCTTTGGACTTGATATTTCTGACTTTAAAGTGGGTGAAGAAGAATACCCGATTCAACTGCGTCTGAAGGAAGACTACCGGAATGATCTTTCGAGCCTGTTGAACCAAAGCATCACTTTCCGAAGCCAGAGCACAGGCCGCATCATGCAGGTTCCTATTTCGGCAGTAGCTGATGTTGAATACAGTAAGACCTATGGGTCGGTAAACAGGATCGATCTGAAACGGGTCATCACACTCTCTTCCAATGTTCTGCCCGGATACAATGCCAACCAGATCAACCAGGAACTCAAAAACCTGCTCGATGATTATGATATGCCCGAAGGATACAACTACGAATTTACCGGCGAGCAACAGGAGCAGGCAGAATCTATGGATTTTCTTATTACTGCCCTGCTTATTGCTGTATCGTTGATTATCCTTATCCTGGTAACGCAATTCAATTCGATTCTGAAACCCCTGATTATCATTGGAAGTGTTATATTCAGTACTGCAGGCGTTTTCTTCGGACTGGCGCTTTTCAATATGGAATTTGTGGTTATCATGACTGGTATTGGTATCATCAGTTTAGCCGGTGTTGTGGTAAACAATGCCATCGTATTGCTGGATTTTACAGATTATCTGCATGATAGGAAAAGAGATGAACTGAATGTACCGGAAGACAAATATCTCGATCCTAAAGTTTCACTACAATGCATACAAGAGGCAGGTGAAACACGATTCCGTCCGGTAATTCTTACCGCCATAACTACAGTACTTGGTTTATTGCCTCTTGCTATAGGACTAAATCTCAACTTCGTAACCATGATGACCGAATTTAACCCCCAGATTTATTTTGGTGGCGATAATAGTGCTTTCTGGGGTCCTATGTCATGGACTGTGATCTTCGGACTTACGGTGGCAACATTTCTTACGCTGGTCATTGTGCCAGCCATTTATCAGATACTTTTATCCACACGAAGGAAAATCAGTATCTGGATAAATAAAGACAAGGATGTTATACACTCTACAGAATCCTGAATAGAAAATTGACAAACATTCCCATATCCCGGAGATCATTAATGAAGAGATGCAACTAAAGTTGCGTCTCTTTTTTTTACCCACAAGATGCCAACACTGCTCTCCGTGCAAAAGCAGTTATCAATTTACTATGTTGAACAGAATGAAAAAAATGATTATTATCTTATTTCAACAAATCATTGTTTGCTTTGACCGGCAAAATATAATATTCCCGGATTTTTTTCAACAACCAACCAGAAAGTAATTTCATTAATCTGCTAAAATCTCTCAGTTTTCAGATATATTGTATTTTTTCATTTTTGAGTAAAGTGTGGTACGGCTTATACCTAGTTTCCGGCTAATCTGAGAAATATTACCATGCAGTTTTTCGAAACAATCCCGGATGGTGTGTTTCTCGATTTCCTCAAGTGTCATAAAAGAATCCCTATCATTGAAGTTAACAATACTTGAAGATTGATCCTTTTCCGTGTTTGAAACTTCGTTTTTTTCTGAAAAAGAAACGGTTTGAGAGTTTACGGCATTGATGATATCAAAACTGCTGATACCATTAAAATTGACGATATTTTCCACATAATTTTCCAGTTCCCTTACATTGCCTGGCCATTCATATCCTTTTATTTGATCCATGATTTTGTCAGGTATATCCGGGATAGGTTTATGGAGTTTTTGCGCTTTCTGATTCAGGAAGTATTGGAAAAGAAGCAACTTGTCGCCTCTCCTTTTTCTCAGAGGTGGAATAAACAGAGGAATTACACTTAACCGGTAGAAAAGGTCTTCGCGAAAGGTACCCTTTTTTAGTTCTTCGATGAGATTTTTTTTGGTAGCGGCAATCACGCGTACATTTACATCAATATTTTTGGTTCCTCCCACTCGGGTCACATACCCTTCCTGTAAAACTCTCAGTAGATTTACCTGCATATCAAGTGGCATTTCCCCGATCTCATCCAAAAATATGGTACCCCCGTTGGCCAGTTCAAATTTACCGGCATGTCCCCCTTTTTTCGAACCAGTGAAAGCACCCTCTTCATATCCAAACAATTCACTTTCAATCAGATTTTTGGGTATGGCACCACAATTCACTGCAATAAAAACTGAATTTTTGCGCGGACTGGCATTATGTATGCTTTGGGCTATGAGTTCTTTACCCGTTCCGCTTTCCCCCATCAGCAACACAGTAGAAGTGGAAGATGAAATTTTCTCAGCATGATCAATCACCTGGGTAAACTCCGGACTTTTCCCGATGATATCCCCAAAAGTGTAATGCGCACGCATACCGGCATATTTATTCACCAGATTAAATATTTTTTGAATTCCCTTGATAACCACCACCATTCCGATGATCTTATCTTTACTGTCAAGGATAGGATAAGCACTCAGATCGTACCTTTCTTTGCCTGCATTGTGCGGAAAGGTGGTTTCTATATCCATGTAATGTTCGCCTTGCTTAAAGCGGTTGATAATGTCGCGCCAGTGAGGAATCAATTTTTCGACACTTTGATCCAGTACTTGTTCCTTTTGAAGAGACAGCATATTACAGGCAAACTTGTTTATGGTTTTGATGTTGCCATCAATATCTAATGCCATAATTCCTGAAGAAACAGATTCTACAATAGATTTGAGATAATAAAATGTTTCATTGAGTCTTTTCTGTGTGCTTTCTGCTTTGATCTGGTTTTCGATAGCGCGCACCGATGCCACTACCAAACCCAATGTATGAGGATGCACCAAATGACTCTCACCTGTAAGATTCAAACTTCCTATGATCTCTCCTTCGTTGTTGTGTATTGGTGCAGCTGAGCATGTCCAACGGTGGTAAGCCGATATAAAATGCTCTTTGGCAGTAACCTGAATGGGTTGGTTCTCACTGATGGCAGTACCCATAGCATTGGTACCTATATTTTCTTCATTCATGTAAGCGCCAACAACCATATTCAAACGCTCTGATTCGGCTATGATATCCGGATCACCAACCGATCTGAGTATACAACCATTGTTATCGGTAAGAAGGATGAAAAATCCACTGTCTTTTACTGTTTCGTAAATAATCTGCATAAACGGAGCTGCCACATTGAGCAGATACTCATTGCGCAGCAGGTTGGTTTTCACTTCGTTGCCGCTAAGGATTTTAATAGGAAATATTTGCTCTTTTTGAACTCCAAATTCCTGACTTCGCAAATGCGATTTGCGGATAATCTCTTTTTGAATTAAATCTTTTTTATTCATATCTGAAAGTTTAAAAATTAGCAACCAATACTCATGCAGGTTACCGCTTTCCCGCATTTTTATTAAATTATCTTTACCGAAGAGGCTTTAAAACTGATCCATACTTTCTTACCAGGTTTCAATCCCAGGTTTTCAACCGATTGTTGACTAATCATCACAAAAAATTCTTCACTGTTTTGCACCATGATCTCGGTGAAATGTTGAAAGTGCCAGATATTTTTCACAGTTACTTCCATTTGATTCAGGGCACTTGTTTTCAGTGCCTTTTCAGAAACAATGATCTCTTCTCCGGGAATGATCAGATGAACCTGCTCTTTTTCTGAATAAGAGGTTGTATAAATGCTTAATCCTCCTGATGTTATGCCATAATAAACGCCTTTATGGGATTGCTCATGCTGAAAACGGCACGAAAAAATATTTTTCACGCCACTAAATCTGGCAACAAACTCACTTACCGGATTTTGAAATACCTCAGTGGGTTCTCCCCATTGCACCAGTTTTCCTTTGTCGATAATGGCCACTTTGTTGCTCAATGTAGCGGCTTCGGTATAGTCGTGGGTAACATGAATAATGGTTTTGCCGGTTTTGTTGATTGTTCCAAGCAATTTCCTCAGATCGTCTTTGAGTTTTACATCCATGCTGGCCAGGGGTTCATCGAGCAATAAAACCTGCGGATCTGAGGCAAGAGTCCGCGCAAGGGCAACCCTTTGCGCTTCTCCTCCTGAAAGGGTTTCCGGATAACGATCCAGTAAATTACTGGCATGGGTAAGTTCAGAAACCTCCTGCAATCGTTTGCTTTTTTCCTTCTTCGTAAGCTTTTTCCTGTTCAGCGCATACATAATATTTTCACTCACTTTCATATGCGGAAAAAGTGCCATATCCTGGTAAACAAGCCCCATAGAACGCCGCTGAATATTCTGATGACTAATATCTGTTCCATTGAGAAGTATTTGCCCTGATTTTTGACGTGTCAATCCGGCCAATACTTCCAGAATAACTGTTTTTCCTGCTCCTGACAAACCCAACAAGGTAAGATAATCTCCCTGCTCAACCTGAAAACTGATGTTTTGCAGTGAAAAATTGCCCAATGAAACATATATATTTTTAATTTCTAACATAAACTGTTTTTTTCGATAACAAACGTATCACAACGAAAATAAGCAAACAAACCAGTATAAAAACAGCTGCTACGGGGCGTGCATAACTTAGCCCGAAAGAAGCAAACCTTTCCCAAATCAAAACAGGTGTTACCATAGGATGGTAGGCAATAATGATAATCGAACCAAATTCACTCAGTCCACGTGCCCACATCATTACCAGTCCGCTGATTACCGACCTTTTGGCCAGGGGAAGTGAAATGGTAAAAAAAACAAGCATAGGTGATGCACCCAGGTTGAGTGCTGCTTTTTCATACTTGGAAGGTACGGAATGAAAACCATCGCGGGCGGCATTGATAGCAAAAGGCAAACTTACAAAAGCCATGGCCACTACAATACCGGGCAAACCGCCAACAAAGCTAATCCCGGCAGCTTGACCAGCCTCTCCAACAGGGGTGCCTCGGGCAAGAAAACCCAGCAACGCTATGCCGGCCGCCGAATGTGGGATCACAACAGGTATATCGATCAAACCATTGACCAAACCCTTCAGAAAAAAATTTTTACGTGCCAGTAAATATGCCAAAGGTATTGACATAACACCAAAAATAAGCGTACCCACCATTGAGGTAAACAGCGTTAACCGAATGCTGCTTAATACTTCGGCGTCGGCAAGGGTGGTTCCATAGTCCGATACTCCCGTTTTCAAAAACATCCCCACAATAGGAGACACGATAAATAACAGTATGAAACCACTGAAAAACAAAATCAATATATTTGTCCGCCAATCCCTTAACATGCTGAATAAAAGTTAATTACACATAAAAACATCAAATAAACAGTAATTTATAATAAATCTAAATAAATATACCGGTTTTTTTCTGGTTTTTATCATTTTTCAAGTGTCCAGAATCCTTACAATGTTCAGAATCTATACACAAAAATAACGAAATAGTGTTCAGAAAACAAACAAAATGCATACAATGTTATCAATTTAACATCTTTACTAAAAGCATATACAATTAATTATCCGAGCTTTACGTAATTTGGAGTAAGGATTGTTTTCTAAAGGTAACTAAAAAAATCTTTTTCTCATTAAAATTATTGTAATATGCACGGTTACAGAGGAAAAATGGTCAGGCTAAACCTGACTGACAAAACATTTAAATTTGAGGAACTTAAACTTGAGGAAGCAATGCGCTTCATCGGAGGTCGTGGATTTGGATCCAAGATTATGTTTGACGAAGTAGACCCCAACATCGATGCCTTTGATCCAGCCAATAAGGTTATCATTGCCACCGGTCCTATGACTGGCACGCCTACCCCGGCCGGCGGACGTTATATGGTGGTAACCAAATCACCTCTTACAGGTACGATTGCCAGCTCCAACTCGGGCGGTTTCTGGGGTGCAGAAATGAAGTTTGCCGGATATGATGCCATTATCATAGAAGGGAAATCTGAAAAACCTGTGAGCATTTTTATTGAAGACGACAAAATAGAGTTTCGTGATGCCACAAACGTTTGGGGGAAAACAACCATCGAAACTACGAATCTGCTCCTGAAAGATGCACCCGCCAGGTCTAAGGTATTGTGTATAGGACCTGCCGGCGAAAAACTCTCTAAAATAGCAGCAGTAATGAACGATCTCAACCGCGCTGCCGGACGCTCTGGTGTAGGCGCCGTTGTAGGAAGTAAAAACCTGAAAGCCATCGTGATCAAAGGAAATTCAAAACCTACTGTTGCTGACCCGGAAGCCCTCAGAGCATCTGCCAAAAAAGGCAGGGCACAAATCAAAGATAATGGTGTAACCGGTGCCGGACTACCTACTTATGGTACCAACGTTTTGGTAAATATTATCAATGAATCTGGCGTTTTCCCTACCAGAAACTTCCAGGAAACTTATTTTAACGATGCAGAGGAGGTTAGTGGCGAAACCATGGCCGATAAATTTCTCATCAAGAGAGAATCATGCTTTGCATGCACAATCTCATGCGGAAGATACACCAAAGCGGATGATATTGAAACGGGAGGACCCGAATACGAAACCGTTTGGGCATTTAGCGCTGCCTGTGGTGTAAAAGATTTGAAAGCAGCCATTAAAGCAAATTACTGGTGCAACGAAATGGGGTTGGATACCATTTCTGCTGGTGTTACCATTGCTACTGGTATGGAATTGTATGAAAAAGGACTGATCAAAGATGATGAACTCAATGGATTGGGACTGAAGTTTGGCGATGCTGAAAGTATGGTAGAGTGGGTGAAAAGAATGGGTAGAAGCGAGGGTTCGCTGGGTAAAAAAATGGCCATGGGGTCTTACCGGCTTGCTGAATCCTACGGACGACCCGAACTGTCTATGAGCGTAAAAAAACAAGAACTACCTGCATACGATCCAAGAGGCATACAAGGACAAGGACTCCAATATGCCACATCTAACCGCGGTGGATGCCACGTAAGAGGTTACCTGATCTCTCCTGAAATTCTCGGATTACCCGAAAAACTCGATCGCCTCGAAATTAAAGGTAAACCACAATGGGTGAAGATTTTCCAGGACCTGACCGCTTTTATCGACTCTTGCGGGATGTGCCTGTTTACTTCCTTTGCCCTTAATGTTGATGACTATGCTGCCTTGTTTACCGCTGTTACAGGTGTTGAACGCTCTGCAGAAGATATACTCGAAGCTGGAGACCGGATATGGAACCTGGAAAGAGTATGGAACCTGAAAGCAGGTATAGACCCTTCTCAGGACAAATTACCGAAAAGATTAATGGAAGATGCTATCCCTTCCGGCCCTTCTAAAGGACAAAAAAGCAGACTCGCAGAGATTCTTCCTTTGTATTATAAAGAAAGAGGATGGGATGAAAAAGGCATTCCTACTCCCGAAAAGTTAGAAGCACTCGGCGTACCAGCATAAAGTGGTTTTTCATAATCATACCCGTTGCTCCATTCCTTTACTGTGCTTTGGAGCTTCGGGTTTTTCTATT
>CAYPFV010000085.1:0-13463 GCA_964410015.1 uncultured Bacteroidales bacterium
CCGGGAAGATGGGTAGTTTTAATTTGCATGGTGATCTTTTGTTTAATTTATTTACATACGTTTGTAAACAAAAAAAGCCTGCTTATGTGCTAAGCAGGCTCAGGTAATATTTCTTTTTTACTTTTTTTCTGATATTATAATCGACCATACCCATGATGCTTAACACAATTATTCGCATTGTGCCACCACCAGAAATAAGTATGATTGTTATGGGTTGTCATTATATTTTCGATTTTACGGTTGCAATATTACGATTTTTTTTTTGATTTAAAACAAAAGATTTGTTTCAAATCAAAAATTTTTCTTTTGTTTCATTTCTGTTACAAGATAATTTTAAAAGAAAGGAAATTCAAACGGTGAAAAATTTAAAACATTTCCAGGGTCATTTCCTGTGTATGAAGAGTGCTGTGAAACATAATTCTTGTTATCTTCGCTGTTAAAGATAAAAAACAGGTATATGAATAAATATAAGATTTATTTCTGGGCGCTGACTGTATCCATGGGAGGTTTTCTCTTTGGAATGGATACTGCACTTATCTCAGGCGTCGAGCAAACTGTTCAGAAACTCTGGAACCTCTCTGACACCATAACAGGTCAAATGGTTGCTATGGCTTTATACGGTACCATTATCGGTGCACTTACCGGTGGCATACCCGCAGAGCGGCTGGGAAGAAAAAAGGCACTTCTTGTTATAGCATTAGTATATTTTATTTCAGCTTTGGGTTCTGCTCTGGCACCCAACATCGTTTCATTAATGCTTTTCAGATTTTTAGGTGGTTTAAGTGTAGGTGCATCTTCAGTAGTCGCTCCCATGTACATTGCCGAAATATCTCCTCGTGAAAACAGAGGAAAACTAACAGCACTTTTTCAGTTCAACATTGTTTTTGGAATCATGGTTGCATATTTTTCCAACTGGCTCATCGGTGCCACAAGCAACCCTGAAGCATGGCGCTGGATGTTGGGCATAGAAGTAATTCCGGCAGTATTATTCATCGCCCTCATACCTTATGTTCCGGAAAGCCCCAGATGGTTGATACTAAAAAAAGGCGACAGAGAAAAAGCATTATCCATACTGAAAATCATCAATCCTCATAGTGCTGAAGGTTTACTGGCAGATATCGTAAAAAGTGGCAAAATAAAAAAAATTGTGGGATTACGAAGGTTTTTTAGCACTGAATACGCTTCCCCCATTTTACTGGTATTTCTTTTTGCAGCCTTTAACCAGTTGTCGGGCATCAACGCAGTTATTTATTATGCACCCCGTATTTTTGCTTCCTCGGGTATGGCTGTGGAATCAGCACTACTCTCTTCGGTAGGCATCGGAATTACCAACATCATCTTTACCATGCTCGGGTTGGTTTTTATCGACCGGATGGGTCGTAAATTCCTTATGTATGCAGGAAGTATCGGATATATTATTTCATTAGGACTGATCTCGGTTGTATTTCGTGAAGATTACCAAGGATCTGCATATGTGTTACCTGTTTTGCTTTTTCTCTTTATTGCTGCCCATGCTATTGGACAAGGAGCAGTTATTTGGGTTTTCATTTCTGAGATATTTCCTAACAAGGTGCGGTATTGGGGAAGTTCATTTGGATCTGGTGTACACTGGGTATTCGCTGCCCTTATTGCTGGCAATTTCCCTTATTTTGCAGGAAAGTTCGGACAATCATATATATTCGGGTTTTTTACACTTATGATGGTTCTGCAACTTATATTTGTCTGGAAAATGATGCCCGAAACAAAGGGGATTTCTTTGGAAGAAATTGAAAATCAAATGAGAAAAAAATGATACCCGTTTTATTTACAGTAAAAGAATTTATATAATTAAACACCCATATTTTGCAAACACAAACACATGGATATAATACTCAGTAAAGTGAAGGTTCTATCATCCCGCTTTAACCAAATTATTATATGATGAAACATCCATGATTAAGGATTAAACACACACGAGCATGATTATTGGTAAAAGAGCAAAGCGCGTAGCGCTGACATTATGGTAGAAATCTAATGCTACCAGTGAAGCCAAAGGCGCGTAGCGCTGACATTACCGGGTTCTCATTAAAGTCATAATAGATTAATAATCAATAAAATAAAAAATATAACCAGATGAAACCTCCATGATTAAGATTAACACACACGAAGATGATTATGGGAGTAATGCAAATAGTGACAAAGCGCACACCCTGAAATTGCCGGGTTCTTATTAAAAACATAATCAACTCATAATCTATATGCTAAAAATTATAAACAAATAAAAGGTTGAAATTCATTATTGCTCCTGAAAAAATCATTCTGAACCACTGTATTGTATAGTAAATATGCACCTTATAAACAGAAAAGGTTACCGCAATATAAAACGGTAACCTTTTTTCCTTTTTTTCCTTCAACCATCAATTAAGTTATTCTTCACGATCAATTTTCAGCAGTTTTGGAATGCTGGTAAAGTATGCTTCCCTCATCATCATACAAAGTAAAAACCAGTGTAGGGAATTGATTTTCATCATTTTCTGGTTTGGTTTCAACATGAAGGAATCCGCCTGTTGGTTCGGGGTCGGAATACAATTGCACGATCTCACCATCAGGATCAGTAGATTTAGGATCACCTGGTTCGCGTCCAATTCTTGAGTTTTGGTCTACCATAGCACCACAACTGACCTCTTCAAAACCTGATGGATGCACACTATGATATTTCCAATGGCGGTCGCCACAGATGATATAAAAATTTTTATCCAAGAAATCTTCTTCGGTCAGCCAACCGAAAAAAGCATCACCTTCATATCTGAAACCTTCCGGGTTGGTATGATTATCAGATTTATATCCATCGTCTGGACCTACCATAGGAGTGGGTGTAACCAAAAGTTTGAATGTAGCATCGCTTTGTTTCAATGAGGATTTCAACCAGTTTTTTTGTTGCTCGCCCCAAATGGATTTATCTGGTCCGTCGGGCATACGATTGGGACTGCGGTATGCACGTCCTTCCATCAACCACAACTCCAGGTCTTTTCCCGCTCTTACACGCCGGTATAATTTCGTTTCTTCCCAGGACGATTTTGTTGTTAGGGGAAGCTGTTCCAGCCAAGTTTCCATAGCCAGGTCGTGCGAAGGATGCAAACCAAATCGTTCATTAAAAGCAATAGTATCTGAATCATCGAAGCGGTGATCATGGTCGTCGAGCATCCAGAAGGTGGGAACCTGTGCAAACATGTCTCTGATGCGGGGCATAGAAAACTGCCTTTGCCATTTGGCCCGCAATTCTTCCCGCGTCTTGGATTTCATATCTGGTGGGTGATCATAATAAACATTATCGCCATTACCAATAAAAAAGTCGGGTTCCAAATCAGTAATTGCCTCAAAAGCAGGAAAACCTAAATATTTATCGGGTTCTTTATATGCATCTGCTCCCTGCAGAGAGGGTTTTCCAAATCCTCCTCCTAAATAAAAACGATCTAAATGTGATCCTGTTACCATCACAAAAGATACGTTTTCTGATTCATCTTCATGTGGAAGAGTTTTAAAACTTTGAATTTTTGACCGATAGGTATTTTCCTTATCCGTGCCAAATTCTGCCAAATAATAATATTCAGTAGAAGGACGAAGCGAGGAAAAATTCTCTTTTACGATGTAATCCAAATCTTTAGTACCTTTTTTCCAATCTGAAACGATGGCTTCCTCCAACCGGATATTGTCAGACAGATGAAAACGAACCCACCCTTCTTTCCCCTCTACACGGGCATTAAAAATACTTTCAGCGTCATGAATATCCTCATAAATAATAGTATCTTGCTCTGTAAGGCGAGCTTGCAAAATAACAGAACTTGAACTTACCGTACCGGCCATCATAGGCATAACAAAAATTTTTTGACTGGGTTTGGAGTAATCGCATCCTGCCATAGCAATCAAAATAATCATGATGAGCATCATGAAATATTTCGTCCCAAATCCTGGTGTTTCACTAAAAAATTTCTGTCCTTTTATTAAAGAAATTCTATTCTTACTATTTTTTTTTGCTGGGAAAAAAATTGAAGTTTTTAGCATATCAACCATAATTTTAAATTAACTTTTTGGTAAAAATAGTAAAATAAAAAGGAAAACTATTACAGCAAGCCTTGATTTTGGAAGGGTATTTTTATCAGATTGCAATGATAAATCAATCAAATAAACCCTTGAAACAACAATAGACCTCTCCCCCACTTTTTTTAAATCAGCAAGTGAAATTCGGGTAAGACAATCTTTTTCTTTCCTGCTATCTAAATTGATCAGGTTCAGCTAAGAATTTTTTTCTGAAGGGTTTTCCTGTTTCTGCTTCAAAAAACGTTTATTGAATAGTCGGTTTTATTTTGCACGATACCAATTTGTTTTGCGCTGATAGAATATGTTTGATATAAATCCGCTATAAATGTCTTGGCATACTGTTGATTGACAGCAATAAGCAACCCACCAGAGGTTTGAGCATCAGCCAATATAATTTTTTGTATATCGGTAATCTTCGGCGACCATCTTATATTTTCTTTAACAAAATCAAGATTATTGCGGCTTCCTCCTGGTATGGCACCTGCCATGGCCAAATCATAAACCCCTTTAAAAACAGGCACCTCATCTGCATAAATAGAGCATGAAACCTGAGAAGCTGTAATCATTTCCTTCAAATGCCCCAATAACCCAAAGCCTGTAACATCGGTACAGGCATCAATCTGATATTCAGACATCAACGCTGCTACATTAGCATTAAGTGCGGACATCACCTGAATGGCATCCTTTGCTATTTGTTCTTCGGCCAATTTGCGCTTTACAGCAGTTGAAATAATTCCGGTACCAATAGGTTTGGTTAGAATAATTGCATCACCGGGTTTTGCTCCGCTATTGGTGAGAATTTTTTGCGGATGTACCATACCGGTAACTACCATTCCGAATTTAGGTTCCGGATCATCTACCGAATGACCACCCAAAATAAAAATTCCTGCTTCAGCGGCTTTATCAGAAGCACCTTTAAGAATATCTTTCAGCACCTGCACCGGAAGACGATTACTGGGAAAAGCAACGATATTGAGTGCAAACAATGGTCGGGCACCCATGGCATAAATATCACTTAACGCATTGGCAGCGGCAATGGCACCAAAAGTATAGGGATCGTCTACAACAGGAGTGAAAAAATCGAGGGTTTGAACAATTGCCATATCTTCACCAATGCGATAAACAGCAGCGTCATCGGAAGTAAGTGTTTCTATTAACACATTTTTGTCCAATACCGGAGGCAGATCCTGTAGAATTTTTTCCAGGTATTGCGGACGTATCTTGCAGGCACAGCCCAATCCCTGGGTAAATCTGGTTAATTTAACAATACCCTCAACCTCTGGGGTATTGTCATATCGTTGCTCTTCAGTATCAGAAAGACGTCTAACCACGGTAATGATCCTTTCTGCAGCTTTTCTGATCTGTTCCTCTGTAGTTTTTTTTCCAGTGGAAAACCGGATGGTTCCCCTGGCATATTCCACAGGTACTTTCATGGCCTGCAAAACCGGCGATACATCTACATTATCAGCATGACAGGCAGCACCTGCTGAAGCAGCAACCTGATCCTGCAATTCATCGAGAACCACATTGGCATCCACACCTAAAATACTTACATTTAACGTATTAGGCAACCGTTTATGGGCATGCCCATTCACCCTTAGGGTGGGTATGGATTCTTTTAACAGATCAAAAAGCAGATTGCGACTGAGGAGCATTTGGCGAGTATTGGCTACAAAATCTCTTCGTGCGACCTCGGCGGCTTTTCCCAAACCAGAAATCTCAAGTATATTTTCAGTTCCTGCGCGCCAGTTATGCTCATGATCCGCACCATGCATGAGTTTCTGAAGTTTTACACCCCGCTTCACATATAAGGCACCTACTCCTTTAGGAGCATAAAATTTATGTCCGGCAACAGAAAGCATATCTACACCCATAGATTGAACATCTACCGGAATTTTCCCTATGGACTGAGAAGCATCACTATGAAACAAAATACCTTGTTTTTGAGCAATTTGACCGATATATTCAACGGGTTGAATGACACCGGTTTCATTGTTTGCATGCATAATACTTATGAGAATGGTATCTGCCCTTATGGATTTTTTTAGATCGTCAACACTGATCAACCCATATTCATCTACAGGGAGCCAGGTTACGGAAAATCCCTGATTTTCAAGAAATAAACAAACTTCGGAAACAGCGGGGTGTTCAATTTGAGAGGTAATAATATGTTTGCCTTTGTGTTGATTTTCAAAAACAACTCCTTTGATGGCAAAATTATTAGATTCAGTGCCTCCACTGGTAAAGATCACCTCATCGGGAAAGCAATTGAGCAACAATGCCATCTGTCTACGCGCATTTTCAATGCTTTTACGGGTTTGGGCGCCGAAAATATGCTTGCTCGAGGGATTGCCAAACAATTGATCCAGATAAGGTTGCATTTCTTGCTTTACTTCAGGATCAACCGGTGTGGTAGCATTATAATCAAGATAAACAGGGGTTTCCATGATAAAAAAATTCTTTTAGTTAGTCTTTGCAAGAAAACGCCAAATATTGCGTTGTTCAAGTTTTTGAACCTGGTCACTACATTTATTACTGACATCCGGGCGGATGATAATTTCAACCGAAAATTATTTATATGTGTCAGACGTTAATAGCAAGCTCCATCTGACTGAATAAATCAAATTATGAACAGATGAACCAGTCATTTACGAAAAGTAAACTCCTTAGATTTAAAAACTTCGAAAGCCTTGTCTTTGACGATTTCTTATCAAAAACACAAAAAAATAGAGTTTTCTTGCTGGCACTAGTTAATTTAGTCCCAACGAATAATTGTTAAAGATAAATCGGTGATTTGTTTTTTATTCTGAACATAACTGACATGGGCTGATTGATGATTATATTTTCGTGAAATTTATCTTTCTTCACCCAACATTTGACAAAGGTTACAAGTTTGCATTTTTAATTACCATCATTGCGCAAGGTTTCCACCTTTTAAAAAATTTCGGATGACCTGTTCTGCGATGGTTTTAGGATCGGGAATATTGCAATCCATCTGATAGATTTTGGTGCTATCTTTTTTTGTAAGATCATAAGAATAAGCTTTATCATAATAACCCAAAACAATATCAATGGCAGTTGTAAAATCATCATTTAGAACTGATTCTATTGCTTTTTTGGCATTCTGTCCTCCGAGCCTTTTGGTGATTTTTGCGATGGATTCTATCAATTGTTCTTTAGGGAAAACAGCATAATCTTTTTTCAATCTCTGAATGCGTAAAGATTTGGGAACTTCCAGGAGAATGGTTTTTGAAGTCTGTTTCTTTATATAAAATGTATTGGGTAAACAAACTCTTCCAATGTGCAAACTTTCATCTTCAATCCAGACGGGTTTTTGGAGATTGAGGTGTATCCATTGGTCAGCCAGATTATTTTCAAATTGCTCATTGGTAGGTTGCTGCTGCTGACCAATTGCACCAAAAGCAGACCCTTTGTGGCAGGCGATTTTTTCCAGATCCAATATTTGCTGACCTTTTTCTTGTATATATTGTAAAATCTCTGTTTTACCAGACCCGGTCTTACCCGCAAGCACATACAGTTCAGATTTTTGTTCCCACAATCTTCTGATATATTTTCGGTATGTTTTGTATCCACCAGCGAGCAGATGGACATAAAATCCTGCTGTTGACAAAAGCCAAGCCATACTTTCCGAACGCATACCTCCACGCCAGCAATGTATTAGCACTTCTTTGGTTTTGGTTAATTGTAATGCCTTTTTCACATAAGTCTGTAATTTTTTTCCTGCAATTCCCAAACCTTCATATACAGCAGCTTCCCGACCCGAACTTTTATACAAGGTTCCGACAATACGGCGTTCATCATTGTCAAACAGAGGTAGATTGTATGCTCCTGGTATGTGCCCATCTTTGTATTCGCCAGGTGAACGGACATCAAAAACCGGTAATTTTTGGCGGTATTCCATGAACTCTTCTATGCTTACCTGATGAACCATAAGTGTAGTTATTAAAAAGTATTTTTCTCAATTGGTTATATTGCTAATTTTCTAAGGGAATTTCATCGTAAGTTAGTTTGATTAAAGCGATATGAAGGAACCCGCATGTGAGTAATTTTATTATTTCTGTGTTTGTGTTTGAAAAATATGGGTGGTTCATATCATACAAATCTTCTGTTATGTAAAATTCTTTACGCAAAATTAACGAAAGCAAACCACAACGATGATTTTATCAAATCTTTTCAGATATTTTTATTTATGATTAAAAAGCTGGCTGCTCTTAAACACTCGCTACCGGATAATGCTATCGAAAAGAACAATAGTTTATGAAACCTCCATGTGTTATTCCACACAAGCATAACGAATTAATAATCAGGATAATAAAAATTACATCATACCACTTCAATCCAATTATTATGTAATAAAAAATATGTTGTTTGTGATCACAAAAATCTTGTAACGAAGGATTTATCATCGGTTATAAGTTAGAAAAACATGAATATTGCTGATAATTTACCCTGCGATAATTTCCCTTGTTTTGCGGTGTAAGCTGAATTTCAATAAATTTAAATTCAACCTTTATCGATTAATATTGTTTGAAATGATATTAACAGATAAAAATTAAAAAGAAATCTCATCAAAACATTTATATAATGGAAAAGAAAAAACCCGGTATAATGAAAATGGTTAGGGCACCATTTTTAAGTTCTATCATCGCTCCTGTTGTAGCAGGAACATTACTTGCCTGGAGCATCAATGAAAGTATAAATATCATAGCTGCCCTGCTGGTTCTGATTACCGGAGTTGGTTTGCACATAGCAGTAAATGTTTATAATGATATTTACGACACAATTCAGGGTACCGACAAGGTAAATGTCCATCGAAATGAATCAAGTGGAGGATCGGGCGTTTTACAGGATTTTCCTGAGTTGATGCCTAAAATGTTTACCCTGGCAAGAATGGGTTTAATCATTGCTCTTTTAAGCACAATAGCACTGATGCTATTTGTAGAACCTGAATACTGGCCACATCTCTGGATTTTATATCTGGTAAGTGCATTTTTTAGTAAATATTACACCGCACCTCCCGCAAAACTTGCCTACCGCGGATTAGGCGAAGTGTCGGTTTGGCTGGCCTTTGGCCCTATGGCCATTTTAATTGCCACCATAGGTCAAAACATCGCTTTTCATCATCAGGTGCTTATGTTGATGCCCATTACCGGATTCAGTACTCTTTCCATTTTATTGGCCGGACAAATGATTGATCTGGAGGCAGACCGGGATGGTGGTAAACATGGTGTTGCATCGCGCCTTGGCACACGTGCCACTTCTATTATTTATTTACTGGTGCAATTGGCTATTGTGGCCAATGCTATCATACTCTTTGTTGTGTTTCCTGGAACAACATGGCCCTTTTTACTCATGCTGATTCCCTACATTCTGATCTTCCCAAAAGCGGCGGGTATTATTATAAAAAAGCATCATGATGCCGATCAGTTAAAGGGTGGGGCTAAACTGACCGTTCTGATTCATATCGTTTTTTCATTTTTTCTTATTGTCGGATTAATTCTGCATTTAGTTCTATAAAGAAAGACAATAATATATTTAATTTTAAACTTAAACAATAATGAGTAACTTCGCCGCTGCAAAAAAAAGCAACATACATTGTCAGAATACAGTTTTATTCACTACCCATTTTAGAAACGAAAGGTAAAACACTCTTTATGTAATCATCAAATTGTGAAAAATAATACTGAACCGGTTAAAATGAAAGAAAAAATTGCCATTTTGGGAGGAGGAAATATTGGTACTGCCTTTGCCAAAGGTTTGCTAAAGAGCAAACTTTATGATGCTGAAAATATTATTGTTACAAAACGAAGACTTTCCATGCTTGATTCATTGTCAGAAAAAGGTTTGATAATAAGTTCTGACAACACCATGGCGGTAAAGGCGGCGCATATCATAATTCTGGCGGTGAAACCACAACAGGCACCCGAAATTCTTAAGGAAACAGCCCCTTTTTTTGAAAGTGACAGGCATATTATACTTTCACTGGTAACAGGAATTGGCATATCCCAGATCAAAAAAATGGCCAGGACCAACTGTCCGGTATTTCTGGCAATGCCCAACACTGCTCTTTCTATTTGCGAATCGATGACTTGCCTGGCACACAACGACGAACCTGAGGTATCACGTGAAAAGATCATCAATCTTTTCAATCATTTAGGGCATTGCCAAGTTATACCCGAAGACCTGATGGGAGCAGCAACTGTGCTGGCAGCGTGCGGAATTGCATTTGCCCTCAGATTTTTAAGAGGCATTTCACAAGGTGGTATCGAAATTGGATTTGATTCAGAATTATCAACCCTTATTGCAGCTCAAACCCTCAAGGGAGCTGCCAAACTGACACAGGAAACCGGAAACCATCCGGAAAGAGAAATCGATAAAGTAACCACGCCTATGGGTATTACTATATCAGGTCTCAATGAAATGGAACACAATGGATTTAGTTCGGCACTCATCAAAGGTCTTCTGGTTTCTTATCACAAAATCGAAAAGTTGAACCAAAAAAGTAATCCTGATGCATAAGAAATTTATTATTAACGAAGGCAGATTAAAATTAGCTGTTGTAGATCAGCATGTTGATATTGCATCTGATCATTCTACAACGAACGGAGGTGGTTGGTGGCATATAGATAAAAAAAATAAAACGATTTGGCTGTATGGCAGAAGCATGCGTTTTGGGTCTGCCCCTCAAAATGAACTGAAAAGAATCATTCAAGAAGGCAAACATGATTATCCGGGATATACCTTCTATCATAGTTTTGCTTACGAAGTGGAAACAGCAAAAAAACTCTCTGTAATCCTTAACCCCTGAATTTGACTCACCTGCGGTATTTCTCTGAATATCTAATCCTTACAGTTCAACGAAAGAATGACAGAAAACAGCAGGAAAAAATATAACCTCTTCTGTGATATCTATTACTGAATCCTAAACAAAATACTCTACATTGTTGGCAAGATTATGAAAAGATGAATGAAAATGATCAGTTATTAAGAAAAATGATACATGTTTTCACCGGATTAGCGATATTTATATTAAGTTATCTGGTTGAAAAAAATGTTTTGTTATTACTGATCATCGCCGGATCCCTTTTTGCCTTTCTTACCTATCCCTTTTCTTATTTCAATTTCATACATCAACCATCCAGAAAAAGTTACGGAACAGTTTTTTATCCTGCCGGGATATTAAGCGCTTTCATATTGCTATATCCCAATGATATCAACTTTTTCCGGGTGGCATTACTGGTTTTAACCCTTTCCGATACCTTAGCCAATTTTGGAGGCAGTATAAAAAAGGGAAATTATTATTTAAAGATTACCCATGAAACAAAAAGTGTATACGGTATACTCTTTTTCACAGTTTCATCCATTCTCATTTATTTTGTTTTGCTTTCGCAAACATTCTCATTTTCCTATTTTCTCCTGTTTATAATTCTTTCCATACATCTTGAACTAATATCATTTCGTGGGTCGGACAACCTCAGTATACCTTTGGGTCTTGCACTATTTTTCAGAATAACCCAAACCTTTTATGATCAGAGTTTCTATGGTATCATTTTGCTTATCATAGCATTCGGAACAGGTAGTTTTCTTTTATTCAGATTTAATTTATTAACCCGGTGGGGCAGCTTATTTGCTTACTTTCTGGGCGTATACCTTGCAGGTATAACAGGATGGAAATGGGTGCTTCCTGTGATCTTGTTTTTTATTACTTCCGTAATCTTTACAAAAATCAACTCTCACATAAACGGAAAGATCAAACTCGCCTCACAAAGGAATATATGGCAGGTTTTAGCCAATATACTACCCGCTGTTATCAGTTCGGCATTGTATCTCATAACAGGAGATAAGTTTTTCATTTATATATTTATTGCACTCATAGCAGCAGTTACCGCCGATACCTGGGCAAGTGAGATTGGACCGGTATTTAATAAGCGATGCTTTTCTCTTCAAGACTTCAGATTTCATGATGCAGGCATATCAGGAGGTATATCCTTCGTAGGTACTTTAGCAGCATCTTTTGCAGCTATACTGATGAGTGCCAGTTCATGGTATATCTTTTTTGATGTTTTTGAAATAAAAAAGGTAATGCTCATTGCCATGTCGGGTTTAATGGCTTCTTTTGTTGATTCATTCCTGGGTGCTTTTCTTGAACCAGGATTGATCCGAAAGAAATTCTTCAAAGACAACTCATCGAAAGAAAAAATAACACCCAATGATATCGTCAATATTACCGCTTCTTTGTCTGCACCATTATTTTTGCTGATGATTTGGCAACATTTTTAAAATTCTGTTCAGAAAACAAATAAAATGCAGCGACTTGAAAAAAATAAAAAATACAATTTCTATTTCATATTCGGATTAAAAACATAAGAAAAATATTATACAAAAAACTATGTTTTGATGTAGCAAAAAGAAAAGTAAAAAAACATTTGCCTATAAAAAAAATAATTCCGTACTTTGCACTCCCAAAAAAACGGATAATAGTATAGCTATCAAATAAAAACATATTCATAAAAGATGTCACGTATTTGCCAGATTACAGGAAAGAAACCCATAAGCGGTCATAACGTTTCTCACTCGAACATAAAAACAAAAAGGAAGTTTCACCCCAATCTTCAGGTGAAAAAATTTTATATCCCGGAAGAAGACCGCTGGATTACACTAAAAGTATCATCCAAAGCAATCAGAATTATCAATAAAAAAGGTATTTCAACTGCCCTGAAAGAAGCCGTAGCAAAAGGTTTTTACAATGGTTAAAATCTTTTATGCGATCTCAATAATAAAAAAAGAACTGCTCCCATTGGAGTAGTTCTTTTTTTTTGCATACTTTTTCACACCATTATCTTTACAGCAAAAGTTTACTATGTTTTTCTTACCAAATCCTAACAACATGTCAAAACAGATGCCCTCCGACACTTTATCCGCCACTTTAATTGAAGCCATGCGAATAACATAAAAACAGAAAGCGAAAAGCATATTTTTCACACTTAAATCTTTGTAAAACTTCCCCTTCAAATCTCATTATAACCAATTAGTCTTTAAAGAAAACGCCAAATACTTTGTTATTCTCGATTTGAACAGAGCCATGGCATTTTTATTGACACACATGCGGACAATTAGATTTCACAGCACGACCAAAAACACAAAACCGGAGTTCTGGCGAGCTCCATCTAACCGAATGATTCAAATTTTATACAGATTTATATTATATACATATATAACATCCATGATTAATCTTAAAACACACACGAGGATGATTATTGGGGTAATGACAAAGGCGCGTAGCGCTGACATTATGGTAGAAATCTGATGCTACCAGTGAACCCAAAGGCGCGTAGCGCTGACATTATCGGGTCCTCATTAAAGCC
>CAYPFV010000086.1:0-13421 GCA_964410015.1 uncultured Bacteroidales bacterium
CTTCTGGTGTGGTGAGTGTGAGCCCTTATGATCAGCAGACCATTGACCTTGTAGCTGCCATCCGGAAAAATGAACCTTATAACGAGGCTGAACTAACGGCTATATCAACCATGGTAGCAATTATGGGCAGAATTTCGGCTTATACCGGTAAAGAGGTTACATACGAGGAAATGATGAATTCCGAATTAAAACTCGGACCAAAAAAACTTGAAATGGGTTCTGTTGATGTGAATAAAACAATACCAGTTCCCGGAAATGAATAAAAACCCTTTTAATATAATTGAACCATCATTGTGTGATACAAGTATGATCTCAATTTGCCAATAATCTGAATCCTGATAAGATGGTCAATGAAGAACATGGATAATCATTGATCGTAATATTTCCAATATTCAACAAAATCCGTTCTTGTCAGGTTGTAAAAATTTGTATTTTTGTGCCCGTGAAAATACAAATGTATCCATAGGGACAAAAATGGTTTATTGCAGGAAATTTCAGAATTTGTTTCTGGGACAACTTTCAATAAACCATTTTTTATGGATTCAGTTCATTTGTTTTTTTATTCAATCCAATTATTATTATTAAGTATCCACAATATCATTAAAAATTATGTGCGGAATTGTTTGTGTTTTCAATTTAAAAGATCAAAATGAGCAACTGCGTGGGCAGGTGCTTGAAATGTCAAAGAAAGTAAGACATCGTGGTCCTGACTGGAGTGGTATTTATACTTCTGATCATGCTATTCTGGCTCACGAAAGACTTTCTATTGTTGATCCTCAATCGGGAGGTCAACCCCTGAAAAGCAAAGATGGTAAATTGATTCTTTCGGTGAATGGAGAAATTTATAATCATTTGGAGATCAGAGAAAAAATAGGAGATGATTATGAATTTCTAACCAATTCGGATTGCGAGGTCATTCTGGCTCTTTACAAATTAAAAGGGATCAGTTTTATTGAAGATATGAACGGTATTTTTGGTTTCGCACTTTATGATCTGGAAAATGACATTTTTCTTATAGCCCGTGATCATATTGGCATTATTCCTCTTTACATGGGTTGGGATCAGTACGGTCAGTTTTATGTAAGTTCTGAATTGAAAGCGCTTGAAGGACAATGTACAAAGATAAGAGAGTTTCCGCCCGGGCACTATCTGACCAATAAAGATGGGGAACCCCAAAGATGGTACAAAAGGGACTGGATGGAATATAAAAATGTAGAAAATAATTCCTCCTCTATTGATGAGTTGCGACAAGCGCTCGAGAAAGCGGTTCATCGCCAGTTAATGTCAGATGTTCCCTATGGTGTTTTGTTATCGGGTGGTTTGGATTCATCCATTATTTCGGCAATAGCAAAGAAATTTGCTTCTAAAAGGGTGGAAAGCAACAACACGCAGGGAGCATGGTGGCCTCAGCTGCATTCTTTTGTCATTGGTTTGAAAGGCTCTCCCGATTTACTTGCCGCTCGTAAGGTGGCTGATCATATCGGTTCGGTACATCATGAAATTCATTATACCATACAGGAAGGTCTGGATGCAATTAAAGATGTTATTTACCATCTGGAAACCTATGATGTAACTACCGTGAGAGCTTCCACCCCAATGTATTTATTGGGCAGGGTGATCAAATCGATGGGTATTAAGATGGTGCTTACAGGTGAAGGTGCCGATGAGATTTTTGGTGGTTACCTTTATTTTCATAAAGCGCCCAACGCCAAAGCTTTTCATCAGGAAACCCTCAGAAAAGTAAGTAAACTTCATTTATATGATTGCCTGCGTGCCAACAAATCCCTGGCAGCGTGGGGTGTGGAAGGGCGGGTTCCATTCCTGGATAAAGAATTTATTGATGTTGCCATGCGATTAAATCCTTCAGATAAAATGTCGGGAAAAGCAAAAATGGAAAAATGGATACTTCGAAAAGCATTTGAAGACTATTTACCCGAGAGCGTTGCCTGGCGCCAAAAAGAGCAATTTAGCGATGGTGTGGGATATGGATGGATAGACACTTTAAAGAAAATGGCAACACAACAGGTAACCGACGATCAAATGAAGAATGCACAATTTCGTTTTCCGGTGAACACACCTATGTCAAAAGAAGAATATATGTACCGGGAAATTTTCAGTGAGCATTTTCCTTCTCACGAGGCAGCAGCCTGCGTACCTTCTGTGCCCTCAATTGCCTGTAGTACGGCTGAAGCGCTTGCATGGGACGAAAAATTCCGGAATAATGCTGATCCTTCAGGGCGTGCAGTAAAAGATGTTCATGAAAATGCCGGTGATTAGTCTGAATTTATTTTGATGTTGTACACTTACCATGTCAACAGTGAATACAAAAACCCTGAAGTTTAATAAATTTCAGGGTTTTTTATTTTGAACAGGGTTTTTATAAGGTCAGATAAATTTGGTATCAATGATCTGATCAACACAAAACAGTCAGGTGATTAGTAATTGTTATTTATACTATATTAATCCTCAGTATGTTGCGAAAAAGTATTTATTTTGTCATACCTCCACAAACGGGTATTACCTGTCCGGTAACATATCCAGCCATGTCGGATGCAAGAAATACAGCAACATTGGCAACATCTTCCACGGTACCTGCTCTTCTGAGGGGAATTTTTTCGGTCCATCCTTTTTTTACTTCTTCGGGTAATCCGGCTGTCATATCAGTTTCAATAAAACCCGGTGCAATGGCATTGCACCTAACACTGCGTGCACCCAGTTCCTGCGCTACAGATTTTGTAAATCCGATCATACCCGCTTTGGAGGCGGCATAATTTGCCTGGCCCGCGTTTCCACCCAATCCTACTACCGAACTCATGTTGATAATCGAACCAGTGCGCTGTTTAAGCATAACTTTCTGTGCAGCTTTGGTAAGGTTAAAGGCAGACTTAAGATTTATCCTGATCACATCATCCCATTGCTGCTCCGTCATTCGCATTAAAAGTGTATCGCGGGTAATACCAGCATTGTTTGCAAGGATATCAAGGCGTCCGAAATCTGCTACAATTTTTTGCACCAGCTCTTCGGCATCATCAAATTTGCTGGCATCAGAGGCATAACCTTTCGCTTTTACCCCTTTTCCGGCAAGATTTTTTTCAAGTTCCTGTGCTTTTTCATCATAAGCAAGATCAGAAAATGCCACCTGGGCGCCCTGTTGGGCAAAAGCCAAGGCAAGGGCTTTTCCTATTCCTCTTGAACCACCTGTTACCAGGGCAACTTTTCCTTCTAATAATTTCATAGAAATCTGATTTTGATTAGTATTGAACAATAATTGACGTTAGTTTTTATTTGGGATGAACCGGAATAAGATAAAAGGTTGCAGTATAAATATATGGTTTACAACCAGTACTGCAACCTTTTTTTAAAACTTCAAGGTTTCTTAGAACCATTTAACCAGTTTCAGATCCTGTCTGTGCGACAACAGTTCGTGCTTTGGAAAAAGCCGGAAAGCATAGTTGTAAATTCCTACCCGCTGTGTGGGTACCTGGCATCTGAAGGTAACTGTTTCGTCATTTTTATCTACCTGTTCCATTTCAAAAACAGAAATGACATTGTCTTCACCTTCGAAGGATTTTTGACTGAAAACGATCTCTACGCCCAGGTCGCTTTCGTCAAAACCATTCAGATTAAGAACCAGTTCGGCTGAGAAATTTTCGCCAAGCAGAAGAGATTTATCTGCGGTATTCATCACATTGCGCGAGACCACTTCCACAGAATCCCATCCGCGGATGATTTTCGATTTCCACCGGGCTAGTTCTTTGGCGATTGCAAAACCGTGTTCCTGAAGTCTGTCTGTTTTTTCAAAAAGTTTATGATAATATTGTTTCATGTAGTCATCCATCATGCGCTTATTGGTAAAAACAGGTGCAATTTTGGCAATGTTGTTCTTGATCCATTTTACCCAGTCAGCAGGAATTCCGTTTTCATTCCTTTCGTAGAAAAGTGGAATGATTTCATTTTCAAAGGTGTTGTAAATAATCTCAGCATCCAGTTCGTCCTGAAATACCTGGTTATCATAGGTTTTTTCTTCTTTGATGGCCCATCCGGCCTCCTGGGTATATCCTTCGGCCCACCAGCCATCCAGCACACTAAAATTCATGATACCATTCAGGGATGCCTTTTGTCCGGATGTACCTGAAGCTTCAAGCGGACGAGTAGGGGTGTTAAGCCAAATATCAACGCCTTTAACCAGCGCTTCACCCAACTCCATATCATAATCCTCTAAAAATATCACTTTGCCTGCAAATTCTTTTCTTTTCGAAACCTCCACAATGTGTTTAATCAGGTCTTGTCCTGCTTTATCGGCGGGGTGTGCTTTACCTGCATAAAGAAACTGAACAGGCATATTAGTTTTGTTTACAATACGGGCGAGTTTTTCCAGATCATTAAAAAGCAATCCTGCTCTTTTATATGTAGCAAACCGGCGTGCAAATCCTACGGTGAGTGCATTGGGATTGAGTGCTTCCAGTATTTGATATACTTTTCTGGGTGCTTCCTGCCTGCGTGAAAGATTATTCAGCAGTCTTTTTTTAATGTAATCCATTAGTTTTTGGCGCTGAAGTTGGCGCAATTCCCAGATTTTCTCATCAGGTACGTCGTAAATACGTTGCCAGCAGCTAAGCCGCGAAACATTATCGGCGAAGCAGTCATCAAAGGTCTCCTTGTAAAGTTTCTGCCATTCGGGAGCAACCCATGTTCCGTAATGTACGCCATTGGTCACGTGTCCGATATGCACTTCATCTTTAAAATACCCGGGATAAAGATCTTTAAACATATCTCTGGATACTTTTCCATGGATTTTACTTACTCCATTCACTTCAGAGGCCAGTTTGGTAGCCAGCACACTCATTGAAAACTGTTCATCAGGTTTATCTGAATGAATTTTACCTAATGCCATAAAAGTTTCCCATTTGATACCGAGTCTGTCGGCGTAATGAGGCATGTATGTGCGAAGCATATCTTCGCTGAAAAAATCATGTCCGGCAGGAACGGGAGTATGCGTTGTAAACAGGCTACTGGCTCTTGCCATTTCCATTGCTTCTTCAAAAGTAAGTTTTTCGTCTTGGACAAACTTGCGAAGCCTCTCCAGACCAGCAAAAGCAGCGTGTCCCTCGTTGAGGTGAAATACTTTGGGTTGAATGCCCAGGGCATCCAGCATTCTTATCCCACCTATACCAAGTAAAAATTCCTGTTTGAACCTGTTTTCCCAGTCACCACCATAGAGTTGATGTGTAATGGAGCGATCCATGGAATTATTTTCAGTGATGTCGGTGTCGAGCAAAAACAAAGGTGTACGACCTACATCAATCCTCCAGACCTTTGCATAGACATTACGTCCGGGAAAAGCAATGGATATTTTTACCCATTGTTCATTTTCGTCGCGAACGGGTTGTGCCGACATATATGTAAAGTTGTGTGGATTGTAAAGTGCCATTTGCTCACCTGTAAGAGAAAGGTTTTGGCTGAAATACCCAAATCTGTAGGCTAATCCTATTCCCACCATGTTGATGTTATCGTCGCTGGCTTGTTTGAGAAAATCGCCTGCCAGAACTCCTAAACCACCGCTATAAATCTTTACAGAAGAGTGCAATCCGTATTCCATACTGAAATATGCAATGGATTGGTCATTTTTCTGTTCACCCTTTTTCATATAGTCATCAAATTTTTGAACCACTTGAGTATAATCTGCCATGAACTCCTGGTCTTTCAGCAAATTTGTATAGTGTTCAAGGGTAAGATTATCGAGCAGTTTGGGTGGGCTCTTTTCGCATTTTTCCCAAAGATCGGGATCAATTTTCTCAAACAATTCTTTGGCATCGTAGTTCCATGTCCACCAGAGGTTTTTTGAAAGTTTCTGAAGTCCTTTCAGTTCATTGGGAATGTTGATTTCTATGAGAATTTTTTTCCATTTGGGTTTGGATACTACCGATTTGAGGAATTCGGTTTTTGCAGGTGGTTTTTTCAATCTAAATTGTTCTTCTCTTGCCTGTACCTTTTCTGTGGCTAATCTGAAAGCCTGCATGTAGTTGTCGATAAGTTTTTGCCAGGTAATCTCCTGAGAAATATGGGCAGCCATATCTGATAATTCAATCATGCTTGCATGGCGGTAGGAGTTGTATCCCTGGTTGTCAGGTGTTATTTTCCTGAAGTCCTTGTGTGAGATTATCTGCTTGATGTGTTGAGCGATTTGATAGGAAACTTCATGGTAGTTTAGATCGTTTCTTTCAAAAATTTTGATTGCTTCTGCCTGATCGGGAAATCTTTCATTTGCCCAGGTGCTGAATCCAACTAAAGAACTTGAAATAACCGGAATTCTGAATGCAAGACTTTCAAGAGGTGTATAACCCCAGGGTTCATAAAGAGAGGGAAATACGGTAAGATCAAACCCAGTGAGTGCATCGTAATAATGAAGGTTTAGTAATCCATCTGTGCCATTGATGTATGCCGGTATAAAAACAACTTTTACTTTATCAGACAGGCTGTTATTCAGTCCGGCATTTTTCAATGCATTTATGATGGCATCATTGGCTTCATCAACTATTTTATGTGTAGTATATTCACCTTCGAGAGGATTGCTAAAATCGGGTTTATCAAATCTTTTTAAAACATCGGGTTTAAGTCCGGTTTGGTTGGTCGGAATCATCATAAAGGCGACCACCTGATGATCAATGTTCATTTGGTTGAGTTTTCCCAACATTTCAATGAACAGGTCGTACCCTTTATTTATAAATTCGTAGCGTCCGCTGGTCATGATCAGCAAACTGTTTTCTTCAACAGGTTGATTGGTCAATCCAGAAGCAAGAGCAAAGAGTTTTTCTCTAGCATTTTTTCTTTTCAGTGCATATTGCTTTTCATCTGGTACAAAATCATTATTGAAACCGTTTGGAGTTATCAGGTCTACTTCTTTACCCAGAAATTTATGAGATTCTTTGGCGCTCAATTTGCTTACAGTAGTAAAAACGTCGGCGTTATGTCCTGCGGTTTGTTCCATACTGTGTTTGGAAACAATATTCAATTCTTTGGCTTTTTCTTCGCTGTTAATGTTGTTGATCTGCGAATAGAGAGGAATTCCTTCAGAGGAGATTCCTCTGCCCAATGTTGTGGCGTGTGTTGTAAAAACCGTTCCTGCCTGGGGTACTTTATCTTTAAGATACAGCACACCCGAGCCTGTCATCCATTCATGAAACTGAGCTACGAAACGATCTTTTGAGGAGAGGTGGTAATTATAAAAGCTTTCTATAACTTTTCCGGATGCATAACCAAATAGTGCAGGTTCTGTATAGTCCCATTGTCCACTCAGTGAATTGAGTTTGAATTTTAACCAAAGGTCTGTAAAGATATCGTTTTTATCAGAGAAGAAAGGTGTAAAATCTACCAGAATAACAATGGGTTCGCCGGGAATGTTCCAACGCCCTATTCTGAAATGCAGTCCTTCTTTTTTGGCTTCTTTTCTCCATGAGCGATAAAGATATTTGTCTTCCACAAATTCAGGGTTTCCATGGGTTTCTTTCCAAACATCGGGTCCGATACAAATATAATTATCGTTCATGCTTTCAGATAGAAGATTGGCTTTTGTACTGATCAATGTATGAATCCCACCAATTTTATTACATACTTCCCAGCTTACTTCAAATAAATAGTCGGGCTGATTGTTTTTCATGTTTTATAATTTAAATTAATATATCCTTTATTTCCAAAAAGAGCACGAAAATACAAAAAATAATTTGAGGAGCGCTAATTGAATACAGTTTGAAAAGATGTATTCAAGAATAACCATTACCTGCAAAAATCAATGGTTTAACAACACCTGAATAAAAAAGTTGAAGGATAAAATGGTTTATTTTATCATTTAATAATTTAATTAAAGTGGTATAATGAAACCTCCATCTTGTTGATTATTATATGTATGATTGTATTTACGTATAATAATACATGGAGGTTTGATCATAACAAAATTATTTTTTAAAGGTATGATAGAACACCCCTGTTGCTGATTTTGTTATTAATGTGTTTGTGCTTGAAAAGCATGGTTGTTTCATTGTATTTTTGCACAATCAGACAAGAAGTGAACAAACAGGATACAAAGATATGAATGAGTAAATGGTTCTCATTTTTTGATTAAAAACCCAAAGCAATTTCTGCTTATTAACTATCAGTATTTTTTTTGGGATTTACTTTTTTCACTGTATTTCTGGTGCTTTGTTTTTTTGTTTTGATAGTAGTGGATGTTGGTTTGCTTGTGGTTTTTGTTTTGGTTGTTCTTTTTTTGGGAATTTTAATGCTAAAGCTACCTTCCTGGTTTTGAAACCGTTTTACACGCATTTCAAAATCAGCCAATACATTCATATAATTGATGAAGGCATCGTAAGGAGAATTGTAAGGGTTGTTATTTTTTGATCCAATACCATCAGAAAACCATTTGGTAGACATAAAAAGGAAGTGATCGCTTGATTGCAGCCGTTTCCAGTCATTTTGAATAGAAACATCGTTGCAGTTTTTCACCAGCAGTTCAAGGTTGTAAAGTTTATCAAATGCTTCATTTTGCATTTCGTTTCCAAGCCAATTGGTAATATCCCTTTCTTCGTCGGCCCATGAAATAGGGTATGGGATATGTAATGGTGATGCGGGTTGCAGCCCTTGTGCCACCTGCGAAGGTGTAAAAAATGTATAATCGGTGTTTTGAAAGATTGCCTGAGGGAAAGTATCCAGAAACTCAAAAATTCCGGTTTCTTTCCGTTGTTTTACTCCTAATGATTCATAATCCATAAACAGATTGATCACTTCACTTTTGTCTCCGAGTGCTTTGATCCATCCTGCAAATTTTTCGGTTGTCAGGGGCCATTCGCTCCATTCTTTAATCGAAAATCGTATAGACATATCATCGGTTAGTTGAAAGTTGCGAAGCAATAGTTTTATTTTAGGGTTTGCTGCGCTGCAATACAGTAAGTTGGGGCTTTTCCAACCCAGAATATGTTTTGCTCCTTCGGTAATCACCGTATTATAGCCGAGGTTAAAAATGGTTTGGCCGATCTCATCATTGTAGATGAGTTCAGTATTTCTGAATGTTTTAGGTTTTATACCAAAAAGGCGTTTCACTTTATCTTCATGCAGTTTAACCTGATGGGCGAATTCATCTTTGCTTTTGAGGGAGGCCAAACTATGCATATAAGTTTCAGCCAAAAACTCTACGTTTCCGGTTTTTGCCAATTCCTGAAAACTTTCAATCACCTCCGGAGCATAGCTTTCAAACTGCTCCATTGCGCTTCCGGTAATGCTGAAAGCAATACGAAACTTGTCACCAAATTTCCTGATTAAATTTAGTAATATCTTGTTGGCTGGCAGATAACTTTTTTCGGCAATCTGTTGTATATGAAAACGATTGGCGTATTCATCGTAATAATCATGTTGCTGGCCAATATCAAAAAATCTGTAAGTTTTTAATCTGAAAGGTTGGTGAACCTGAAAATAAAAACATATTGCTCTCATATCTCTCCTCTATTATAAAGCTGCATACTAAAAAAATGCAGAACCTGTTAACAAATTGGTTGTTTTTAAATACAGTAAAAATTTATATGTAAACTGTTTTAATCAATAAATTGTTGATATATTTCTTTTACTTTAAGACCTGCCTGGTCCCATTTTATTTTATCAACTTCAGTTTTTCCCTGATTTTTGAACTCTTCCGGTAATGATCTGTAGTGCAAAAGGCCATAAATAGCATCTGCCATGGCATCAATATCCCAGAAATCAATTTTCAAAGCATGTTTTAGTACTTCTGCCACGCCTGATTGTTTGGAGATGATCACTGGCACGTTTGAGCGCATCGCCTCCAAAGGCGATATACCGAAAGGTTCTGAAACAGAAGGCATCACATAAACATCGCTGATGCCAAACATATGATCAACATCTTCTCCCTTCAGGAATCCTGTAAAGTGGAATTTATTAGCAATGCCTAACTTTGCAACCCTTCTGATCATTTTGGGCAGCATATCACCGCTTCCTGCCATTACAAATCTGACGTTGTTATCCAGTTTGAGGACTTTATTGGCTGCTTCAATGAAATATTCGGGTCCTTTCTGGTAGGTTATTCTTCCAAGAAAAGTTACAATTTTTTCGTTAATATTTTTTTTGTATAAAGAAACAGAGGGGTCTTTTTCATTGGGTTCAACCCCATTATAAACTGTAACTACTTTATGAGGGCTTATGCCATAGCGATTAATAACAACGTTTCTTGTCAGGTCGCTAACGGCAACAACCATATCAGCAGCATGCATTCCTTCCCGTTCAATATCGTAAACACTTTGGTTTACATGATCGCCTGAGCGGTCAAATTCTGTAGCATGCATATGTACCACAAGAGGTTTTCCACTAATTCTTTTGGCTTCTTTTCCTGCCAGATAGGTTAGCCAATCATGTGCATGAATAATGTCAAAATTTTCTGATCTTGCAATTTCAACCGCTACCATGGCATAACGTTTTACCTCTTCCATAAGGTTTTTTCCATATCCACCTTCAAAATCGAACTGATAACTTGCCAGTTGTTTTTTCTCTTGTTGGGTGGCTTTCTCAATCTTTTCTACGATATGGTAGTACTCTTCATCAGAAGTATAGGGTATCAAAGTAGAATCTACCTCTAAATAAGAAAGGTTTTGCTGATGTTCTTTAAATACATCTTCCATTACGTTTACCCTGATATTACTGGCATTCAGCAACTCAATAGACCCGGGTTTTTCGTCACCAAATGCTTTGGGCACAACGAAAGTAATATCAACACCGCACTTTAGCAGTGCTTTTGTCAATCCATAGCAGGCGGTACCCAGGCCTCCTGAAATATGTGGGGGAAACTCCCATCCAAACATTAAAACTTTCATAAGCTTTTTGTACTGAAAATAAATAATAAGAATGATTTATACTAGCATTTATGGATTCATGCTTTTTCCATGTCTTTGATCATTCGCCGGATACGTAATAATTCTGCTACACTGGGAGCAAAAGATATCGCTCCTTTGCTTTGATGAGGAGGGTCGCCTTCAAAAAATTCTGAAATATTCCCAATTCCATCTTCGGTCATATCTTCCTGAAAATTCTCGTATATTTTTTTGATGTAATCTAATCCGCTTTCTTTGTATATTTTCAGGTATGCCTGACTGAAATGCCCTAACAGCCAAGGATAAACTGTGCCCTGGTGCAATGCAAGGTCTCTTTGTTTTTCGTTGCCCGAATAATTTCCTCTGTAATTAGAATCTTCGGGTGTAAGTGTTCTGATTCCTTTAGGGGTAAGTAATTGTTTGATGGTAATATCGATGATATGCATGATATTGGAATCGCTCAGTGGAGTGTAGGGCATAGAAGCAGCCAATATCATATTGGGTCTTACACTCATATTCTGAAAACCATCAATCATAAAATCAGCCAGGTATTGTTTTTCCTGGTTCCAGAAAACTTCTATGAAATTTTGTGCAGTTTTCTCAGCTATTTCTTTCCATTTTTTTGCAAAGTTCAAGTCTTTCAACTGTTGTGCCATTTCAACAGCAAAAATTATGGCATTGTACCACAAGGCATTTACCTCTACTGTGTATCCATGTCGGGGAGTAACAGGTCTGCCGTCAATGGCAGCATTCATCCAGGTTACATCCGAATTCCAGGGATTGATAAATATCAGTCCGTTTTCATGCATAGTAAGCAGATCATTGCCCGCTGCATAAGATTCGATGATGTTTTCCACCACCTTAAAATAATGTTTATGGATATTCTTTTTGTTTTTATCATTAAAATGGCAATGTTGTAGTGCCCAAATAAACCAAAGGCTTGTATCTGCCGATCTGTAAGTAGTATTTTCTCCTCTTCCGGTTTCCGGGAAAAACGGTCCGCTCATTTGAGAGATCATGGTGTCCATTACATCGCGGCATGCATTAATATTTGTTTTTGCCAGTGAAAGACCCGGAAGAGAAATAAAAGTAAAACGACCGATGCGATCGTACCAGGGATAACCGGCGATAATGTCGGTACCCTGATTGTGAGAATAAAAGAATTGTTCAGCTGAATTTTTCAGGCAGTTGCCATAGGAATTTCTCGGAGTTCTTAATTTTGATTCCTTTGTGAAGTTTTTACTGATCAACAGAGGATTGGTCTCCTGTGTGCCGGCAGCAAAGTGAACACTCTCACCTTTTTTGATCGGGACTTCAAAAAAACCAGGCACGTAAAGATCTTCCCGGTAGTCATATCCACGTTCTTTTTCATGATAATATTCAAGATCGTTGTACCAGTCAGGAGTATGAACATATTCTGTCTTTTTTTTGCTAAATTGCATGTATAATGGAGAATACCCCTGATACATGCGGGTTTTTATACCGTTGGGAACGGTTTCGTATTTTGTATCGAGATATATGTTTTTTTTGCTGAGTTGATGAATACTTCTGAAAGCCAGAAAAGGTTTAATTCTTAATAAAGTTGGAGATTGTGCCTCAACAAGTGTATATTTTATAATCACCTTTTCTTCGTTAGTAATAAAAAGGGTTTCTTTGGTTAAAACCACACCTCCTACTCTGTATGTAACTTTCGGAATAACATCCGCAGAATAATCTCTTACATATTTATGTCCTTTTGGTGAATAGGTGTTGGGGTATCTGTTGATTCCAATGTTAAATTCTGCTTCGCGTTGTATGATCGTTTCTTCTACTTTTGATAGTAAAACATGAGGCGTATTTCCCAAAAGAGGCTGCGGACTGATTAGCAATCCATGATATTTCCTTGTATTGCATCCTATGATTGTGTTACATGAAAACGAACCGGCACGATTACTGCGCAACATTTCCTTTGACAAGGAATACTCCAGGTTTATAAGCTGATTTTTGTCGAATTTGATAAAACTCATATTTTCAAATTAAGAGAATTTTTTACAATTTCCTCGCTACTTTTAAGCAAAATTACTCATTTTTTAATACGTATTTTATGTTTAAATGCAATTATATTAAAATTAATACGTATGAAGATTGTCCGAAAAGCAGGTTATACTTTTTATTCAAAAATCTGCCATGTTAACATTATAATACTGCATTTGTTTGATCCGTTTAAAACAGAAAATGGTATCTCACCTTAATTTCTTCAGATTATCCAAATTCAATATTTCAGTTAGTTGCATAATATGTTCATTACATGATAAATACATATGTTATTGCACGCAATAACAATGGTTTAATAATCAGTAAAATGTGTGTTCCATCATACCTTTATAAAACAATTTTGTTATCATGAACCGTCCATGACAATTCTATTGACACATATGTGGATGATTATAATTTCACAACTCGGAGAAAATTACAAAACCAGAGTTTTGGCGAGCTCCATCTGACCGAATGAATCAAATTATAAACAGATGAACCGAGCCATGACAAAGTTTTTGACACACACGCGGATGATTATAA
>CAYPFV010000087.1:0-13405 GCA_964410015.1 uncultured Bacteroidales bacterium
ATCAATGAACTGTTTATGAGGTATTTAAGAAATTGTATTTTCAAGTTGGGTTAAAGGTGAGATGAAATTCTTCTTTTCCATCATAAACAGACAATCCTTTACAGTAAATGAAATTTTAATTGGTTGATATGCAATTTATTTTATAAAAATTCCTGCGGTAAAGGTTCACAGAAAAATGGAAATGAAAAATCTTACTTTTGTAATTTATTTCATTGAAAGCAATAGATCAAAAGTTTGTCGATGGTTTTAATTATTTGTTATTTCTTGTCTGATCCATTATAAAGGGAGGAATCTAAAACTAATAACCTATATTGTTCCGATAAGTAACAAACGCAACATCAGGAAACTGTTTCAACACTGTATGTTCAATGGGTGAACTATCTTGCTGATGGAAAAACTTATTATCCTTAAACCATTAATAAACCTCCACCTAAGAACTTCACTTAAACCAAAAAATGTATTCCAATGTTTAAAAAATCATGAATTTGCTTACAGGCATGCATCAAAAATGCTGGAAAAAATTTTTTTCGACGAAGCAAACTGAAAAAAGCCACAAAAAAAACCGCTTTGAAAATAAGATCAAAGCGGTGTCAGTATTATTAATATAAAAGTATTGGCATTAGGAAGGTAATCAAAATCTTAATTCGGCAAAATTCATTGCTAATAAAACCTATGGCGGTTATCGTCAATATCTGCATTTTTCTGAAGTGCGTTGAAAGCTTCATTGGGGACACGATTCCTGAAATTACCCTGAAATTGTGTTTTTTGAGCTGCAATCTGTGCAGGTGGTGTATACTCTTTCGATAGGACTTCGAAGACAAAAACACCTGCATTTCCGTTTATTGGTTCGGATACTGTATTTTCTTCCAGGGCAAAAATGGCGCCAATTACCTTTGGTTCTGCACCGAATCCCTGCAAATTGTTCATGGTAAACTGTATATTTTCAACGTTTGTTGTTTCCAGTTCCAGTTCAGCGGCAATTTCATCTAAAGATGTTGCACCTGATTCATCGATTTGTTGTCTGATCATTTCTGCTTTGGCTTCTCTGAGTGCTATTTCTCTTATATCCTCTTCAATATTATCCAAAGGAGGAATACCTTCGGGTGAAATATTAACTACCTGTGCTACAACAAAACGTCCATTCAAATCAAATATCTGTGAATAATCTCCTTTTCTGGTATCTTCAGCAAAAGCCCACTGAATGATGGTTCGTGGTTCCTGCAAACCGGGTATACTATTATCCATCTGTTTGAGATCATCCGCAATTCTTTTACTCACTTCATTTTCTTCGGCAGCAGTATCAAAGTCTTTACCTTCGCGAAGCGAGGCAGCAAAAGAACTGGCCTGCGAATAAATGCGCTGGTAGGTTTGATTGCTGTATTCAATATTGCGTGTAAGTTTTGCCACTTGTACTTTTTTAGCAGGATTTGATTTGTCTCTAACTCTTATCACGTGAAATCCAAAATCAGATTCTGCGATAGTAAATTGATTAACAGGTGTATTGATAACTGCATCGTTAAAAGGTGCTACCATATCACCATCCTGAAACCATCCGAGGTCTCCCTGATTCATTTCTGCTGAAGGATCATCAGACATTTCAGAGGCAATCTGGGCAAAACTTCCGGGATTTTGCCTTACAACAGCTAACAAGCTGTCTGCTGTTTCTTCTGCCTGTTCACGTGTAAGTACAGTCTCCTCTCCGGCACTTTGTGATCCTACATAAGCGATCAGGATATGAGAAGCTTGCATCGAATCGGGACGGAACTGAATATCGTTGAGCAAAGCCACTACATATGAATCTTCTTCTTCATAAGGTCCGTAAACCTCTCCCGGTTCAGAATTGAACATGATGCTGTCTATTTCAGGAGATAGTTCATCCTGACTATAAAAAGTTGGATCAAATCTTTGGTCTGAATTGGCATTGATAAATGAAATCTTATCTTCAGCTTCGAGCATTTCCTGTTTCAGGGTTTCTATTTCCTGTTTAATGATTTCCCGGTCATCCTCAGAAGGGAAAACAGGGAAAACAACATATTCAAGGTCTCTTGTTTCTTCATCATTTTCAAACTGATACTTATGCTCATCATAAACTCTGCGCAGATCGCTATCTGAAACGTTTACCAAACTATCGGCAATGGTGTTATACCTTTTTACCAGCAGATTTACAGTGGCAGTGGTATTTTTGAATTGGTGATCGAGAAAAGCTATCGTGTCTGGAGCATAAAAACCTTTACTTATAAGGTTATGAAATTTAGATTCTTTGGTTTCCTGTTTTATGTAATCTTCCAGTTGTATCCACTGATTTTGCATCTCAGGTTCCATCATATCCATATTTTGGATAAACTCGACAACAGTCTGAGGATCAAAGGATCCATCCTGTGGATTTGTAAAACTTTGTATGATGGAAGGATGAGGGTCGTTGCCTATAATCAGATCGGTAAGTTCGTCGCCGGAAACGCTGATACCTATTTCTTCAAACTCTCTGTTCATTACTATTTCTCTGATCATTTGATTGTAAACCTGCTGCCTTACCTGAAAGGCTTCTGCAGAGCTCAAAGATTGGTTACCGGTTTGTTGTTTCCATTGTTCGGTTTGTTGCGCTACACGGTTTTCGAACTCCTGATACATAATTTTCGTATTTCCGACACTGGCAACCTCTGTTTCTCTTGTCCCGGCAGGGCCATATCCCATAAAATCACCCAGCACAAAAGCAACCAAAGCTATACCAATAACTGCTATGAGCAATCCTGAATAACTTCTTATTTTTCCTATTACAGCCATAATTTATTACTTATACTTAAAATCTACATAATTTCTTTTAAATTGAATTGCAAATGTATAACAATTTTTAGAACCCTCCTTTTATAAGAGAAAATAATTTTGGTGTCTAATCTTTATTCTTTTTTCCCAAAAACAGAAAGACATTTTGAATTGGGGAGAAAACCATAAATTGCTTCGTTATACTACTTGCTAACATTTGTTTTTAGTTCTACTTGTTCAATTCTTTTTTCATTCACCTGCAAAATCTTAA
Source organism: uncultured Bacteroidales bacterium (assembly GCA_964410015.1). GTDB lineage: Bacteria > Bacteroidota > Bacteroidia > Bacteroidales > UBA7960 > SKVR01. The sequence continues at coordinate 3,032 of CAYPFV010000087.1, forward strand.
AAATAAATGGTTCCATCTCTATGACCTGGTTTTTAAAGGGAATACTTTCATGATAATTGATGATAAGCCCTCCCAGCGTTTCGTATTCGTCTGATTCGGGCAAATTTAATTCATATTTTTCGTTGAGATGATCGATTTCCAGACGGGCAGAAAAAATATAGGTGTTTTCATTGATCTTTTTTTCGGTGAAAATGTCAGTATCGTATTCGTCATCAATTTCTCCAAAAATTTCTTCCATTACATCTTCAATGGTAATCAGTCCTGCGGTACCACCAAACTCATCAACTACCAACGCAATGCTGCGGTTTTGTTGAATAAATATTTTCAGCAACTTGTTTACATGCATGGTTTCCGGCACCACGATCAGGGGGCGAATGATACTTTTAATATTTTGTGGTTTTTTGAAAAAGTCAAAAGCATGTACGTACCCGACTACATTATCAATGTTTTCACTATAAATAAGAATTTTGGATAATCCTTTTTCGTAAAACTTTTTTCGGAAAGAATCTAAACTATCCTTTTCATCCAATGCAACTATTTCAGTGCGCGGTATCATACTCTCACGCAATTTAATATCAGGAAATTCAATAGCATTTTTAAACATCTGCATTTCAATCGTTTCTTCCTTTTCGGCATCATGCTCTGAAAATTCCTGCAAGAAACTATTGATGTCAATGCTATCGAAGGCTTTGGTATTATTTACAATATTAACTTTTAAAATTCTCTTCAGTATAAATTCGGAAAGATTGAGAGTAATAAAAACAATAGGGTAAAGGAGGTAATAAAGAATGGTAACCGGCAAAACAGCTATACGGAGAATATTATTAGCATTGATTCTGAATAGTAATTTGGGGATGAACTCGGCAAAAACAAACACAATTAAAAAAGTGATAATAATCTGCAATAAAAGGATGATTAAATCATTGTTAAGATTTTGAGGTAAACTTTCTGTCAGTAAACCTTCTAAAAAAATTGCAAAAGCGATGCCAAAAATGACAAGCGAAATATTATTTCCAACCAGCATGGTTGAAATAAAACCCGAATCGGTTTTTGCAAAACGTGAGAATATACCTGAAAAAAAACCACCCGATTTTTTATCTACCTCCAACTTCAGCTTATTGGCATTGACGTAAGCAATTTCCATCCCGGAAAAAAAACCGGAAAGCAACAAACTTATAATGATGATTGTAAGAATATCCATGCTACTATGAATCTAAATTTTTTTTGTAAGGGATTTTAATGGATAAATATAATAATTTTGATTGGGAAAAGAGTCTCTTATTGCCGAAATATTGTGTCAGATGGTTCTATTTCAACCTCAGGCTTTAACGTTTGCTCATCAGAGATGGTATCATTTTCACCTTCTCCGGTTTCTACATAGAAAGTTCCCCGTGGGTTTTTAATATTCCATGAGGTAAAACGATCATCTGATTCAAATCCATCGCCGTATAAAACCTCTTCACCGGTTGTGATTTTCACAAATTTTTCGGTATAAATGATTTCATTTTTCCTATCCCAGATCAATTGTTCGGAGTTTAGTTTTTCCTGGGTTTCCATATTTTCCACCACAACATCATTGCGGGCATCAATAAGTTCGTCTTTTTCATACTGAATAGCATATTTTGCTGAAATACGTGAGGTTTCGCGCATCGCAGAGTCATAAAAGGTCATGATAAACCCCTTGGGTAGTTCCATATAAGGTTCTTCTGTGGCATATTTATCCATTTGTGGTGCCGTCATAATCATTTGCACTTTGGCATTGGAACTGTAAATTATTTCAAGATCGGCGCCAGATTCTATGGGTTGATTATCAACTTTTGTGATGGTTTCAATAGTTTCCAGATCGGGTTTACACGATAAAAGCATTACCATCAGAAAAGAGATGGTAATGCTTTTATAAATTTTATTGACAAATTGGGTCATCGCATCACTAAAATCGAACTCTTGTAGTTTCATTTATCCAACAATCCTCAATTTGGTAAGTATCGCCTTCAGTAAGACCATAAAAGAAAGCGGTTTCTTTATCGGGGAAATATTTTCTATAAGTGCTTATCAATTTATTGGCCCTATCAATAATATCAGGATCATTTTCAACATTTCTCGCCTGAATAAATTTATCGACTGCCGCCCAGTAACCTACTGCTTTGGTCAGTTCATTGTCGCCACAGGCGCTTGCAGTAGATGCATACATTTGACCAATAAGAATATATGGTCTGCCATCTTCAGGATCGAGGGAGGATGCTTCGAGAGCAAATCTTCGTGCTTGCGGATATTCTTTGAGAGCACGGTAAGAAATTTCGGCCATGCGCATGTAAGTATTTATCTTATCCTTGTCATCCTCATAAAGTTCAACAGCTTGCTGGAAATAATTTATAGCTTTTTCGTAATTCTCTGCATTATTCTCAAGACGCCCCATTAAGAATGCTGATTCTGCAGTAGGTTTTAATTCATGAAGATTCCTGGTGGTTTTGTAGAAAAGATCTTCTGATGTACAATCTGACTTGCTTAACATCGCAGTAACTTTTTCCAGTAACTCTATATCCTCTGGATTTTCTTCAAACTTTGGTTCATATATAGAAACAATGTTATCGCAGGTTGCATATGGTTCAAACATGTTTTCTATATTCTTTTTAGCAGGCTTATAAAAGCGTTCGGCGTCTTTGGGGTTGTTTTCAATATTATAATCAACAATTTCCATTAATTCGCTATAAGCCTGCAAAACGTCTTCAGATTCTTTAAGACCTGCCTGCACTAACTTTGTAAGAGAATTCATGTGAACCAGAATAACATCTGCCTGTGATTTTTTGCCTTGTAACTCAATAGATTCTGTGGTTAATTCGTTTATTTCCATCAAATTATCGGGGCGAAACTGAAACAAGTCGACCGCTTTTTTACCCAATACCGATCCTTTACTCGAAGTGGTTGTATGCCCAAAATGTTCAATTCTTTTATCATACAACAACATAAGTGTATCAACCCAGGCTTCTCTTTTCACAGGGTCGGTTTCCTCATTATATTTCATTTTCAGCAATACTGCCCCCCGAATAAATGTATTTTGCTGTGCCTTTGGGCATTCAAAGAATACTTCCCTCCAAAAATCGTAGGCGAGGTTAAAATTGCGCTGGTTATAATATTCAGTATAAAGTGAAATATTGCGCACACAGGTAGCGCTATCTTCTGGTGTATCGCCAAACCTTCCGCTAGGAGGAGATTGAAAATCGTGAGATTCGCCGTTCACATGCATTGCATAGTTAGCATGATCTAACCCTGATAATTCAAGTGCTTGAGAATCTACCTTAAGAAACAGGATAATGACCGAGAAACCCATTCCCCAGATCAGTAGTGAAAATAATTTTTTTGCTTTCATCTTTTCATTCATTGATTAATTTATATGCAGGTGATTTTAATAAAATTTTCTCTTTACAAACCATCTTTCATTGATATTGATGCCTATATTGAAACGAAAAAAGTTTTCCGTTATAAGACTCTCATTTGCGGGTGTTCTTTGTGAATATTCAAATCCCATATTGAGTGCCGATAAAGAACGTCTTACGGGTATACTGAAACCAAAACTTATGCCAAATTCATCAAAAGCGCTGTTTTGCACGTTCAGAAAAGATTCCCCGTACCTGATTCCTGCTCTGTATTCCAGACGACTAAAAAAACCGGAATAGGTTTCCACCTGCGGATTATGCACAACACCAAGACGATACTGACGGGAATCATTCAGGTTGGAGGTAGTACCGTTAACAGCGTATTGACTCCAGCTTTGGGTCTGAAAATCGACACCTGCTCCCCAATGGGAATTAAACTGCATGAACACTCCGGCACCTAATGCATCGGGTAAATACATATTTCCTTTATCTCCTTCCTCAAATCTGAGGGTATCCTGGATAAAGGTTTCACCTGGCAGGTCTCTCAATATGCTTTTGTTTTGCTTTAACTGCACATCGGAACTTTGTGTATAAGTGGCGCCAAAAGTAAGTTTCTGTTTTTCCCGCAGGGGTATTTCCCATTGCATGCCATAATCTATAAGCAAACCATCGGTATTGTCGCTATAACTCCAGGCGGTACGGAAAAAACCCGTACTATCAGAAGATGACATTAAAAGGTCTTCTGATTGACCAAATAAATAGGAAAAGTTTACCCCAACAGACAGACCTTTGAATATCCGGAAGCCATTTCCCAGAAATATTCTGTTGATACCGCCACTTCCCTCGTAAAGATAATTGATGGTACCATTGGTGTCATCGCTTTGCAAATCTGTAATTTGATATCCTTTCTGTGAATAGGGCATAAAACCTGCAGCCACGCTCCACCATCTATAAACCGGAAAAGAAAAAGCAAGACTTCCGGGAGAGGAATAACTGCTTAACTGCTCCTGCTCAGGTTCTGTAACTTTTTGTTGGTAAAGGTGATAAAATACGGTTGCATCAAAGATAAACGAAAGTGAATCGGTAACGGTGTAAGAGGCGGGATTGACGAAATTAACAGTCTGACTGTCACGAAATCCCTGAGATATTCCTCCAATAGACATATTCCTGAAAAATTCACCTGCTTTTACTTCACCAGGTCCAAACATTGAATATGGCGAATTGATCGTATTCTGTGCCTGTGGATGCTTTGAGAACAAAACAAACATTGCGGATACAATCAGAAAATTATTGAAGAACTGTAGATGATTCCTAATCTGCTTTCTAGTATTGAGCATTATTATAATTTAAAATGTGATTTAATCCTTGCAGAACTAAATTTTCGACTGCAAATATCCTATTTTTTAGTTTCTTATCAAAAAAAAATGCATCTCCTCCACCAATTATTGTTTTGACAGAACCATATTTTTTTGAATATTGCTCTATCATACCATCTGTTTCGGCTATGCATCCGTTAATCACTCCAGACAATATTGACTCTTCTGTGGTTGTTCCGGTCAAATAATCAATCTGTTGTTTTTTAATTAACGGCAGATAGGCTGTAAAAGTATTCAAAGATTTTAATCTCAGATCGATACCCGGAGAAATTGCACCACCATGATAAACACCCTCTTCGCTAATATATTCATAAGTAATACATGTACCCGCCTGGATAACAAGCACCGGAATTCCCGGAAAATGTTTGTAACCGTATACAGCTGCAGCAATACGATCTGTACCCAGTGTTTCTTGACTTTTATAATGAATTTTGACAGGAACCGGTGTAAAAGCACCCATTTCCAACAGATCAAGATGTTGCAGACTTTTTTTTAAATCCTGTGTTAAAATACCTCCCACATCCGATATAATGCAATAATCTATTGAATATTGTTTAATAACAGAAAATAACGCAGAAGTATTTGCGTGCTGTTCTGTTCTTTTTAAAAGTATTTTTCCATCGCGATCAAAAACAGCAAATTTAACTGAAGTGTTTCCTGCATCAATGACCAAATTCATCCGGGTATCCTCTATAGTTACGAAAGCGTTTTGATTTTTTGATTAGTTGACAACAAAAATACTTTGTTGTTTTATGGTTTTCACAAGAAAAACTCTTATTTATTCAAAAGTATATTATAAATTTTCAGATCGTGGTATGATTCTGGTTTGCAAACTGATAGATTCTGCGTGTATAAGCTCCAGTACTTTTTTAATCATTTCCCGGTTCATCCCTTTCAGTTCGGCAGCTTTTATTCGGGTTTCCAATATCTGATTCCAACGGTTTACCTGCAAAACGGGAAGCTTGCATTCTTTTTTTAGCAATGCGATTTGTTTGACCAGTTCCATCCGGTCGGCAAGCGACTGAATCAATTTGAAATCACAATCATCAATTTTGCTCCTCAAAACCTCAATCTCCTTGCAGGGAGTATGTGCAGAGGAGTCGGGAATATCAAGATTTTCAATTAATTGTACTAACTGTTGAGGTGTAAGTTGTTGTGCAGCATCGGTCATGGCATTGGCCGGATCAATATGGGTTTCAACCATCAATCCATTCATATCAAGTAAGAATGCTTTTTGGGCAACATCGGGAATCAGTTCACGGTTTCCGGCAATATGGCTGGGGTCGCACAAAACAGGCAATTCCGGGAAAAGACGCTTTAGTTCAATAGGTATCTCCCAAAGCGGGGCATTGCGATAGGGCGTTTTTTCAAAAATAGTAAATCCACGATGCACCGCTGCTAATTTTTTAATGCCTGCTTTGTAAAATCTTTCCAATACTCCAATCCAGAGATTCAGATCTGGATTTACCGGGTTTTTTACCAGCACAGGTATGTCCACACCATTAATTGTATCGGCCAATTCCTGAATCGAAAAAGGATTTACACTTGTCCTGGCACCAATCCATAGTAAATCGATCCCATGTTTTAAACACAGTTCTACATGAGCAGGTGTGGCAACCTCTACGGTTGTCAAAAAACCAAAACGTTCTTTTGCTTCAACGATCCATTGCAGTGCTTCTTCTCCTCTGCCTTCAAAACCATTCGGCCGGGTACGAGGTTTCCAAATCCCGCTTCTGAAAACAGATACCAATCCGGTATCATGCAAAGCATTGGCTGTTTTCATCACCTGATCGTAACTCTCAGCACTACATGGTCCGCTGATAATCAGAGGATGTGAGAAATTATTGAACCACGTATGCAACCCATTGAGATTGAAATCTGATTCGCGGTAATTGGATTCTTTCATAATTTCATTGTTTTTGTCAGAAAGAAAAAGCAAATTCTTCATGATTGTCAAACATCTTGCCAATCATTGAATACGATGATAACAGTAATCGGCAATAAATTGTTCTTTTTTAGTGCTTTCAGTTCAATAAATCAAATGCTTAACATCTATATCTTTTGTGGAGTTAACCTCTGTTGTTAAAAAACATAAAGTTCTGTGAACCTATTGTTTATCCCCTTATTTCACAAAAATACCCATGTTAAATACCCCTGTTTTCAAACTTCAAAGCATCTTTCAGTACCTTTGTCAATCCAATAGTATCCGATAAACAACAGCATAAAATAAATCTTTTTTCTTTGCATAATATTAAGAGGAATTGTGAACAATCAACTCTTATTTAGAAATGCAAAAAATGTGCTGATCAACATATCTTCCAAAAATTAAAGTTTAAAATCCGGAGTCTTTTCCGGTTATTTCTAAAAAAAACATTATGCACGTACTAATAACAGGAGGCGCAGGTTATATAGGTAATGAACTGGTTTTAAGACTTCTAAAAATGCCACAAGTGAGTGACATTGTTGTTTATGACAACCTCAGCAGAAAAAATTATAACCTTTTTCTGGATAAAAGGTTTGATTTGAAAGAGATACAATTTTTAAATGGTGAACTACTCGACACAAAAACTTTACACGAGCAGGTGAAAAAAGCCGATGTTATCTACCATTTGGCAGGCATCGATAATTTGCTTTATGTTGGTGATAACCCTTATCCTTTTGATCAGGTAAATAATTGGGGAACTGCTGAGTTGGTTTATGCTGTGGAAGCCAATAACATCAAAAAGTTTTTTTACCTGAGCACAACCGATATTTATGGAACCCAGATACGTAAGCCAGATATAGATGACCAGCCTTTCCCGGAAACTTTTTATGCCAAAAGCAAACTCAATGGCGAAAATCATGTGAAAAAACTTTTCCCCCATTGCTCTAGTTATATTTTCAGGATGTCCGATGTTTACGGATATAGCCCAAGTGCAAAATTCGAAAGGTCTGTTAATAAGCTTTTGTTTGATGTAAATTTTATGGGACGGATACACATTCATGGCACAGGTAAACAAATCCGGGATTACATCCATATAAGTAAAGTAGTAGATGTGCTTACCGGAATCCTTGAAACGCAAAACGCTCCCGAATCCGGCGTATATAACCTGACGGATAAAAATTTAGGAATTGAGGAAATTGTTCAAACCTTCAAAGAGATTTATCCCGGAATGGGGGAGGTTTACCTTCATCAACACGAAGAATCTTTCAGCAGATCCATTGAAAAAGACCCGGCGTTGGAAGTGTTTAAATCACAAAAATCACGTTCTTTTAAAGAAGAAATTGAGGAATTCAAAAATAACTTTTCTTTTTCAAGGCGTGCCGAATTAATCATCCCTGAAGTATGAAAGTATCATTGCTGAACATAGAACCGGGATACCTTTCCCGGTTTTTTATCACCCTTTTGTGAAACAATCAATAGAAGTTAGATTTGACAGGGTCGGTATCTTCTGTTATTTTTGCAAACAAACCTAAAGCAAAAATACTATGGATCATCCAAAAATACTAATTACCGCATCAACCGGAAATGTAGGCACCTATTTAGCCGAATCGCTTCATCGTCAACATATCCCTTTTATTGCTGCCACCCGGAATAAAGACAAGGCAGAAAAAAAACTGGGATTCAGTTTAAATAGCCGATTCCTTGATTTTACAAATCAAAAGAGTTTTCCCCAGGCACTAAAAGATATAGATATATTGTTTTTGTGCGGACCATCTGCAACTCCCGGCGCCGAAGAACTTCTATTACCTTTGGTGGATGAAGCAATAAAACAAAAAGTAAAGCATGTGGTTTTCATTGCCTCCTATCCAAAAATAATGGAGAAGATCGAAAACAGCCCAATGAAATATACCTTTCTCAGAGCTAACTTTTTCATGCAAAACTTTGAAATCTATCAAACAGAGGATATAAGAGACCGCAATCAGATATTAATGCCCGTTGGTGACGGTAAAGCGCCTTTTATACATACCCGTGATATTGGAGAAGTAGCTGCTACAATCATAGCAAACCCAACCAAATTTGAAGGAGAAACTTTATTTCTTACCGGAAAAGAATCGCTGGATCATTTTGAGGTTGCACAACTATTTTCTGATGTGCTGGAAAAACAGATAGCATTCCTGAATCCAGATGAAAAAACATACCGGATAATCATGCACGAAAGGGGATTTTCTAAACCCTGGATTGATGCCATGATAGCGGTTTTTGGCAAGATTAAAAGTGGAAAAGTAAACAACATCACAGATACAGTGCAGAAAATTCTGAACCGGGATCCTATTTCTTTTAAAGAGTATATCAAAGAGAAGAAAAAACATTTTACTGAAAAAGATTTTATAACCGTATTGGTTTTATATTATTCGAAAACAGGTAATACAAAAGCCTTGGCCAACGCAATTGCCGAAGGCGTCAACAGCATTAAAGGTATAAAAGCAATCTTAAAATCAACAGGGCAGGTAACCAAAGACGATTTTTTGTCTGCTAAAGGTGTCATTGCAGGCTCACCGGTTTATTTCGGTGGAATGGCCGCTGAACTAAAAAAAATATTCGACGATTTTGTGAGTCTCAGAAAAAAATCAGAAGGAAAAATAGGAGCAGCTTTTGCCACTGCAGCAAATCTTAGCGGTGGAAAGGAAACTACAATGCTCTCTATACATCAGGCGCTACTAATCTATGGAATGATCATTGCCGGCGATCCACTTAGTGCAACAGGACATTACGGAACTTCATGCGTGGGAGCACCAGATGAAACTACAAAGAAAAATGGTGCCAGATTAGGTGCAAGGGTGGCAGAACTGACTTTAAAGATCTTCGGATAAAACCTTCATGTGTTATTAAACACAATACATAATTATCAGTAAAACAGAGGATCTGTCATACCCTTTTATTCCGATTATTATATAATGGAAACACATTGTATTGAATAGTTATGACATCGATTCTGCCAAAAAAAGCAAAAAAGAATTGATGTTATTGATCTTTATTTTTTTTAAAACAATATAAAGGAAAGATTTTAGATGTAAAAAAACATAAATTTTTTTATACAAGCAACCATGTCCGCCCCAAAAAAAAATCATTTTTGCGGAAAAAGGACTTCTATTACCCATCAGAACAGATATACAGTCTCCAACAATTATCTCTTGTTTGCGTTTTACTGTTTACAGGTTGTTTCTTAAAATCAATCCTTAAAAAACAGGAGGACACCCCATGAAAAAAAATCGTTTAACCAAACAGAACGGCAGTTATGCAATAAATGTGGTTTTGTCTTTTAGTTATATAAAAGCATTGGCAGGCAAACCATTGGCAGTATTTACATTTCTGTTTTTCTCTCTGCATGTCCAGGCTTCTTCGCCTCCTGACACACTCGATCTGGAAAACACCCAATCATCAGATTCGACCGAGTACGAACTGATCATTATGGATCCCGGCTTTAATGCCTGGTTTTATGCCAACTCCATGCCTGAAAGCTTTTATGAGCAATCGTATCTGGAAAACTGGAATGAAGTCCTGACCATTCAATGGAATAATGCATTAGTTACAGGAGGCAGATTTAACTGCCAACCCGAAACTTACCTCGATTACGATTCAGAGATTGACTATGGCAAAGAACTCAATTACCAGCTTTTTTACTATTTCTTTTACATGCACC
>CAYPFV010000088.1:0-13360 GCA_964410015.1 uncultured Bacteroidales bacterium
TTCTACCATAATGTCAGCGCTACGCGCCTTTGTCATTACCCTAATAATCATCCTCCTGTGTTTCAATAGTATTGTTATGACCGGGTTTATCCTAATAATAACTTCTATTCTAAAAGGAATTATTTAGTATTTATTTAAATAAAATATGTTGGCAAAAGTAAGAATACCTTAGATTTTGCATGCACAGGTTTATTTACTGCAAGCACACTTGCAAAGATGATAAAAATTGGGAATATATTGCTAAGAATTTTTTCGTTTGTTTGTCCCTGGATTCCTCCGGTAAAGATTATTTCCTTTTATGAAGTTGGCTTATATCCTCAAAATTAGTGTAAGACTGTGCAGATATGTCTTGATATTCAGGTTGTAAATTCACGGTTTTTACGAATATCGGGTTTTGATCAACGAAATTTTTTGGGAATGCTACAGAATAAAAATATCTGAACAAACCCTTGTTGAAACAGAAAAACCGTTTGCTGGGTTGAACTGGTCTTTATAAAAATCATAAAAACCTTTACTCTTTATTCTTCTTTCAAAAATGCCTGACTGTTTAATGAACTGCTATTATGCGGATAAGCTGGTATTCATCATTTGTTTTGCTCTAAACATGAATGCCTGAAGTTTGGTTTCATCAGCAGAATTGTCAGAACCATCATATACCATCTTTAAAACGGGTATTTGCGGGTATTTCTTTGAGAATCTAACCAAAAGAGTATTGGCTATGGTGCCGGGCATACAATGGAACGGGGTTAAATTAACCACTCCCTGGAAACCATGACGCGCATACTCTTCTGCTCTTGCCATGCTCAGGGTAGCTTCTCCTCTGAGGTTTTCGGTCAGATATTCTTCAGACAGATTCATGAGTTCTTCGGTGGGAACTTCATACAAAAAGTCCTCAATTTTACCTTTCAGAGGTGCTGTTTCTTTGCGGGTATAGTATTTTTGCACGAAAGAGGTAATCAATTCTTTGGCATATCCACCATATTCCTTGTTTCGCCAATGATCGACTCTTCGTTCCCAATCTGTATAAAGAATCCATTCATGAAAAGCAGGCGTAACTACTTCTGCACCTAGTTCCTCAAGTTTTTTAATGATAAACTGATTGCAAAAGTCATTTGATCTTACGTAAATTTCGCCAATAATACCAATGCGCGGTTTCTTTTTATCTTTTATTGTTTTAATGGCAGAAAAAAGATCGGCAGCATATTTTACACTATCGCCTAATTTTCCTTTAGTTTCCACGTTTTTTTCCAGGTTTTCCAAAGCATGTTGGTATGCCAGGTCTGAATGCCCTTTCACAAATTCGTAGGGTCGGGTTTTATACAATAGTTTTTTTATGTTATCGGTTGCTACAAAAACCTGCCAGGCCAGTTTTCTGAACCCTGTTCCCAGGTTTTTCATCTCGTTGTCGTAGCTGGTGGTTTGTTCTATGGTTAGCATTTGAGCATTTTTAAAACCAGCTTCATTCAGGATTTGCTGGTGGGCATGGCAATATTGTCCGAAACGGCAGGGGCCATTGGTTGTAGGCATAAAAAATGCTGCTTTATCTGCTTCGAATCCTGCTTCGGTGGTTTTTTTCAGGATATCGCCTGCTGTAATCATGTATGGGTAGCACTCTTTTCCAGTAACATATTTTCTTGCCAGTTCTATGCTTTGTTGGTCAGACATAGGCAATGCTTCCGCATCAATTCCATAATACCTCATGGCAGCAGCTACACCGCGTCCGTGATCATCAATATGCGGGATGTAAATCCTTCGTCTTGCCCCAAAATCTTTTGTAACCATTTTGCGATGCCCATTGGGTGAAACGGTGATGGTTTTCTCAGGCAAATATTCAAGACTGTCAAGAAATGCTTCAAGACGGGTAACTACGCCGGCATCTGCACTATGCTCATCTAACTCAAGGGTGAGCATAGGTTTATTTTTCATCGCTTTTTCAAAATATTTCAATATAAAAGAATCAGGACCACAGGCAAAATTGGTGATATACAACGCAAAAAGATGTGGATTGTGTGCCACAATGTGAGCAGCGGAAATATTACGTTGTCCGAATCTCCAGTACATCTTTTCCAGAATTGGATCTGACTTTTGTATGACGGGCAGAAAATCTACCGGGATAGAGAGTATCCCCATGTTGCGCAATTTTTTGGTAATCCTGAGGTTAAGTCCTTGATCATTACCGTTATAGGGTCTGCTAATAATGACCAGGTTCGGAGTGTCAGCAGGAAGATTATCCAATATCTCCTTTCCCCTTTGAAGCATGGAACCTTTAAAATTCTCCATCGCTTCAAACCCCTTTTTTATGGCTTTTTTGGCTCTTGATGCGTTTATTCCAAGTTGTCTGGCAAAATCTGTTAATTCCTTATTTACATTATTGCTTTCAAAATGAAATGTAGGTCGCAGAATCCTGGTTTTGTACTTTGTAAAATCAAGGGATGCATCACTCATAAAAGGAAAACCCTGTACCAATGGGCAAACAGACGATGTGCATGCATCATTGTAAATTGCTTCAGCATTGACAATGCATGGTAAAAACAAGTAATCAGGATGGCTTTTCAACGCCTCTACCGTATGTCCTAAGCCCACCTTCACAGGAAAACAAACTTCTTCTACCACAGCTTCGCATCCCTGATTTACAATTTTTTTATTGGATGGTGGAGTTGTTTTCACCTTCATTCCCAGGTGAGAAAAAAATGCTTTCCAGAAAGGGAACTGTTCATAAAACAATAAGGTTCTGGGTATGGCAACCGTAGGAGCTTCAGGATGAATTTCTGCGGGAACTGAGGCTGCATTAAAAAGCATTTTGTCTCTTTCAGCAAATAAATCCGGGAGTGCACTTTTCTTTTTCACCCTTTCTTCTTCATCAAACTTTCCGCATCTGCTGCCATATTTCAGGGTTTTTTCACCTTCAAGGGATACAGTTCTTATTTCACAGGAATTAGAGCAATCTTCACAAATAAATGATCCGGTGGTGAGTTTTCTTTTGGTCAGATCAAAACCTCTGAAAGCTGATTTACCTTCTGGTTTATTTTCCAGGGCAATCAGGGCACATCCCAGGGCACCAAGCACGTCATGATGAGGTGGAATAATGATCTTTTTTCCGCACTCCTGTTCAAAAGCAGCTTTTACGGCTCTGTTGTAGGCCGTGCCACCCTGAAATAGTATTACATCTCCTATGGGTTTTCCTGCTACTACGGTAGAGAGGTAATTCTTTACAATTGAATAGGCCAAACCCGCTACCAGGTCCTCGCGTGGTGCACCCGTTTGTTGTCGTTTGTTGAGTGCTGATTCCATAAAAACAGTACACCGCTCACCCAGAGATGCGGGATTGTCTGATTGTAAAGCTAGTTCGCTGAATTCGCCTTTTATGCTTATGCCTAATTTTTCTGCCTGTTCCTCCAGAAAAGAACCAGTTCCGGCAGCACAAACTTTATTCATTGTAAAATCGGTGACAACACCGTTTTTCAGAGAAATATATTTGGAATCCTGACCACCAATTTCAAAAATAGTATCTACATCAGGGCGTATATTAGCTGCCCCTTTGGCATGGGCAGTAATTTCATTTTTCACCACATCGGCACCAATGAGATCGCCTACCAGATAACGTCCTGAACCAGTGGTTGCCACCCCTTTCACGTTTATTTTTTCACCCATCTCGGAATCAATCTCAGCAAGTCCTTTTTTAACTGCATGTATTGGGTTTCCAGCTGTCATGAGATATTTGCGGGCTACTACACGTTTTTTTTCATCAATCAAAACCAGGTTGGTACTGATGGAACCAATATCTACCCCCAGGTAAACATCTGCAGGAAATGGTTTTTGTAAAGGCTCTGTGTTAGTAAAATATTCATACCCTGAATCTTGTAAACAAGGCAACTCATTTTTGGTTTTTATAACATTTGTATGGATGTTTTCAACCAGCCCGGTGTCGGGTGATTTGAAGAGTTTCCCGGTTTCCAGCATTGTGATTACTGCCCCGTAAGCACCAGTTACTTTATGACTTTCAGGGATAATCAGATCGTTGGTATTGAGCCCTAAAACGTCCTCAAAAGCTTTTACCATACCCGAATTAGAAGCTACGCCACCAATAAACCCAACAGGTTTTTCCAATTCAACCCCTTTGGCAACATTCCCTCTGAAGTTTCGTGCCATGGCCAGGCAAAGTCCCATTATAATATCTTCGCGAGGGGTTGACAATTGCTGAAGATGGATCATATCGCTTTTGGCAAATACACTACACCTGCCGGCAATGCGGGGTGGATGTTTTGAGGTAACTGCCAGATTGCCAAATTCATTTTCTATTGAGATACCCATCCGTTGTGCCTGCTGATCGAGAAATGACCCTGTACCAGCAGCACAAACGGTATTCATAGCAAAATCGCGCATTTGGACCAGACCTGTTTTTTCATCTTTTTCTGATTTAATAAGTTTGGCATCCTCGCCTCCTATTTCAATAATGGTTTTTACATCAGGATGTAGTTTTGCCATGGCTTTGCTCTGGGCAATCACTTCGTTAACGAAGAAACAATCCAGTTTTTTTGCAATTCGTGTGGCACCGCTTCCGGTAAAAGCAATTGCCTGAATATTTTCAGATTCAAATTGATCCCAAATACGAAATATCATCTCTTTGGTATAAAGAGCAACCTGCCCGTGATGTCTGCGATATTCCTGATGTATGATTTCAAGGGATTTATTTACAAGCACACATTTAACACTTACTGAACCTGCGTCGATTCCTAAATAATAGTTCATAAATGATGAGGATTGTTTGATTTGTCAGAATTCTATATGTATGTTAATAAAATAGGTTTATACTCTATTGTAAATTTAGGCAAAAAAACAAATAATAAACAATATAAACATCTAGATGGATAACAATTAACAATTTACTAAAATATAATAAAACCTTGCCGGGAGAAATGAACAATGAGATGCTGTCACTCAAATGGTAAAAAAACGAAATTAGTTTTCTGTTTGTCGTGAAAGGTGCCATTCTAAAAGATGTTTTTATGTGATTTGAGAAAATTCTGTGTTTTTCATTGTTTTAATATCAATGCCTGAGTCTGCTCCGAAAAATCCTTTTTAATTTATTAGTGAAAATATTGAATTTATAATTGTCAGATAATCAGATAAATGAATTAGCACTGATTTGTGTAATGGGTGGGAAATAAACTTTTCAAACCGGACTCATTTATTTAAAACATCATTAATGGAGGTTGTTTACTGACAATATTCATCCTGAAATGGACTCGCTTACAGCAATGATTTACTACGATTTGTAAACATTTGTGATTGATCTTAACCGTAGATGCATGAGTTTTTATTGGGTTACATGATTTAGCAAAGATTTTTTACATTGGTTTTTTTTCTCACCAAGAATAAAAAAAACCGGTTACCTTTTCATAGTAACCGGTTTTATGTATTAGTGAGAAAATGTTTTTTTGTTCTTTGTCTGTTTTTTGTGATTGAGGTCTTTTAAAATTTGGATGACAAACCGAAGGTTAAATAACCCAAAGCACCTCTACCGCCTTCAAGGTAAATAGCAAAGTTGTTACCCAAATAGTACCTTACACCTGATACAGGTCCCAGGAAACCCCTGGTTCTGTTATCATAAAGATCGGGATACAAGTCACTGTTATACCCCCTGATTTCTAAACCCGCCAGAAGACTGACGTACCAGTCGATTTTTTCTTCATCGATATCCTGATCGAATACATCATTGAAAAATCTTGTGATGTGAATGCTACCTCTGGCGCCGGCATTGATAAATGACCAGGAATAGCTACTACCCGATAAATAATCATATGTCCAGCGTCCGTATCCTGCGAAAAATCCGGTACTGATGAACTCATGCATTCCGTATTCAAGAAAAGCATTAATGGGGGGGACTGATATTGTTCTCGAACCCATAAAACCATAATTATAATATCCGAGTGATAATCCACCGTTCAAAAGTATTTTTCCGGTATAATCGACAGTTTCATCTTTTTGTGTTTCATCCTCGTTTTGAGCATAAACCAACAATGTTGTTATGCACAGCAAAATTCCGCTTAATATTTTTTTAAATAACATATCATGTGTTTTAAGTGAAAAAAATAGAGTTTTGGTTTTTCTGTTTCTGAGTTTTTTTTTTTGTTTACAGGTAAACAATGTCATCTCCGGCATTGCCCGAAAAAGTGTTTCCACTTTCCGTTAACTCGGCCGAACCTCTTACCACAACGCCACTACCCAAACTATTGCTGATTGTTGAATTGGTGAGTGTAAGTCTGGAATTGTTATCAAGACCGAGATTGGTTTGGCCTATGCTGGAATAAAAAGCGCTGTTTCCCGCATAACTGATAACTACGTGGTCCATCGAATTTTCAACAGAATTACCCCCATGATGAATTCCCAGCCAATTTGTCCCACTGTTCTCTTTGCGGGTAAAGGTTATTTTTTCCGTGGATGTTCCTTCTGCAATGATTGTACCTTCTGCTCTGATTCTGAAATACAGATCATTTTCAAACTCCATGGTCACACCAGGGTTTATCGTGAGTCTGTCGTATATTTCTACATTGCTGGTAAACAGGTACTTTCCGTTGGTAGGATTGATCCATGTTATATTATTACCTGTGTTTACATCTCCACCATGTACTTCAATATAGAGATTATTGAAATCGGTTTGCTCATCTATGGCTTCCAGCTGATTGGCAAGAAGACGAACGGTTGCACCCGATATGTTTTGTCCGAAGGATAATTGGTCAATGGATAATAGACTGTTGTCATATCTAACATATATGCCATAACCATCAAGGTCAGAAAAGTGTGTATTGTCAATATTCAATCTTGTATCACTTGCCAGGGCAACCGATGCTTTGTCGTACCCGGGTAATACTGTGCTGTGCCCGGTATGCATAAACTGCGCATGACTGATTTTGTTGAGCAGAGAGTTACTTTCAATGGTGATTCCCTTCCATGCTCCGGGCAGCTCGATATTACCTTTGAAAACGACTTTGTCGGTTTCCGTGCCGTTGACTTCAAGAACCGAATTATGTCTGTTTCTGAAATATACAGCATTATCGAAGAGGAATTCTGCTCCGGCGTCGATGGTAATATTGCCATAGTTCTGAACATCGTCACGGAAAAAATAGCTTCCATTCAGGAGTTTCCGCCAGGTATGATCAGTGTTTTCATCAATGGTTCCGTTGGTAACATGAACAAGTTCATTGTTGAAGTTTGTTTGCCCATCAAGGTGAGTGATATTAGATGGATGTATATGCATAGCTCCCTCTGCGTTATTTTCAAAATAACAGTTTTCCAGGGGCATGTTATTTCCATTCCTTGCAGACACACCAAAACCTTCGTTGTTGGTAAAATGACTGTTTTGAATTGTAACCCGGGCTGTTTCAAGTAATAAAGCTGTTTTGGGTCTTCCTGACAGAATATTGCTACTTCCTGTGTGAGAAATATGTAAATGATTAATGGTATTTTCCAGGTTGTTGGATTCCACAGTCAATCCCTTCCAGAATCCTGCCTGCGGCGAATCTCCTTCTATAATAACTGGTTCCGCCTCTGTACCGTTGATCTCAATCACACCACTGTTGCGTACCCTGAGTGTTCTGTCGTTCATCGCAGCAATACGCACGCCGGGGTCTATGGTGAATCTTTCGTAAATATCCACATCTCCACTGACTACATAATCAACTTCATCCGTATCTTCAAAAATATTGGTCAGGTGAAGGTCTTCATTATAAATTCCGCTAATGCTTACTGTTCCAGCAAGCGCAGTAATCATTACCTGGTCGCTGCTCTCGCCCATATTATTGGATATGGTAAGGTCAACAATATAATCTCCCTGCACATCGGGTACAAAACTGGCAACTGCAGAGGAGGCATTTTCTATCTCTGCAGTACTGCCTTCAGGAACAGAGACAAACGACCACAGACTGTTAAAACCGGCATCTGTATGATCTAAAGAAGCGCCCCCATCTAAAGTAACTGTTGATCCAACATCTACTTCTTTGTCGGATCCTGCATTCGCAGTCAGTTCTCCACCATTGTCATCCTCTTCGCAAGATATAAAAAACAGCATTAATGCTAAAAGAGGGAAGATTTTTACAAGGGCTTTTACCATTTCTACAACTTTATTCTTCATAATTTTATGTATTTTATTTTGATGAATTAATGTATATTTATTTTTGTTTAGTGTAAAAAAGTGTTGATATTGTTGTAAATATCTAATACAAGAAGTGAATACCAATCAGATCATTTTCTTCTCTTAAGTTTTCTTAAATAATTATTGTGTTTTTCTTTCGTGCCAGATTGCCATAAGATTTCAATGGTTAAAGAAAGGCATTTTAAGTTTTACTCCAGGTTCTTCAATCCTCAATAAATCTGCATTGGCTAATTTTTTATCCTACACATGTAAAAACTTGTCTTTTAACAATTAAAAGTATTTTCATCATGTTCTGATATCATGAATGATTGGGTATGGCAGAAATAAAGCCTGTTGTAATTTATTTTTTTAGGATAACTTTGTATAGGTCGGTTGGCAGGATCAAGCACTTTATAAACATTTACCAAAATCCTGAAAAAAATCATTTGAATGCAACCTTTGAAAAAGAGAATCGCTTTCCATACTTTGGGATGCAAATTAAATTTCAGCGAAACTTCCTATATGAGTAATCAGGAAGAAGCGCGCGAGTTTCAACAAGTAGATTTTGACCAAACAGCAGATATATATGTAATCAATTCCTGCTCTGTAACCCACAAAGCAGAAAAAAAATGCAAAACCCTTATCAAGCAGGCGCTGAAAAGAAATCCTGAAGCGCATATTGCCATAACTGGATGCTACTCTCAAATCAACCCTGACGAACTGCGTAAAACAGAAGGGGTAAAGATTGTATTGGGCAATGCCGACAAATTCAACCTATTTGAACATATCAAAAAACTTGAACAACATATTAAAGTAGATGTTGCCGGTGGCGCCAGCGAAATAGCGGTAAACAAACCTGAAACTTTTGTCCCTGTGTTTTCTTCTGACGATCGAACCCGCACGTTCTTTAAAATACAGGATGGATGTGATTATTTTTGCACGTACTGCACCATTCCTCTGGCAAGAGGGCCAAGCAGAAGCAACACTATAGAAGAAACCCTGAAAACTGCTGCCCGCATTGCCCAAACCAACAGCAAAGAAGTAATACTAACGGGTGTAAACATTGGAGATTTTGGAAAAAGAAATAATGAAAGTTTTTTTCAACTTTTAAAAGAATTGTCTGATGTAACCGGATTGGAAAGAATACGGATATCATCAATTGAACCCAACTTGCTTACAGATGAGATCATAGAACTTGTGGCAGAAAGAAAAAACCTGATGCCCCATTTTCATATTCCTCTTCAATCTGGTTCTGATATTATTTTAAAAACTATGGGGCGACGGTATGATACCAGTGTGTTTGCTTCCAGAGTAAATAAAATACACAATATCCTTCCGCAGGCATGTATTGCTGTTGACCTGATTGTGGGTTTCCCGGGAGAAACAGAGAATGTTTTTGAACAATCTAAAAGATTTTTAGAGTCATTACCTGTATCTTATTTGCATGTTTTTACCTACAGCGAAAGAGACAACACCCGCGCCATTGGCATGGGTGCAGCGGTTCCCGGCAAAGTAAGATCGCAAAGAAGTAAAACCATGCAGAAAGTATCAGCGGAAATGAAACGATCTTTTTATGAAAGTTGTAAGGGTATGAAGACAAAGGTATTGTGGGAAAAGGAAGAGATAGAAGGCCACATGTTTGGATTTACAGAAAACTATATAAAGGTAAAAACCCAATTTGATGAGAACAGGAAAAACCTTGTTGAGCAAGTAGAATTGAACCATTTGACCAATGAAGGAGTTTATTGGGTTTAAACGATGAATCCACTCTGAAAAGTAAATTATCCACAGATTATACAGATTTATAAAGATGCTAAATTCTGATAATCAGTGGGTTTAAAAACGGAAAATGAACACAGATTTGCCGAAAACAAGTTTTCAAAGTGGACACAACGATCAAATTGGAAACGAATCTGTATCTCACTATTCAGGTGTAAAAATGGCGAAATGCAATTTTACTTATATTCATTTGCCTTTTTCTTGTTAAAGTTACATGTGTAATTTTTATCATTATCCCGTCTGTTCAAATGTAATAAAAGTGATTTTAATTAATATGCTAAAAGATAAATTATGGACAATTTAAGTCAAATATGTCAGGAGGTAATTCAGGTCAGTAAAGATACCGGACGATTTATTCATTCTGAATCGGAAAAGATCAAAAACCAACATATTGAATCTAAAGGCAGGCACGATTATGTGACGTATGTTGATAAAACTGCTGAAAAAAGAATCATTGAATCTTTGAGAAATATTTTGCCGGAAGCCGGTTTTTTGGCAGAAGAAAATACCGTTAAATATGAAGAAACAGCGTACACCTGGATCATTGATCCCCTGGATGGTACAACCAATTTTATCCACGGACTGCCTGTATACAGTGTTTCCATAGCCCTGATGCATGAAAAGGAAATTGTACTGGGAGTGGTTTACGAACCTAATCTTGATGAATGCTTTTATAGTTTTGAGGGGGGCAATGCCTACCTAAACCAAAAAGAAATAAGTGTTTCAGAAAAAAGCAAACTTCAGGATAGTCTTTTGGCAACCGGTTTTCCTTACCATGACTATTCGAGGTTGCAAAAATACCTTGAATTGTTTACCTGGTGCTTGCATAATACTCATGGAGTAAGGAGATTAGGGAGTGCAGCTGTTGATTTGGTTTATGTTGCATGTGGCAGGTTTGATGCTTTTTTCGAGTATGGGTTAAGTCCATGGGATGTTGCTGCCGGTGGGTTTATTCTGAAACAGGCTGGCGGGATAGTCTCGGATTTTTCAGGAGAAAAAGATTTTATTTTCAGCAGGGAAATTATTGGAACCAATAAACTTATTTATGAAGAGTTTTTGACGGTTACGCGTGACAAATTAATGTAATATGATTATTTCTTATTTTCCTGGTTGCTTATCTAACCATTGTATTTATAACAGCTCAATGAGTTTATTTTATCTTAACCGTTTTATCTGGTTCTAAAAGTTGATTTATGTTTTTTATTTTATCATACATGGATGTTTTAAACAATACTTTTTTTGAATTTGCTGCCATTTTACTTGTTTCTGTGCTTTTTGGATTTATAGGCAGACTTTTAAAACAACCTTTAATTGTTTCTTTTATTGGTGTAGGCTTATTGGTAGGCCCCTACGGTTTGGATCTGATGCAATCGGTAGAAAAAATTCATTTGCTTTCGGAACTGGGAATTGCTGTGCTGCTTTTTGTGGTGGGGTTAAAACTTGATCTGAGTTTAATCAGAACCACAGGTAAAGTGGCGCTGGCATCAGGATTGGGGCAGGTTATGTTCACTTCCTTTTTTGGTTATTTTATTGGCATTGGTTTAGGATTTGAACCCGTTACCAGTCTATACGTGGCTGTTGCCCTCACCTTTTCTTCCACCATTATCATCGTTAAACTATTATCGGATAAAAAGGAGATTCAATCTTTACACGGACAAATATCCATAGGGTTTCTTATCGTGCAGGATATTGTTGTAATCCTTGTCATGATCTTATTATCGTCAATGGATAATTCCAGCGATAGTTTTCTTGCGTTAGAGATACTCAAAGTGGTTCTCAAAGGAGTTGGCCTGATCGTTTTTGTTATCTTGCTCATCAGGTATGTAATGCCCAAACTTACTTCCAGCATGGCAAGAACACCTGAATTATTGGTTTTGTTTTCGCTGAGTTGGGCCATCGCACTTGCTGCTTTCAGCGATTATCTGGGATTTAGCAAAGAGGTGGGAGCCTTTTTGGGTGGAATATCACTTGCCTCTACCCAATACCGGGAGGTGATATCTGGGCGACTGGTTTCTTTGCGCGATTTTCTGCTGCTGTTCTTTTTTATATTGTTAGGTGCTCAGGTAAATGTCAATCTCATCGGGGAACAGATCGTTCCGGCAATTATATTGTCCTTGTTTGTACTGATCGGAAACCCTATCATTGTTATGATCATTCTTGGCATTATGGGCTACAGAAAAAGGACAAGTTTTTTGGCTGGTTTGAATGTTGCACAAATCTCTGAGTTTTCACTCATTCTGGCAGCCCTTGGTTTATCAATGGGACAAATTGATGAAGAAACATTAGGTCTTATTACTTTAGTAGGTTTAATTACTATCGGGCTTTCAACCTATTTGATCCTTTATTCTCATCAGATTTATGAAAAATTTGCACCCTTATTGACTATTTTCGAGCGTCCTAACCCCTACCGCGAAATCATTGAAGATGAAACCCTGGAAACCCAAAAATATGATGTAATTATATTCGGTCTTGGTATGTATGGAAATAATATTGCCAAAAGGCTCGAAAGTAAAGGATTTACAGTTTTTGGAGTTGATTTTGATCCCCGCAATGTTAAAAGATGGACAAGAAAAGGAAGACATGCTCAATATGGTGATGCTGATGACCCGGAATTGATGGAAATTTTACCCCGAAATTCTCAATGTGTAGTGTCTACTTTGCCCGATAAGCAGGTAAACCTGGCACTGATCAAGTACCTGAAAACGGCAGGATATGAAGGCAATATTGCTGTAACTTCTTATTCTGGAAGAACAGCTAAAGAACTTGAACTGGCGGGAGCAAATCTTATACTTCTGCCGTTTGTTGATGCTACTGAAAATATAGTAGCAAAATTAAAATCTTTGTCAAAATAATGCATCCTGAAAACTGGTTTTTGATCAATAACCGAAAGGATAATATCTACAAAAAGGGTTGTTAGGTTTATTGATGTTAATCAATTATAAGAGTGATTATTAAATGCATCGCTCAACATTTTCTAATTGTTCAACATCATAATCATACAGATTAGAAAAATTTCACAGATTCTTATCTGAAACTTAAAGTTTTCTTGTCATCCTTAAATAGTTTGTACTTTAAGACCAGAAGGAACCCCATGTTTTGTATTTGTGTACGTGCAGGAAGTCTAATCATCAGCGTGCGTGTTCAAGGATTAATCATGGAGGTTTCTATTGTGTAAAGAAGTTCAGAATTTGTTATTCAAGCTTATACAACAAAAAGATGAACCGAGCCATAACAATACTATTGACAAACACGTAGATGATTATGATTTCGCAACACGGAAAAATAAACGGAGTTTTGGTGAGCTCCCCCGTAAGAAAAGAACCGGGCAGGCATCTGACCGACTTAATCAGATTATAACCAGATGAAACATCCATGATTAATCCTTAAACACACACGAGGATGATTAAGATAAATGGAACGCAGATGACACAGATTGAGCGGATTTGCACA